>NZ_JAXCWE010000039.1:0-416 GCF_034045265.1 Pedobacter sp. CFBP9032 | reverse complement strand
TGATTACTCCGCCATGGTTGGTTGGGATAGAAATGCAATGGACGCTTTTTGATCCTGAAAGAAAATCCAGAAATCTGGCTTCGCAATCTTTAATAAAAGAAGCCGATCTTTTGATCAATCAAAAGCAGAAATCAGTGAATTTGGCGACCAAAATTTCTGAGAATAAATTGATCAGCTTTAAAGAACAGAACGAAACATTTGATGCTGCGAGAAAACAGACATATACCACAACAGAAATGGTAAGAAAAAGAATGGAAAACAGTCTTTCTTCCGTAAAAGATGTGAACGATGCTTTGCAGCTTCAATATGAAGCCGAAAAATTATATTATACGTCTTTGGTTGCCTATCAAACGGTGATTGCTACTTATTTTTATATTACCGGAAACGTCGAAAATATCACCAATTACATTCCATAA
>NZ_JAXCWE010000038.1:0-427 GCF_034045265.1 Pedobacter sp. CFBP9032 | reverse complement strand
CACTGCCGTGGAACATTTATTAGCATTCGGAGTTTGTCAGGAATTGGTAGGATTTGACTCCCCCGCATCCAATCAGTAGCTCTACCTCTAATAAACTTATACACGACGCTGCACCTAAATGCATTTCGGGGAGTACGAGCTATCTCCCAGTTTGATTGGCCTTTCACCCCTACCCACAGGTCATCCGAAGACTTTTCAACGTCAACCGGTTCGGTCCTCCACTTTGTGTTACCAAAGCTTCAACCTGCCCATGGGTAGATCACAAGGTTTCGCGTCTAATACTACTAACTAAGCGCCCTATTCAGACTCGCTTTCGCTCCGGCTCCGCACCTGAAGTGCTTAACCTCGCTAGTAACATTAACTCGTAGGCTCATTATGCAAAAGGCACGCCGTCACCCAACTTGTGGGCTCCGACCGCTTGTAGGCG
>NZ_JAXCWE010000037.1:0-460 GCF_034045265.1 Pedobacter sp. CFBP9032 | reverse complement strand
TTTTTTTTCTGAGTTACAAGCAACAACTGATAAAGATAAAGCTAAAGCTAAAAAGCCTAATTTGAATGCATTTTTCATGTTTGAATATTTTTTAGTAATTAATTAATTTACCCTTAATACAGAGATATTAAAAAGGTAACCCATAAAATTTAAAAAAAAATAAAAAAGTCCTTAAGATGTTGATCCTAAGGACTTTTCTATATAAAATAAAGTTAGACTAGTGTTTAACTTCTTCTGTAGTAGTTGTAGTAGCTTTTACAGTAGTATCTTTTACTGTAGAATCTTTAACAACAGTATCAACACCAGTAGTGTCAGTAACGATAGTAGAAGAATCAGTTAAAGTTGTATCAGCACCTTCAGCTTTTTTTTCTGAGTTACAAGCAACAACTGATAAAGATAAAGCTAAAGCTAAAAAGCCTAATTTGAATGCATTTTTCATGTTTGAATATTTTTTAGTAAT
>NZ_JAXCWE010000036.1:0-508 GCF_034045265.1 Pedobacter sp. CFBP9032 | reverse complement strand
GGTTAGAGCACTACACTGATAATGTAGGGGTCTCCAGTTCAAATCTGGACGGGACTACCATTAAAGAGTCATCAGTTTTGAGTCTTAAGTCGTAAGTCAATTAGACTAAAGACTTTGGACTAGAGACTAACAGACTTGATACTCTGGGGGATTAGCTCAGCTGGCTAGAGCGCCTGCCTTGCACGCAGGAGGTCAACGGTTCGACTCCGTTATTCTCCACCATGAAGAATGGCGACCGGTCAACGGTTCGTTCCGATAGCTATCGGGACCGTTATTCTCCACCACTAAGCTAAAGGGGCTTAAAGACCAAAGCAGAAAGCTTTTAAAAAACGAATAGATAAAAAAGATATCATCGGGATCGATGATCTACATTGACATAAAGATTAAGATAAGAAGAAACGCCATGGGGCAGATACGATAAAAAGTATTAAACGGTTCGAGACCGTAGTTTTTGACTAACGAAGCTGAAACGGAGCTTAGGTTGGGGCACATGAAACCCTACACCTTT
>NZ_JAXCWE010000035.1:0-545 GCF_034045265.1 Pedobacter sp. CFBP9032 | reverse complement strand
CTGGGGGATTAGCTCAGCTGGCTAGAGCGCCTGCCTTGCACGCAGGAGGTCAACGGTTCGACTCCGTTATTCTCCACCATTAAAGGTTGAGGGTTGAGAGGTATAGGGTATAAGGTTAACACCTGTAGCTGAAACTAAACGACAACAGAAAATAAAAACAAAATATATCATCGGGATCGATGATCTACATTGACATAAAGATTAAGACAAGAAGAAACGCCATGGGGCAGATACGATAAAAAGTATTAAACGGTTCGAGACCGGAGTTTTTGACTAATAAGGAATAAGCTTAGGCTTGGGCAGAGGACAATGAAACCCTCCACCCTTATACCCTAAACCTTATACCTTAATAAAGTTCTTTGACATATTGGAAGAAGTTAAAAAAGAAGAGCAAACAACAATAGGCGACTGTTGTGTTTGTGCTCACCGATCAGCGTAGCAATACAAAGTGAGGTATGAGACATCATAACAAGAGCAAAAAAGCATACCATATGGCGCAAAAGGCATATGAGTAGAAGAAAGTAATAAAGAGTACACGGGGGATG
>NZ_JAXCWE010000034.1:0-569 GCF_034045265.1 Pedobacter sp. CFBP9032 | reverse complement strand
AGCTTAGGTGTCTAAGGTGGTTAACAAATCGACGATATTTATCAATTCGCTAAATTTTTCACCATATAAGGCATTTAACAACATATAGGTCGTGGTGTTTAAGATTTTGCTGTCTAGCTTAGGTGTCTAAAGTGGTTAACAAATCAAAGATGTATTTTACAATTAACTAAATTTTTTTCACCATCTAAGACATTTAAGAACATATAGGCCGTGGTGTTTAACATTTTGCTGTCTAACTTAGGTGTATAAGGTGGTTAGCAAATCAAAGATGTATTTTACAATTAGCTAAATTTTTTCACCATCTAAGGCATTTAAGAACAACTAAGCCGTGGGGTTTAAACATTTGCTGTCCAGCTTAGGTGTCTAAGGTAGTTAACCAATCAAAGATGTATCTTACAATTAGCTAAATTTTTTCACAATCTAAGACATTTAAGAACAACTAAGCCGTGGTGTTTAACAATTGGCTGTCTAGCTTAGGTGTCTAAGGTGGTTAACAAATCGACGATATTTATCAATTCGCTAAATTTTTCACCATATAAGGCATTTAACAACATATAGGTCGTGGTGTT
>NZ_JAXCWE010000033.1:0-584 GCF_034045265.1 Pedobacter sp. CFBP9032 | reverse complement strand
AGCTGCCTAGGGTAAAACAAGTAACTAGGGCTAAGTCGTAACAAGGTAGCCGTACCGGAAGGTGCGGCTGGAACATCTCATTTTAGAGCGTCTTAAGACGATAAACAAATAAGTGTCGCAAGACACGATGCACTTACTTAAAGTGAAGCTTTAGTTTTTATTTGGTTGATATATATAAAAAAATACAAAACCCACTAGAAATTAGTAACAGGGAAGAGAGATTGAGTATGAAGAAGAGGAAAAAGAGATATGCAAATATTACTTATTGCTCATCACCCATTACTCATAACAAAGTCTCGTAGCTCAGCTGGTTAGAGCGCTACACTGATAATGTAGAGGTCGGCAGTTCGAGCCTGCCCGAGACTACTAATTAAGGAGTTAGGTTATAGGTATTAGGAGTTAGGAAAAGCGCAAGCCAAATACTAACAAGCAAACACCAAGAACTAACAACTACTAGAGGGGGAATTAGCTCAGCTGGCTAGAGCGCCTGCCTTGCACGCAGGAGGTCAAGGGTTCGACTCCCTTATTCTCCACAGTTTTGTGAGTCTGATTTAAAAGTACGATGGATAGAGCCAAAACAAATA
>NZ_JAXCWE010000032.1:0-650 GCF_034045265.1 Pedobacter sp. CFBP9032 | reverse complement strand
CAATAGTATTTCGGCAGGCCGCTCCCGCTAACACCAATCTTTTAAAAATGTTTTAACTTTTTTAAATTATTCCTGATGATTTACAGTGGCTTACGATTTACCTCGTATTTTATCCTCCCTGGCATTTGCTGGGGTATTAATTTTTGCTACCTTTGCATCCCGCTTCGGAGGAAACGGATGTGCTGAAAAGCGGTTTAATGATATAGTGAGGTAGATAAAGGCGCAGAAATTATTTCAAATAAAATCTGCAGGATTGGAAAAAATCATTACCTTTGCATCCCGCTTCGGAAGGAATGGGGCGCTGGTTGAGAGACCAGCAAATTGAAAAGCAGGAGAGAAAAATAACAATGAAAAAATAAAATTTATTTTATTTGGAAGTTGGAAAAAGATTTCTACCTTTGCACTCCCAACCGAAAGGAAGGGAAAAAGATCAGGTGGCGGATGTCATTACGATTATAAAAACAAGATTGAAACAAACGAAAAACAAGCTAAGACGAATACGACTTAAGCGAACTGAAGTTTGAAGATATATATAGAAAAGGCGGCCGTGAGGTCTTGCCTGATAAGTTCTTAAAAGAGATGTCAATGTAGCGAAAGCGGGTTTAATGAAGTACTGATCGAAGTACATGATTAAGTAGCTTTATTTTAAA
>NZ_JAXCWE010000031.1:0-672 GCF_034045265.1 Pedobacter sp. CFBP9032 | reverse complement strand
TTGCGCTACCGCCATCAAAATTTCGACGCGCTAATCCGACATCAGATCCAAGCCTTGGACTTTTGTTACTTTTGGGCCAAGCCAAAAGTAAAAGCCTTTCGGCGGCCAGCCGAGGCAAGGCTGCGCAGCAGGAAAAGTTTACGGCAAGTGATCACACCAGCCGATAGATGAATGCTACAAAAAAAAGTCTTTTACGCTTCGTGTTAAAAGGATTTTATCGTGTCCTGGCCGGACGGGCCTTTTTTCTTTTGACAGCAAAAGAAACAAAACTGCCGGCTCGCAATTTTTTTATCCAAGTCAGTAGATAGGCTAGGTCAGTGCCATCCCAAAAAATTGACCATGCCGGTCTAAGAGCAGAACGAAAAAACGGTGGTTTGGCCTTGTTGGGTAGTGATAGCGATCGCCATTCTTGTTATAAATCTAAGTCTGCATACTATTTTCTCCTCATGCTATTGCCACCCTGCTCTCCGGCCTAGGAAATGATGGATGGAGAAGCCGTTGAAATTTTTGCACCAACGTTTCAAATACCTCAAACCCAAGGTAGCGCGAACGGCTCCTTAAAATAAATCTTTATTAAAAGAAAATCGAGCCCTTGCGCTACCGCCATCAAAATTTCGACGCGCTAATCCGACATCAGATCCAAGCCTTGGACTTTTGTTACTTTTGGGCCAA
>NZ_JAXCWE010000030.1:0-979 GCF_034045265.1 Pedobacter sp. CFBP9032 | reverse complement strand
AAATACCGGTAACGTAACGGTGAGTGACATTAAAATCACGGATCCGAAAGTGACGGTAACAGGTGGCCCAGTAACATTGGCTCCTGGTGCAACAGATAATACCACTTTCACTGCTTCTTACACAGTTACGCAAGCCGATGTTGATGCAGGAAGAGTAGACAATTTAGCTACCGCTACGGGTACAGATCCGAAAGGCAACCCGGTTACTGATGATTCAGAGAACGGTAACCCTACAGACCCAAATAACCCGGCTACCCCAACGTGTCCGACTTGTACGATCACGCCATTACCAGCAAGCCCTGCGATCCGCTTAACTAAAACCGGAACATTCGCTGATGCGAACAATAACGGCAAGGCTGAAGTAGGTGAGACGATTACTTATACCTTCAAGGTAGAAAATACCGGTAACGTAACGGTAAGTGATATTAAAATCACGGATCCGAAAGTTACGGTAACAGGTGGACCAGTAACGCTGGCTCCTGGTGCGGTTGACGCGACAAGCTTCACCGCGGCTTATACAGTTACGCAAGCTGATGTTGATGCGGGAAGAGTAGATAATTTGGCTACCGCTACCGGTACAGATCCGAAAGGCAACCCGGTTACTGATGATTCAGAGAACGGTAACCCTACAGATCCGAACAACCCGGCGACCCCAACGTGTCCGACTTGTACGATCACGCCATTACCAGCAAGCCCTGCCATCCGCTTAACTAAAACAGGAACATTCGCTGATGCGAACAATAACGGCAAGGCTGAAGTAGGTGAGACGATTACTTATACCTTCAAGGTAGAAAATACCGGTAACGTAACAGTAAGTGACATTAAAATCACGGATCCGAAAGTGACGGTAACAGGTGGCCCAGTAACGCTGGCTCCTGGTGCAGTTGACGCGACAAGCTTCACCGCGGCTTATACAGTTACGCAAGCTGATGTTGATGCGGGAAGAGTAGACAATTTAGCTACCGCTACGGGTACAGAT
>NZ_JAXCWE010000003.1:0-508803 GCF_034045265.1 Pedobacter sp. CFBP9032 | reverse complement strand
TCCGAAAGGTAACCCGGTTACTGATGATTCAGAAAACGGTAATCCTACAGATCCAAATAACCCGGCTACCCCAACGTGTCCGACTTGTACGATCACGCCATTACCAGCAAGCCCTGCGATCCGCTTAACCAAAACCGGAACATTCGTTGATGCGAACAATAATGGCAAGGCCGAAGTAGGTGAGACAATCACTTATACCTTCAAGGTAGAAAACACGGGTAACGTAACAGTAAGTGACATTAAAATCACGGATCCGAAAGTGACGGTAACAGGTGGACCAGTAACGCTGGCTCCTGGTGCAGTTGACGCGACAAGCTTCACAGCGGCTTACACAATTACGCAAGCCGATGTTGATGCAGGAAGAGTAGACAATTTAGCTACCGCTACGGGTACAGATCCGAAAGGCAACCCGGTTACTGATGATTCAGAGAACGGTAACCCTACAGATCCGAACAACCCGGCTACCCCAACGTGTCCGACTTGTACGATCACGCCATTACCAGCAAGCCCTGCCATCCGATTAACTAAAACCGGGGCATTTATTGATGCAAACGGAGATGGCAGAGCGCAGGTAGGTGAGAAAATCAATTATACCTTTAAAGTAGAAAACACGGGTAACGTAACGGTAAGTGGTATACGCATTACAGATGCTAAAGTAACGGTAGTTGGCGGACCGATCACACTGGCTCCTGGTGCGGTTGACGCGACAAGCTTCACTGCGGCTTACACAGTTACGCAAGCCGATGTTGATGGAGGCCGAGTAGACAACCTGGCAACAGGTAAGGGTACAGATCCAAAAGGCAACCCGGTTACTGATGATTCAGAAAACGGGAATCCTACAGATCCGAACAACCCGGCTACCCCAACGTGTCCGACTTGTACGGTTACGCCATTACCATCAACTCCTGCCATCCGGTTAACTAAAACCGGAACATTCGCTGATGCGAACAATAACGGCAAGGCTGAAGTAGGTGAGACGATTACTTATACCTTTAAAGTAGAAAACACGGGTAACGTAACGGTAAGTGGTATCCGCATTACAGATGCTAAGGTAACGGTAGTTGGCGGACCGATCACACTGGCTCCTGGTGCGGTTGACGCGACAAGCTTCACTGCGGCTTACACAGTTACGCAAGCTGATGTTGATGCGGGCCGAGTAGACAACCTGGCAACAGGTAAGGGTACAGATCCAAAAGGCAACCCGGTTACTGATGATTCAGAGAACGGTAACCCGGTAGATCCGAACAACCCGGCTACCCCAACGTGTCCGACTTGTACGGTTACGCCATTACCATCAACTCCTGCCATCCGATTAACTAAAACCGGGGCATTTATTGATGCAAACGGAGATGGCAGAGCGAAGGTAGGTGAGAAAATCAATTATACCTTTAAAGTAGAAAACACGGGTAACGTAACGGTAAGTGGTATACGCATTACAGATGCTAAGGTAACGGTAGTTGGCGGACCGATCACTTTGGCTCCTGGTGCAGTAGACAACAATACTTTCACTGCTTCTTACACAGTTACGCAAGCTGATGTTGATGCAGGCCGGGTAGACAACCTGGCAACAGGTAAGGGTACAGATCCGAAAGGCAACCCGATTACTGATGATTCAGAAAGCGGTAACCCGGTAGATCCGAATAACCCGGCTAGCCCAACGTGTCCGACTTGTACGGTTACGCCGCTTCCAAAAGTAAGTAGTATCGCACTGGTTAAAACGGTAACGAATACGGGTACTGGTGTAAATGGAAATTTCGTGCTTGGAAATAGTATAGAATATTTATTTACGATCACCAATACCGGAACTACTGTACTGAGCAATATCGTTTTGAATGACCCAATCATAACAAGTGCAGCAATCAGTATACCTGGAGTTTTGGCTCCAGGTGCTGCTGTAACGGTTAAACGGACCTATCTAGTTACTTCAACAGATATAAATCGTGGAAACGTAACAAATACGGCAACTGTAACTTCAAAAGATGAATCAGGCAAAACTGTAAGTGATACTTCTGGATCGAATGTGAATAACGATAATCCAACGGTTACCAAGCTGGAGCATCCACCGGTTGCCACGAATGATAATACCACCACTAAACAAGGTGTTCCTGTTACCATTCCGATATTGACGAACGATGTACCCGGAAGTACACCACTGGATCCGCTTACGGTACTTATTGTTACGCCTCCGGCACATGGTACTTTAACCATTAACAAAGATGGAACCGTTACTTATGTTCCAGATCCTAATTATAGCGGACCGGATAGCTTTGTTTATACTGTAAAAGACCAGTCTGGTGTAACATCAAATCCAGCAACGGTAAATATCGCTATTACAGCTACTATACCTTTTGCAATTAATGATGTAACTCAAACCGGGTTCAATACGCCTATACAAATGGATATATTAGGTAATGATAGCGGCAACGGATCTACAATAGACCGAAGCAGTATCCAGATTATTACCCAGCCAAAAAATGGTAGCGTAAAAGTAAATACGGATGGTACGGTAGTGTATACACCTAATCCGGGCTTCACAGGAGTGGATACTTTTGTCTACCGTGTTAAAGATGCAAATGGAAACTGGACAAATGAAGCTATCGGAACGATTACCATAGAAGGGTTCTTTATTCCGAATGTTTTCACGCCAAATGGTGATGGTAAGAATGACACCTTCTTTATTGTAGGATTGGAATCGTTTGATTCAGTAGATATCGAAATCTACAATCGCTGGGGTAACCAGGTTTACAGAATGAAGGGATATAGAAACGACTGGACAGGTTATGGACTTAATGAAGGTACTTACTTCTATAAGATTACGCTTAAGAAAGGGAACAATTCACAAACAGTTGCCGGACCGGTTTTATTAAAAAGATAATACTAAACAGAATCAAAAATGAAGAAGCCTGTTATAAAAAAAGCCCTACTTGCAGTAGCGATAGTTTTATTGATAAAACTGCCGGTAATGGCACAACAGAATATCCAGTTTACGCAGTACATATTTAATTCTCTTAGTGTAAACCCTGCTTATGCAGGCTATAAGGAAGAACTATTTGCACAACTTGCACTCCGCACACAGTGGGCTGGGTTGAAGGGTGCACCGCAAACAGGACAGCTTTCTTTGGACGGCGTAACGGAGAGTACGAAAAAGAATGTCGGTCTTGGTGTTCAAATCACTGCAGATAAACTTGGCTCACAGACCGCCAATTCCATTTATTTAAATTATGCCTATAGGATAAGGTTAAATGGTGATGATACAAAGCGGCTAAGCTTCGGCTTAGGAGCAGGAGTAACCAATTATGCCATTGATGGCGCATCCCTACGTCCCGTTGAAGTGGATGATCCTACAGTTACCAATGGCAACCTGAGTAGTTTTATTCCGGATGCCCGATTTGGCATCTATTATAGTAGTCCCCGATATTATGTCGGGGCCTCTGTAATGGATTTATTTTCAGGGGATGTATCCAATGATATATTTCAATGGGATACTGCAACGCAACAGAATATCAAGCGTAAGCGCCATTATTATATCATGACGGGAGCTTTGTTTGAACTTTCCGAAGGATTAAAACTTAGACCAAGTTTGCTCTGGAAAGAAGATTTTAAAGGACCAAGTAGTCTGGATTTAAATGCAATGTTTGTGTTCGGGGATAGGTTTTGGATTGGCGGTGGATTTCGCACAGGTGTAAACCTATGGGATAAGGATTTCAGACGAGGTCAAACATTAAGTAATTCCAATTCACTATCCGGGATTGTACAATTTTATGCTTCCAGTCGGTTTAGGATAGGTTATTCTTATGACTATATCACCAGCGGGTTGAGTAGTGTACAAAATGGCTCACATGAAATCACCCTTGGTTTAACCTTCCCGTCAAAATTAAACCGTTTGCTTAGTCCACGCTTCTTTTAATTCTGTATAACAATAAGATACGTTATGAATATAAATTTTAAATATCTCTTACTGCCTCTTTTTACAGTCTTGTTATTTTGTAATGAAGGCAAAACGCAGGAACAACTCTCGCTAAGGGAAAGGGCAAAACTTAAGTATGACAGTTACGATTACGCTCAGGCCATTCCTGCCTATCTTAAATTGGTGGATGTGAAAGTTCCAAGGATGGCAGATATTGAAAAACTGGCTTACTGTTATGCGCAGATTAATGATTATGAAGCAGCCGAAAACTGGTTTTCAAGATTGGTTACCTATCCGGAAAGCAAGGATGAAAATCTGCTGGCCTACGGTGCGGTACTCAAATCGAATTTCCGATATAAAGAAGCTAAAAAGGTATTTGAAAATTATGCACAGAAAACAGGGGATGGTAAAAAAGTACTTAATGATATAATTGGATGTGATTCAGCGCAGGTATGGCTATCCAGGCCTACCGCACATGTCATCAAGAACGAAGCACTAGTTAATACGGTAAATTCTGAGTTTAGTTTATTTCCCCTTGCTGCTGGTAAAGCTTATTATACAGGAGAGGCAGAGACGAGCGAATCTGTTAGCATATCAGGCAGAACAGGACATTCCTATCTTCGGGTATTTAAGGCCGAGAGGGCAGAAAATAGTACACTGAGTTTACCTATGCTGGATGTTGCTCCATATAACGATGGAAGTTACCATGTTGGGCCTGTGGTGAGCAATAAGGCAGGAGATATGCTTTTTGTTTCACGAACGTATGTGGGCAAAAAGGATAGTGAAATAGAAATTGTGGGCAAAAGAAAGTTCAGAACAAACAACATCGAACTTTATATTTATATCGCAAAGGATGGTAAATGGGAGATGAAGCCCTTTCCATATAATAATGTATCGTCCTACTCGCTCGGGCAAGCCAGCCTGAGCCAGGATGAAAAAACACTATACTTTTCTTCTGATATGCCAGGTAGCCTTGGCGGTACCGATATCTGGTACAGTATCTTACAGAACGATGGCAGCTGGAGCAAGCCCGAAAATGCAGGAAATTCTATTAATACCAGCGGCAATGAGATGTTCCCTTCAATAGGGATAGATGGTGTGCTGTATTATTCCAGTAATGGTTTGCCAGGTATGGGCGGGCTCGATCTATTTGTAACCCAGGGAGAAAGAAATAGCTGGACTAAGCCCGTTAACCTCCATTATCCTATTAATTCTCCAGGTGATGATTTTGCATTTATTAAAACGTCATTACCTTCGGCAGACCTTGGTATGGGTTACCTGTCATCTAATAGGAAGGGTGGAAAAGGAGGTGATGATATTTATAGTTTTGGCATTCAGAAACCAAAAATCATCCTCGCTTTAAAAGGTGTTTCCTATAATAAAACAACTGGAGCGATACTTCCATTAACTGATGTAACACTCTTAACGGAAGACCGTCGGTTAGTTGGAAAACAACTTACAGCAGACTCCGGAAAATACTTCTTCGAACTGGATAAAAATACTAATTATACGCTGCTTGGTCAGAAAACAAAATATTATAGTGATTCTGCAAGTGTAACCACTGTTGGCCTCACTAAATCTGATACATTGGAAGTAAATCTCTACCTACAACCACTTTTTGTAGTTGGAACCCGGATAGAGATTAAAAATATTCATTACAATTTCGATAAAGATAATATCAGGCCCGATGCTGCCAAAATACTTGATGAAACGGTACGTATTATGCGGGATAATCCAACACTGGAAATCGAAATGGGATCGCATACAGATAGCCGGGGGTCAGATATTTATAATATAGATCTTTCTCAGCGACGCGCACAATCTGCAGTTAATTATCTGGTTAGCCGAGGTATCGCAAGAAGCCGCATGAAGGCTAAGGGATATGGAGAAACGCAGTTGGTAAACAGGTGCAAAAATGGTGTGGCTTGCTCTATTGCAGAACATCAGGCAAACAGAAGAACAGAATTTAAAATTGTGAAGTATTAATTGATATGGGGAAATCCAGCTGATCAGACAGGCAGAAAGAAGAAATAATATGCTGACTAATTACTGAATGTTTGATATGGAATCCGAATTACCCCATATCTTAAATCAACCATTAATCATTTAGGGAATCCTCAAAAATACAAGAACATTATCTAAAATTGGATCACCCTTATTATCAAATGAACACTAAAAAGTAATTTATCCCCTTTTAAAATTAAAGAATGATCTGGCTAATTTTCTTGATCAGATCATTCTTTCGTTAAGTTTTGCCTCGAAATAGTGTATTGTTTAGGTACGTTAATACTACATCAGTAGCAAAGGTCTATACCTTCGAATGAGAGGATAAAATTATCATAGATTTGTACCCGGATATTCTTTTTTTATAAGCGTATTTTTGTAAGTTAGTAGAAAAAAAAACGCTTAATGAACTGTTTGATTGTTGACGATAATAAGATTTTTAGACTCCTGATTAAAAAGTTATTGTCTATGGATACCTCGCTTACACTAGTTGCAGAATGTGAGGATGCCATCGAAGCTCATCAACAAATTACAGAAAATAAGATCGATCTTATTTTCTTAGATATTCTGATGCCAGGTATGAGTGGGCTGGAACTCGCAAAAATTTTAGAGGATAAACCGCCATTAATCATATTTACCACTTCTATAGCAGAACATGCTGTTGAAGCCTTCAGTCTGAATGTAGTCGACTTTCTGCTCAAACCCATTTCAGCTGCGAGATTTTTAAAAGCCATCGAAAAAGCTAAAGCCACTGTAAGTAGAAATCAGGCCAATCAGGAGGTGAATTTTCCTGAATTCATCTTTATTAGAGATTCTAATATTGTTCGCCGGGTGAAAGTGATAGATATTTTATATTTTGAAGCCATAGGCGATTATGTAAAAATTCAATTGGTTGGAAACGTTGATTATTCCATCCATTCTTCTTTAAAAAATATCGAACATAAATTACCACAGCAATTTTTTTTAAGGATTCATAGGTCATTTATTATCAGCTTGAGTAAAATAGATGGTATTGAAGGCAAAACACTCATCTTAGACAAGCATCTCGTTCCTGTCTCAGATAGTTACAGGGCGAATCTCAACAAATCCATGAAGTTTTTGTAACTGAACGGTTTGTTCACCTGATCAGCTATAAAAGCCTGATTGCAATTTATGCGCACATTGGTTAATTTATTTTATCTACCTTAGGATGTTGGTTTGGAACAAGTTAGGTTTATCTCAAACGATCCATAAATTTCTTCCATCTTATATACAAATACGGCGGCATTTATCGGGTATTTCTATGCTCATAAACACGCTTCTAATTCTTGTAAGTTATATTCCTGTCTAAATGATATTTATAGGTAAACAATTTTCCCTTGACATATTTATTTGATTTTTATTTAGTTAGGGTAGCAAACTAATACGTCTTTAATCTGTTGTGTAACTATCACTAAATAAAATACTTATTTAAAAAGTAAGTATTCCAATCACTATGAAATCCCTAGCTTTTATTCCGTCTTGTTTAATGGGGATTTTACTACATATAATATTATTCATACATTTAGTTTTTAACGCATAATTAATGGCTAAAAGCACTAGCAAGTCCAGGTCTGAACTATTGACTGGCATTTCAAAAACCCGAACGGGGATATCAGGTCTGGATGAAATTACATTAGGAGGGCTTCCATCAAACCGGCCTACACTTATTTGTGGTGAAGCGGGATCGGGTAAAACACTTTTTTCCATCGAATTCATTGTTAGAGGTGCATTGGATTATAATGAGCCAGGTGTGTTTATGGCATTTGAGGAGAAGGCAGACGAACTTAAAACCAATGTAGCTTCTCTTGGATTTGACCTGGAGAAATTGGAAGGGGAAAAAAAAATCCGGATTGATTATGTACATATCGACCGTTCGGAAATAGAAGAAACCGGGGAATACGATCTGGAAGGTCTTTTTATCCGCCTCGGGTATGCCATTGATAGCATTGGGGCTAAACGCGTTGTACTAGATACTATAGAAAACCTTTTTTCAGGATTGAATAATGATGCTATTCTTCGTGCCGAAATCAGAAGGCTTTTCCAGTTTTTAAAAGCAAAAGGAGTTACCGCCATCATTACTGGTGAAAGGGGAGAAAAAAGTTTAACCAGACAAGGGCTGGAAGAATATGTTTCAGATTGTGTGATTTTACTCGATCATAGAATTATTAATCAAATTTCTACAAGAAGACTTAGAATCGTAAAATACCGGGGGTCTGTACACGGTACTAACGAATATCCTTTCCTTATAGATAAAGAAGGGATTTCTGTATTACCTGTTACTTCTCTCGAACTTAATAAAGAGGTTTCATCAACATGTATTTCATCCGGCATTTCGGCTTTGGATAAAATGCTTGGTAATAAAGGATTCTATAAAGGGAGTAGCATTTTAGCTTCGGGTACGGCGGGAACTGGTAAAACCAGTATTGCTGCCAGCTTCGCTAATGCTACCTGTCTTAGAAAAGAGAAATGTCTTTTTTTCGCTTTTGAAGAATCTCCAAAGCAGATTATCAGAAATATGAAATCTATTGGAATGGATTTACAAACCCATTTAGATAATGGCTATTTATCATTTTATGCTTCCAGACCAACCCTTTATGGTTTAGAAATGCACCTGGTAGCCATCCATAAAGCAATTAAAAAGTTTAAGCCAGATGTGGTTATCCTTGATCCAATAACGAATCTGATCACGATAGGTTCGGTGGGTGAGGTAAAAACGATGTTGGTTCGTTTGATCGACTTCTTACAAGCTGAACAAATTACGGTAATGTTCACTGCACTTACGCTTAATAATATTGTGAATGAGCAAACCGATGAAGGTGTTTCCTCATTGGTTGATGCCTGGTTGCTAATTAGAGATATTGAAAACAATGGCGAGCGAAACCGCGGCTTGTATATCATGAAATCCAGAGGGATGAAACATTCTAATCAGGTTAGAGAATTTGTGATTACAGATGATGGTCTTGATCTGGAAGATGTCTTCCTGACAGAAGATGGTGTATTAACCGGATCTGCACGCGCTGCCAGGCTATTGATGCAGCAAACCAGCGAGGTAATTCATGATCAGGCCATTAGCAGGAAAGACCGGGAATTAATCCGTAAGAAAAAAGTTCTTGAATCTAAGATAGATAGTCTCCGGTCTGAATTTGAATCTGCGGAAGAAGAATTAAATAAAGTCTATGTGGAAGAAGCTTTAAAAAAGCAAATTATGGGTGATACTTTGTCGAAGATGACGGATTTTCGTAGAGGAAATACTGGCGCTTCATCAAAAGCCCAGGCAAAAAAAAATAAGAAATAGTGGGTAAAACTTATGAGCTGCGACTTTATGTTGCGGGCAAAACGGCAAAGTCTGTTATTGCCCTTGAAAATCTTAAACGAATTTGTGAAGACCATCTTGCAGGAGAATACAGCATTGAGATAGTTGACCTGTTGGAGAAACCACAACTTGCTGAAGGAGATCAGATTTTGGCCATTCCAACCCTGGTTAAAAAAGTGCCAGAACCTGTTCGTAAAATTATCGGCGATCTCTCAAATGTTGAAAAAGTGTTGGTTGGATTAGATATTCGCCCCAAACAAACAGTTTAGTTAATTTAAATACTGGAAATAATTTAAATGGAGCAGGAGCAGGGTGAATATTTTTTTTTAAGACTTTTTATTGCAGGGTCATCGCCGGTTTCTGTTCGTGCAATAAAAAACCTGAGGGAAATCTGCGAGGAATTTCTGAAGGATCGCTATGAACTTGAAATTATCGATGCGCACCAGCAACCTTGGCTCGTAAGAGACGAAAACGTAACTGCAATCCCGATGTTACTAAAGAAAAAACCAGAGCCTTGCAGGCGGATTATTGGTGATTTTTCTGATCGGGAAAAGGTATTGATGGGATTAGGCATTAGGATTAAGTAAATGGAAAAGTCGAAAGAAATTCTTCAACTTGAGGCCGTTAACCGGGAATTGCAAATCCAGCTTGAGGAGGCCAATGATATTATTCACGCCATCCGTAGTGGTGAAGTAGATGCTCTGGTGGTAAATAGCAAGGATGGTCATCAGCTTTTTACCCTGAAAAGTGCCGATCAAACTTACAGAATTTTTATTGAGCAAATGACTGAAAGTGCGTTAACGCTCGATCAGGATGGGCGAATTTTATATTGTAATTCGCGCTTTGCAACATTATGTACCGTTCCACTTGAAAAGGTAATCGGGATGAAACTTCTTGATTTTGTTTTCAATGAAGATTGGATCTTTGCTCAGGAGGTGATTGATGCCGCCTGGGAAATTGACACCAGGACAGAATTGAATCTCATTAATCGTGAGCAGGAAAAAATCGCTGTGCAACTATCACTAAAAGTCTTAAAACTTGATGAGGGCACTGCTTTAAGTATCATCATAACAGATTTAACTGAGCTCAAAAAACACCAGTTACTACTGCAGGTTAGAAATGAACAATTAGAAGAGGCCAGGCAAATTACAGACGAACTTAACAGCAACCTGGAAAATATTGTAAAACTTCGTACGGCTGAACTTGAATTAAAGAATGAGGAGTTGAAAATCGCAAATGATTTTCAGCTAAAAATGAATACACAGTTGAGCATTGCATTGGAGGGTTTAAAGGAAAGTGATGATAACCTTCAGTCTGCATTTAATGCAGCTGAACTGGGAAGCTGTCGGGTCGATCTGAAGACAGGCAAGGCAGATATGTCTCCACGGTTTAGGCTGCTGTATGGTTTACCCGAATTCGGAGATATCGACTGGCATATGGTATTAAGTGCCATAGAACCAGAATATGTTGCAGAAGTAAACCAGGTGCTTGAAGCTTGTGCAAAATCAGGAACACCAGTGGATAGTACTTATCCAATTAAGCACCTTACCTCGGGAGAACGTAAATGGATGCGCGTTGTGGGTAAAGTAAAAAAGGATAAAGCCGGCAATTTTGCTAGTGTATATGCTGTGATTATGGATGTAACAGCTCAAAAGCAGGATGAACAACGTAAAAATGATTTCATTGCCATGGTGAGTCATGAATTAAAAACGCCGCTCACCTCTATGAAAGGATACATTCAGGTGATGCAATTAAAGGCAAAAGGTAATGATAACGGATTTGTAGTAAAGGCGTTGGACGGAGCAGAACGACAGATTACAAAAATGACGAATATGATTAACGGTTTCCTTAATATCTCGCGGTTTGAATCTGGCAAGATGTTTATGGATCTGCAGCGGATAGAATTTTCTGCAATAGTAGAAGAAATTATAGAAGAGTATACGACTACCGGATCTAACCATGAAATCTCTTATAGCGGTGAGCCTGGACTTTTTATAAATGCAGATCGTAACAAACTTGGTCATGTGATCAATAATCTGATTGGAAATGCAGTGAAATATTCTCCCATTAACAGCAAGATTTTTATAGAATGTTTAGCTCGTGATCAGAACGCGGTTTTTGTGATAAAGGATCAGGGCATGGGGATTCCCAAAGAAGACTTACCAAAACTTTTCGAAAGGTTTTATCGGGTAGAAAGTTCACAAATGGCAACTGTTTCTGGCTTTGGTATTGGCCTCTATTTATCTTCTGAGATTGTTGCCAGGCATAATGGTAGAATCTGGGTGGAAAGTGAGATAGGTGAAGGCTCCACTTTTTATTTTAGTATTCCGCTTGATCAGCATTAACGCAACCACGCTAACTTTTATCATTTTTCCCTTTTTCTGCTACGCTTCTTCTTAAAATCGAATCAATTTTTTACAATGTATCATTCCGATTTTAGCAACTTTATCGTAGCAGAGTCGACCTGATCATCGTAAAAATGATGTATTATCTCTTTAAAAACGGTAGGTGCATTCTCAAGACTGGAAAACAAAGTCATACAAGAATGAAGTTTAACATCATCAGGTGATCCTAAAATTTCATTTGCACTTTTGTCCTTATGCTTTAATAATGCAGAAGATATTTCTTCCAATCTTTTACCTAAAACAGGATGTTGTAAATACGCCTTCGCTTCTTGCAAATCAGCAATGCTATAATGCACAGCCATTTCGCTCTTACCTAATCCAGAAATTTGTGGAAATACATACCACATCCAATGTGTGGTTTTTCTTCCATTCGAAATTTCAGCAAGGGCGTCATTGTAATTTGTATCCTGCGCTTTTAAAAATCTATCTAAAGTATTTGTTTTCATGTCTAAATATAAAACCTTCTGAATAATGTTTTAGTTTTATCTGGTATTTTTAAATCTTCATATTGTCCATATCGTCGACTTTAACTTTCAAAAATCATGTATTTTCTATTATTGCTTCCGGTAGATAAGTTAGTAAGTTTGTTTTTATGCAAATAAAATTTTTAATGGCTTTTCTGGTGTTTAACCTTATATGCGTAAGAAGGGTGAAAAGTCAGGAGTTAAAACAAAATATAAATGCACATGATCCGGTAATGATTGCGCAGAACAATCGCTACTATTTGTATTGTACCGGAAAGGGAATTGCCGTATGGTCATCTAAAGACCGGATCAGTTGGAAAGCTGAACCGCCTGTTTTCGATACTGCTCCCCAATGGGCGGTAGATGCTGTGCCAGGTTTTAAAGGTTACATCTGGGCACCAGACATTTCCTATTCAGATGGGCGCTACTACCTGTATTATTCTGTATCAACCTTTGGTAAAAATACATCTGCAATTGGAGTAGCAACCAATATTACCCTTAATCCTACGGATTCTGGATATAAATGGGTAGACCATGGTATGGTAATTCAATCTAATTCTGGTAAAAACAACTGGAACGCCATAGATCCTAATTTGATAACCGATAAAAATGGTACGCCTTATTTGGTATTCGGTTCTTTTTGGGATGGGATAAAAATGATTAAACTCCAAACCAGCCGATTGGAAGTTGAAGGTTCTACGCAAAATATAGAGACTATTGCCAGTCGTGGAGATAAAGCCAATGCCATTGAAGCACCATACGTTTTCAAAAAAGGGACTTATTACTATTTATTTACCTCAATTGATTATTGTTGCAGAGGCAAGGAAAGTACTTACAAAATGATTGTCGGTCGGTCTAAAGTGGTTACTGGCCCATATCTTGATGATCAAGGGAAATCTATGGCAAAAGGGGGTGGAAAGCTGGTTTTGAGCGGTAATGAAGACTGGTATGGTGTTGGGCATAATGCGGTGGCTACATTTGAGCAGAAGGATTACCTCATATTTCATGGTTATTCTGCCAAACAGAAGGGTGCCCCAAAATTATTAATCCGCCAAATAAGCTGGAAAAAAGTCTGGCCTGAAATAGAAGATTTATAAGGCTTTAGGTTGTCGAAAGGATGTTAAAAGAAGTATCGCAATTTATGCACTGAAGTAACACATTTTTCAGTAAAAGAATTATTGTTTCGAAATTTTAAGGCAACCTCATAAGGGGTTAATGTTATAATAAATAGGAGATGATCACAAACATCATCAATAAAAAAAATGGACAATCTGCATTGCCCATTTTAATTTATAACTTTTTAAATAGCTGGATTTAAAGATTATCCTTCATTAATGTGTCTGTGCATATATTCCTCAACATTGATCAGGTCATTATCAACTTGTTCTTTCGCAGTCATAGAATTATAGTGAAGGGAATCTTCGTCAAATTCACTCAATAGCGTCACTTTTAATTCTTCCTCTCCAGTGGTTGATTCAACAGTTTCACTTTGACCAACTATCGTACAGATACCTTCAATACCATCATGTACGAAACTGTATTTTACTTCGAACTTACTTTCATCAGTCATTGGTACTTCTGCGATCTCGGTATACTCGCGGTCTTCTACGGTTTCTAACCCTTGTTTCAATAATTTTATTGCCTGTTGTCTTTTATCTTCTGTCATTATTTAAGGTATTTGTTTAAACATTAACAGCAATCAACATACTAAGTTTTAAATTTAATAGCATTAGTCAAAATCAATAAAGAGCTAACCAGGAATTATAGATGCAATTGATTCGTTATCAATGATTTTTATAACGGCTACGATAAACTTTAAAAATTTCCTTTACTGGAATTGCCGAATTACCAAACTTTCTTCTTTTAGCCAGGGTTGTATTGATATGAATCTGACCGAAAATACCCCTATGTTACCCGCTACAAAAAGAAAGCTTTATTATTACCAACAGCAAGATATTGACTTACTTTTTAGTAAGCTTAGTGAACCCAAAAGCACACAAACCAGGTTATTGTATCAGCTATCTACTGGTGGAGGAAAAACAGTAATTTTTTCGGAGATTGCAAAACGCTTTATCCAGAGTTACGGTAAGAAAGTAATTGTACTTACCCACAGAACGGAGCTTTGCAAGCAAACCACAGCTGCTTTAAAGGCAAGTGGTGTAATGAATAGGGTAGTAAATAGTGGGGTGAAAAAGATTTCGAGAAAAGACACGTTCGAATGTTATGTAGCGATGGTGGAAACGCTGAAACACAGAATCGAAGACGGACTGATTAACACAGCTGATGTAGGATTGGTCATCGTAGATGAAGCACACCATAATTCGTTTCATAAACTACTGGGTAGATTTGAAAATGCTGCTGTTATCGGTGTAACAGCAACGCCTTTCTCTGCCAACATTGATTTACCTATGAATAAGTTTTATAATGAATTGATTATTGGTGAATCCATTTCTTCCTTAATTGAGCAAGGTTTCCTGGCGAAGCCAAAAATTTACGGATATGATGTAGAATTAAATACCCTGCGGACTGGAATTTCCGGAGATTTTACGGTGAGTACGTCAGATGAACTTTATGGTTCTCAGGTGATGCTGGATTTGCTTCTTCATGCCTATGAATCTCATTCCATCAAAAAGAAAACATTAATCTTTAACAATGGAATATTTACTTCGAAAAGAGTGTTAGAAGTATTTACGAATGCGGGTTATCCAATTCGCCACCTGGATAATAAAACTTCAGCTACCGAACGCGAAGAAATTTTAAAATGGTATAAGAAAACAAAGGGTGCCATTTTAACTTCTGTTTCCATCCTCACTACCGGGTTTGATGAGCCAAGCATTCAATCGGTTATGCTCTATCGCGCAACTACATCACTTACGCTTTATCATCAGATGATTGGAAGGGGTGCTAGGCGGCTAAATGGAAAGAAAACGTTTAATATTATAGATTTAGGCAACAATACCGAACGTTTTGGAGAATGGAATGCAGAGATCGATTGGAAGCATGTATTTGAAAATCCAGCTATATACCATGAAAGTCTTCATAAATCTACCAGTATAATTCATCAAATTTCCCCAGAATTACGTGCTAAGTTTCCGAACAGCCTGGAGGTCTCCTTTGATGTGTTGGAAGCCTATCAGACAGCTTTGGGAAGCGGGCAAAAAGCAAAAATTGTGATTCGCGATTCCATTCGTCAGCAGGTAATGATGTGTGTGGATAATAGCGGAACAACGGTAGAAGCGCTTCAGTTATGTAGTGAACTGGATAAAGAAATCGATTTTAGGATTAAGCAATATGGTAAATGCCTCGGCAAGGTGACTAAAAATTACCTGCAATGGTTAGGTGAAGATTATCGCAGCAGACTGCATAAAATGGTTTCTAAAATTATGGGTAAACGTGAAATGTTGCGTACCGCAGTTTAAAAAGATACGATGATAGTTTGCTATAATGAAAAGGGGTGGCAGGTGGTTACCCAACGGTCGCATGGACTTTTGGCTGGGCAAATTTGTGCCCGGTGGAAGCTTGATAATCAACCTGAGCGATGGGTAGACACTTTAATTGCAACAGCAGAGCACGATGATGTTTATAATGAATTTGAGCGCAATCCCTTAATCGACGATAAAGGTGCACCCATCAATTTTAAAATGACAGAATTTGAAGAGGAAGCATCGGCTAAACTAGTTGATATGGCCTTGACAAAAAGCAGGTTTATTGCTTTGCTGATCTCTCGACACATTGCCTTTACACATGGTGATGATCCAAAAGCAAAAGCATTCTTAACTAACCTTAAAAAGAACGAGCTAAAATGGATGGCAGAAGCAGGTACGGATCAGGCAGAAATAGATCAGGCCTATGAGTTGCTGGAGTTTTGCGATGCCTTTTCATTACTAATTTGTGAGGAACAGATACCGCCAGAAAACAGAAGGTTGGAGATCAGCAATGGTCCGGATGGTGAAGCTTATATGCTGTATCAATCTGGTGATTCGTTAATTGTAGAACCCTGGCCTTTTGAAGTAGACACTTTCGTGGTGAGTTACGAACAGCGGGAAATTAATGAACTGAAATTTAAAAGTGATGAAAGCTTTCGTCAGACCTTGAAAAATGCAGCGGTGAAATCAATTCGAATTAAAATTTCTAAAGCTTAACTAACATTGTTGAACCAGAAACAAAATTAGGTTTTTTAATCTTTCTAGCCTTCCATTCTTCAGTTGCTATATGCAGATTGTATCTGCTTTTTCAAAGGTAGTTATTTGCTCTCCAGCGGTATTTAGCAAACTATTGGTTCCTTTCTCTGCTGGTGAGTACATCCAAGGCGTTTTCTCTGGCTTCTTGCAGATGATCGTAATCTTGTTTTTTATGATCAGCAGTAATGTAAAACTATATATTGTCTGGCGATGTGTTTGTTAGCTTTTCAGGCAGTCCAAGCTTACTGATACCTAATTCAGAAACAATATTTGATTCCCTTTCGACTGCAGTTTTAGCATAGCTTTGCGTAGTTTATGCAAATGTAAAGACGTGCAGTAAGAAAATAAATGAAGATATAAGGAAAGCAGTTTTTGCATAATTGTTTAGATAGGGCGCAACGCCGTAGTTGATGATAGCATTGCTAAAATAACCCCTATATAGAAAAAAGATAACCTTTTTTAAAACATTACTCCCAATAGATTCTGTATTTAGACTGGTCTCAAACATGAATTAAAAAATCCAATTGCTGAAACTAGAAAAATATATATCATCTCATAAATCAGGTTTTACCTATTCAGATCTTTCGATATACTCATTGTCGCCTTCTTTTGGTATTTCCTCATCCTGACGGTGTTCACTTAAATCTCTGGAACTAATTATCTGCTGTTTAATGTTTTCAAAAGCAGGTTTTTCATTCAACAAATTAATTAATGCATCAATTTCTTCCGTGCTGGCTTGTATTTCTATTGTTATCATAGTTGCACAACAATTTCCAAATTAAATGGTTCTGAAAGGCCGCGTTGAATATTGAAAAAAGTGGGAAGTTTATGTGTAGAAGATTTCAGCTGGTACGCTTTAAATCCTGAACTTCCAGTTAACCTAAGTGTTTAAAACATAGTCACCGCATCTTTGTTTCATAGCCAAAGAAGTGACTTGGGCTATCCTAACCACTTACCTGGCTAAAATAAAACCATAAGCGATCTCATGAATGAACAATTCCAAAACATCCGCCCGATAGTGCAGGCTGAACACGCCAGCGTTTTGCAACTTTGGGAGGAATCGGTTAGGGCTAGTCATGATTTTATTACCGAAAAAGATATTGATCATTACAGGCAAATGATTACGGAAAGTTTGGAGAATCTCCATCTTTTTGCCGTCCATGAAGGAAATCAGATGCAGGGTTTTATTGCATTATCCAATTATAAAATCCAATTATTATTTGTGCATCCAAATGCTTTTAGGAAAGGTTTCGGTAAACGCCTGATTCAATTTGCTATTCAGGAACACCAAGCTTGGCTGGTAGATGTAAATGCCCAGAATGAGCAGGCGTTATCTTTTTACTTAAATCTGGGTTTTAAAGTTTATCATAAATTTCCCAACGATGGTGCAGGAAAACCATATCCGGTTTGGAGTTTACGACTCAAAAGAAACTTATCGGGCAGGCAAACCTGGAAAGGTTGGAGAAATATGTTTTCTTCACTTTTTAAAACTAAATAGACCATTTAAATATTATTATAAACTTAAAATAGCATAATTAATTTATGAAACTACTCTTCAGCATCCTTGCCTTAACCCAATTGGCAACAGCAAATCCAAACAGTTCCGCTCATCAAGATGATGAGGTAAAGGTTCCTGCTGCATTAAAAAAATATATCCCTGCGGGTTTCGAAGCCTTAAATGTTACCAAAGGCGATCTCAATCGTGATGCTTATCCCGATTTTATTCTGGTATTGAAGAAGAAGGGAGAGGAGAAAACATCAGATGTAATTGATCATCCGGAAAAAAGACCATTGCTTATTTTTTTAGGGCAGGCTGATCAGTCTTTCAAATTGGCAGCAAAAAGCAACAATAGTGTTTATTGTGTTGACTGTGGCGGGATGATGGGCGATCCATTTACGGGAATCAGCATTAAAAATGGCTATTTTTCTGTAGAACACTATGGCGGGAGCGGGCATCGATGGACCAGAATTGTAACCTTTAAATATTCACCTGCAGATAGGAATTGGTACCTATTTAAAGATGGCGGCGATCGTTTCCACGCCACTGCTCCTGAAGAGGTTAAAACGGAAGTTAAAACCGTTAAGAACTTCGGTAAAATTCCTTTTCAGAAATTTGATATTTACAAAGACGAACATTAAACCTATCTAAAAGAGAAATATATGATCAGCAAAATAATCGGCTGCATTTTATTATTGTTTGCCGCTCACCATACCTTCGCGCAAGATGAATTTAATGTAGAAGTGCCGAAAGACATCATTATTGTGAATAGCACCAAGGATTATAAAGTAGCTTTGGCAACTGCTAAAAAGGCATCAGCATCGCTTCATAAGAAATTAGACTTAAGAGGGTTAAACCCAAATGCGAAAATTGGCTTATCTATGAGTAAAGGCGATTGTATGGAAGATGCTGGTGGAGATGAAAATGGTTATCCTTGTTACCCTGCACGTGGTGATGGCGCTGCCAATAATGATGATTATATTTCTGTAGAGTATTCCAATGCGTATAAAGGATTTGCAAAAGGGTATTATATTGTGGTTGCGGCGATTATAGATGTAAAGTCGCTTGATATGAAGAATAAGCTGACCGCCATTAAGAAAAAATATCCTGATGCTTATGCAAAACGAACCTACATTTGGAGAGGATGTATGCACTAACTTAAGCAGGATACAAAGATATAGGTTAAGGCATAGATAAAGTTGGAATAAAGATTCACCGCTTTTGATTGAGTATGGTAAAATAAATTAATGAAGTAGTTTTATTTAATACTGAGTTAATATAGCGCTGTTAATTTTGTGGTAAATCTATTCTCCTAACAAGTTGTCTTTTAATCTGATCAATTTAAAACCTTTATGGTGAAGTACCAGTTCAAAAACGATTCATTGGAAGACCGAAGAATCTTCGATCAGATTTACGTTCATTATCATCAGCTTATTTACGCTAACATCTTCAAACTGATAAAAGATACTGCCATCGCAGAAGATATTCTTCAGGATGTATTCTTTGCACTTTGGGAAAACAGGGCGAAAATAGATCCGGAGCAATCGGTATCGGCATGGCTCTTCGTTGTGAGCTATAACAGGTCTGTTTCTTACCTCAGGAAGAAATTGAAGCAGGGCATTCAGTATGTAGATAGTTATGATCCTTTTCACGCGGTTGCGGAAGAAATTTTTCCAGATAAACGCCTGATCGAGGCTGAACTTAATATGCTGGAGGAGGCCATCAATGCATTGCCTCCGCAAAGGCAAAAGGTATTTAAGCTTTGCCGTTTCGAAGGTAAATCTCAAAAAGAAACTGCACAACTATTAGGGCTTTCGATAGAATCAGTAAAAGATTATCTTAAACAATCTAAAAATTTCATAAAAGAATACATCCTGTCTAAACATTCTTCTGGCGAAATGATCAGCATTCTGCTTTTGGTGATGATGATGAACCTTTAATTTACTTAACGGTAAGTTAATGTTTTCATAATACAGAATGGCACCCCCAAAATATAGTTCATAGCGTATTTATAATCAGATGAACGAAATTAAGGAACTGATTGCAAAATTCTGGGCAAAGCAAATAAATCCTGAAGAACAGCGCAAACTTTATGAACTGATCAACAAGGATTCAGTTGATTTAAAAAATGCATTGGAGCAGGAATTTGAAAGTGAAACCCATCTGCTTAAAGAAAAAATCTCGGAGAAACGTTTTCAAGATCTTTTAGAAAAGCTTCATGGCCGGATAGTCAGGCAGGAGCAAAAGCCACCGATGAAAACCCTCGTACTTTATCATTGGTTAAAATTAGTTGCCGCCATATTGGTGGTTGGATTAGGAATAGTTTTTTCTATCAACTGGCTGCAGACACATCAGAAACACGAAGTAACCGTAAGCAATTTACAGCCACCAATACAAACACTTCGCCAGCCCTATAATTCTGGAAAAACTAACATGAGGATCTTTCTGGCAGATGGTTCCATCGTAACCTTACAACCTGGAAGTTCATTAAGCTATTTCGAACCTTTTAATGGGAAAAACAGGAGCATCAGCATGGAAGGAGTAGTGACCTTTAAAGTAGCTAAAGATAAAAAACACCCTTTCATCGTAACTGCAAGAGGTTTTACCACAACTGCTTTAGGTACATCGTTTACCATTAACACCACCAAAAAAGATCGGATATTAGTGAATTTGCTGGAAGGAAAGGTAGTGGTTAAATCTACCTCAAAAAGTGGAATGGATTTAAAGGATGTTTACCTCATTCCCGGAGAGCAGCTCTACATCAATACCAGACAGAAAGAACAATTGGTAACTCACTTCAGCCCAGGTAGAAATTCTACTAAAGCGAAGCCAGCGGTAAAAACGCCCGTACCTGAACCCTTAATATTTAGTGAAGCACCATTGAATCTGGTTTTTGATCGCCTTGCCAAACTTTATCAGGTTCAGATCAGCTATGAAGGAATGGATGATGCTGATCTGCAGAAGCTATACTTTACCGGCACATTTAGTGGTACGGAAAAATTGGAAATAATGCTGCCAACCATCTGCAATATGAATGAATTAACCTATAAACGGAACGCCAACGAAATCATCATTAGCAAACTAAAATAATTTAACAATCAGTTTTTAAACAAACCAGCTATCCTGAAAATAGGATAAGTGGAACACTATTGCCTAATTTTTTAACTATATCATGCAAACAAACAAACTTAAAAAGACACTTAAAAGGTTAAATTGCTTTATCGCATTTTTACTGCTTCTTAACATGAATGCCTTCACGCTACAAGCACAGCAAACGGCTTCCGTAAAAGGGACTGTGGTTGATGAGAAAGGTGCAACCCTGCCTGGCGTATCCGTACTGATGATGGATCCTGCCACAAAAAAAACTGAAAATTCGGTTACAGATGCTAAAGGGATTTTTGTTTTCAATAACCTGAAAGGTGGCAATAGATATGATTTCACATTTAGTTATATTGGCTATGAGAAGAAAACCTCACCAGCTTTTTTGATTAATTCTGGTGCCAATAATTCCATCCTGATCAGAATGGAATCCAGTTCTTCTGGTTTAAACGATGTAGTTGTGGTGGGTTATGGCAGCCAGAAAAAAACCAAAATTACAGGAGCCATTTCCCAGGTAAAATCAGAAGAGCTTAACAAATACAGTGGAAGCAATTTTGCACAGCAACTTGCCGGAAAAGCGGCCGGTGTGGTTATTAACGATGCTTCGGCACAGCCAGGTACAGATCCTCAGATTGTGATTCGTGGCATTGGTACCCTTACCGCAGGTGTAAGTCCTTTAGTGGTTGTGGATGGTTTTCCACTATCAGAAGGAAGCTCCCTAAACACGGTTAATCCACAGGATATTGAAACGATCGATATTTTGAAAGACCCTGCATCGGCAGCAATTTACGGTTCGAGGGCAGCAAACGGAGTGATTTTGATTACTACTAAAAGCGGCAAATCAGGCAAGAATACAGTCTCATTCGATTTTTATACCGGGGCACAGCGCCGATCAGATGGTGTAGATCTGGTAGATGGCTACCAGTTTGCACAACTGAATACTGAAGCCCGCGATTGGGGTTATGTATCCAGAAATCCAGCGCTTAGAAATGTAGCTGATGATTATGCAACACGGGTTGCAAAGGGTGCAAATAAGAGAGATTTGAGACTGAACTATATTCAGCCCTACCTGAATAACCAGCCAGGTTTAAACAATACGGATTGGCTTGATGAAATTTTCCGTACAGCCCCCATCAGCAGTTACAATGTTGCAGTTTCGGGCGGGAATGAAAAATCGAAGTATTATTTTTCTGGTAATTATTTTGATCAGGATGGAATTGTGGTGGGAACTGGCTTAAAACGGTACAGCATGTCGTTTAAATTTGATACAAAAATTTCCAAATCTTTTGATATCGGATTAAACGTTAATCCGAGTTACAATACGCAGAAATTTTTTCAGAACGATGCCAGCAGGAGCAGTGATGCAATTGGTTCTGCACTGATTATGTATCCTTTCTTCCCTGCAAGAAATGCCGATGGCTCTTTAGCCATCAGTCAGCAAATTACAGCCAATACTGCAGAAGATGGAGCGCTGGGAGAAAATCCGGTGGCCATTATGGAAAAAACAAAATTCAACAAAAATCTGTTCCGCACTTTTGGAAATGCCTATGTTAATTTTAAACCTGTAGACGGACTAACTTTTAAATCGTTGATTGGTGGAGATTACAGCAGTAATTTTGTAGATTTCTTTACACCATCTGATGTTGGCGAATACCGCACCGCGACACCAAAGCCTGCA
Source organism: Pedobacter sp. CFBP9032 (assembly GCF_034045265.1). NCBI lineage: Bacteria > Pseudomonadati > Bacteroidota > Sphingobacteriia > Sphingobacteriales > Sphingobacteriaceae > Pedobacter > Pedobacter sp. CFBP9032. Next base: position 486,233 of record NZ_JAXCWE010000003.1, on the reverse strand, counting down.
AGAGCCAGTGAAACAAAAGGTTCGGTGATCAATTACCTTTGGGAGAATACCTTAAATTATGACAAGACTTTTGGTAAACACGACTTTAACATATTAGCCGGAACAACTTTTCAAAAAGAATCGGGTAACAGTACAGTAGTTTCCGGAACGGGAATACCCGATAACAACATCGATAATATTGCAGGTGCTTCTTCTTTTGCTGTGGTGCCAAGCCGATACGTTTGGACACAATTGTCTTATCTGGCCAGGTTGCAATATGCTTATGCAAATAAATATTTATTCTCTGCAGCCATTAGAAGAGATGGTTCTTCGAGATTTGGGCAAGATGCAAAATGGGGTAATTTCCCTTCGCTAACCGCTGGATGGATTGTAAACCGGGAAGACTTTTTCCCAAAAACCAGCTGGATAGACTTGCTCAAATTACGGGCAACGTATGGTAAAGCAGGGAATAATCAAATCGGTAATTATAGTTCCTTCGCTTTGGCAAATCCGTTAAATTATGTAAGTGGTGCAACATTGCTACCAGGTTTTGCAGCAGTAAACCCTACTAATAGTACACTTTCCTGGGAAACCAAAACATCCTATAATTTTGGATTCGATTTGGGTTTCTTAAAAGTCTTAAATCTCTCTGCCAATTACTATTCTATGGTTACATCTGATTTATTACTACAGGTTCCGGTACCGGCACAATCTGGTTATGATAGTGCATTGCAAAATGTAGGTCGGGCCAGTAATAAGGGTTTTGAGCTGGAATTATCTGGCAATAATATTAAGCTAGGACCTCTAAGCTGGAACTTTGGTGCCAATATTGCCACCAATAAAAATAATGTGCTCGAACTTGGTCCGGGGCAGAATCAGATTGTTACTGGTTCTAATAGTGCGTTTAGAACAAAGGTAGGTGGACCCATTGCAGAACTCTATGGTTATAACGTAACAGGAATTTATAAAAATCAAGGCCAGATAGATAGTAGCCCGCATATTACAGGTACCTTATTAGGTGATTATATTGTGCAGGATGTAAACAATGACGGCAAAATAACGCCTGATGACCGCATGGGCTTTGGTACGTACGCACCGAAGATTACTTACGGATTTAATAGCAGTTTTGCTTATAAAAGCTTGGAATTAAGTTTCTCCATCAATGGCATTTCCGGAAGAAAAATCTACGATAATGGTTTGTTAAATATGGAATCTGGCGAAGGCTTCTCTATGGCAGATCAGTATTACTTCGAAAACCGATACCATCCGGTAAATAATCCAAATGGATTTTTGGCCCAGCCGAATACGAATTATTCCGCCAACAGATTAAATACCAATGCCTCTAGTGTCTTCTTCCAGAAAGCAGATTATATCCGGTTGCGCAATGTTCAGTTCACCTATAATTTTTCATCCAATTTACTTTCTAAGCTAAAAATATCCAGAGCAAGTGTATATGTAACTGGTAATAACCTGCTCACCATTACCAGTTTCCGCGGTTTTAATCCAGATGCCACAAGCGATAATGTGCTTACATCCGGGTATTCATATTCTAATTACCCGGTGGCCAGATCTTTTGTAGCAGGCTTTAACCTAACTTTTTAACGTCATGTATTTCAATATCAATCAAATGAAAAAAATAATTAATAAAATTGGGTATGCCGGAAGCCTGCTTTGCCTTCTGGCTCTTGCTTCCTGTACAAAAGAACTAAATCAGCAGCCCATCACTTCTAAATCTCTGGGTAATTTTCTAAACACAGAAACTGAGGTGGAAGAATATATCAATGCCGTATATGGTACTTTACAGTCGAACGGACTTTACGGGCTTTATTTGCCTGCTATCGGAGAAATTCCGTCAGATAATACATTTGATGAAGTACCTGCAAATGATGGTGGGATGTATGGTCAACTTGATCAGTTTACCACCGTTGCCTCCAATGGTATGCTTTCAGATTTTTGGAAAAATTCATATCAGGGTATTCAACGTGCCAATACCGTTTTAAACAGGGTTGATGGAATTTCTTACAGCGTTTCTGCAAATAAGCAAGCCAGAAAGGGCGAGATGCACTTCATCCGGGCGCTGCTCTATTTTAACCTGGTAAGGGTTTTCGGTGATGTTCCGTTGGTAACCAAAGAAACCAGCAATCCAAATGAGTTTTTTGGTCAAGGCCGCAGCAGTAAAGATTTAATATACACGCAGATCACTACAGATTTAGCCAGCGCCATCCAGGAATTACCTGTAAATACCAATACACCAGGAAAAGCCATTAAAACTGCTGCTCAGTCGCTCCTTGGAAAAGTATACCTTACGCTGGGTAAGTTTAGCGAAAGTAAAGCGGTACTGGCCGATGTGGTAGCTTCCGGAAAACACCAGTTATTAAATGATCCGGCAGATATTTTTGCGTTAAACAATAAGAACAACAATGAAATTATTTTTGCTGTTCAATTTGCTTCCGGCCTAAATGGAAATAGCGAAGGAAGTTCTGCCTATCAGCAATTTAGTCCATCAGGCAGTATTAGTGGTGCTAAGGGACATAATCTACCCACTAAAAGTTTTTATCAGCTCTATAGTGCTGGCGATAAACGTAAAACTGCTTATGTCGGGCTTACCAGCGCTGGTACACCGTTTTCAATCAAGTTGAAAGCATCTACAACTACACCTGTTGATGGAGGAAGTAATTTCGTGGTGCTACGTTATGCCGATGTATTGCTAATGCTGGCAGAGACAGAAAATGAATTGGGTAATGCACAAAATGCGAAAAACGCATTGAATTTAGTCCGTAAAAGGGCTGGCCTGGTTGATATTACACTTCAAAGCCAAACAGAAATCCGCGCAGCCATTATGCTGGAGAGAAGATTAGAACTTATTGGTGAAGGAGATCGTTGGTTCGATTTATTGCGAACAAATACGGCTGTTCCGGTGATGAATGCATGGTTCGCCTCACAAAATATAACTACTAGAATTGCAGACCGCGATCTTTTGCAACCCATTCCACAAGATCAGATAGATACAGACCCATCCATCAAACAAAATCCATAATCTTAAAACAATATTAAAATGAAAAAAGTTATTCTGCAGCTATCGTTCATGCTGATCTCCCTGAGCGGGTTTGCTCAATCTAAACCGGAGTTAAATCTTAACCAGGTCTTTAATCCTAATAGTAAAATGGTATTGGTAACAGCGCACCGCGGCGACTGGCGCAATACCCCGGAAAATTCTATTCAAGCACTTAAAAACTGCATCGCAATGGGAGTGGATATCATGGAACTGGATTTAAAAAAGACAAAAGATGGATATCTGGTAATTATGCATGACCGGGATATCGACCGGACAACTACTGGTAAAGGTGATGTTGCTGATTATACCCTGGCAGAAATTCAAAAATTTTACCTCCGTTCCGGCTCAGGGCATCCCACTAAACATCAAATACCCACTTTTAAAGAAATACTCAGCATTGCAAAAGATCACATTATTATAGATGTAGATAAAGGTTATGATTATTACCCACAGGTAATTAAGGAACTTCGGGAAGCCGGAATGATTAGGCAAGCCATTGTGAATGTAAAAGGCAGTACCCCTCTTACCACAATTGAACAGGAGCAAGGTAAAATTGATGATGATATTACCATTATGCCTATTGTTGATATGAAAAGGCCCGATGCTTTACAAATAATAAATAGTTATAAGCCGCATAAGCGTACGGTGTTACAGGCTAATTTTAATACGGATACTTTGGCCATTTTAAAACACCTGGAAGCATTTAGATCAAATTATGGCCTTTGGATTAATAGTTTATGGCCTGAACAAAATGGAGGTCATGATGATGACCAGGCAGTGGAAGAAAATAAAAAAGATGAAACCTGGGGTTGGTTAGTAAAGCAAAAGGCAAATATGATCCAGACCGACCGGCCAAAAGAACTCATAGAATACTTAAAGACGAAAAAGTTGCATCTTTAAATGAAGCAATATTCATTTGATGAATTGAAACTATAGATGATGAATTAATCTCCTATAGATAACTTAAGATTCACCACAGGAGATCTGCGCTAGCACTAGAAACCAGGCAATAAGTTAAAAATAATAGACTTGGAGCGCGTTTGGATTGGGAAAGAGAAACAGGCAATGGGTTGAACATATTTCTTCATATTGTACCTTATTTGATACGAAATGTTAAGCTTTTAGTAAAAAATGTATGTGCAGATTGACAGAATAAATAATCATCCTGCCTAAAAGTAATTAATAGGATCTGACTGTAGGTAAATGTTTATTTTTCAGCTATTTGCATCCTGGTATAGTGTTTTGTGATCTGTTTTTGTATTTCTAGGAATACTAAATCGAATATTTAAAAAAGGTGATTTCTTCAGGTAATATTACCCTTAATGATTTACAGCATGTCTCGGGCATCATAATTGATCTTTCCAACCCGTTAGAATTAAATCAACGGGACGATTTAGATTCACAATGAAATGTATTAAAACGTTAGTACATTTCCTATCTTCAAATATCCGGATAGGTAGCTGATGATAGATAAAACCTTGCAATTTTGCAAGGTTTTATTGTTTAATATGTTTTGCATCGAAACAGCAGCATTGATGTCTCTTATCAAACAGGTTTTACTGTATAAAATGATTTTGAGAAGGTTGCTACTTCGATAGCCAAATCGAATAAATAAAAATAGAGATACACCATGAAAGGAGTCAAAAAAGAAAATTTACCGAGTAAAGTTTGTCCCGTTTGCAAACGCCCTTTCACTTGGCGAAAGAAATGGGAAAACAACTGGGATACCGTTATTTACTGCAGTAAAAAATGTGCAAATACAAAAAGAAGTAATTAAGTCAGAATTTTAAGCAGGTAAAAGTATTGGCCTTAGTGTTGCTGAAATTTGCAGAACGCAAATATTCAAATGATTGATATGATCTAACTTTTATATGTTAAAGTTTAAAAAAGAAAAACGCCACAATCAGATTTTAACTAAGTGTGGCGCTTGTATTTATTTACAATGATTTTAACCATGTAATTACCTCATCACGGGTTTTTCCGGTTTTTTGTTGAATTCTTCCATAAAGCTCATCATCTTTACCTTCTTCATGTTTCAGATCATCGTCAGTAAAGTCACCATAAGCTTGTTTTACTTTTCCTTTGAGCTCATTCCATGCTCCTTTTAATTCTAGCTTGTCCATAGTATTATATTTAAGTTTCGTTGAGTAATAAACACGATGTGCCATGTTATGTTTTTAATTGCTTAAAAAACATACTCCATTTTGCGCTAATTAATTGACCAGGTTGATTAAAGTAGCCTGAGTTTTAAAGCTGTTTTAGGATTTAAGCAATATCGGTAGGCAATGCTGGTTCACTAGCCGCTATTAAACAACTATTTAGTTTTTTTATTCATTAAAAACTAAATCCTTCTTTTTTAGTTAATCTATCTATTCGTCTGCATTTTCTACCGGGAAAAGGCATGGCATTTGTAAATCAACCAAAATGGATTATTCTATTAGTGAACGAAATCCATTGAGTATAAATCAGTAGGACAGATTAAATAGACAAATGAATATACCTGATAGAGAGAAGTTTCCATTCTCCAATAATGATGTTAGCCAGGATTTTGAATTGCTCATCAGAGCGATAGATGCTTCTGTTTCCGGCATTATCATCACCGACAATCGCGAACCAGATAACCCGATTATTTACTGTAACAGCGCTTTCGAAAAAATCAGTGGTTATACCAGATCTGAAATTATTGGTCATAATTGTAGATTTTTGCAACGCGAAGACCGTTCACAAACTGAAAGAGCAATAATTCGTGAAGCAGTATCGCAAGGAAAAGGCTGTACAATAGAAATCCGCAATTACCGTAAAAATGGTGATCTTTTCTGGAACGAACTTTTCATTTCGCCGGTTATTGATGATCATAACAACGTTACCCATTTTATTGGCGTTCAAAATGATATTACCAAACGCAAAAAAATAGAACAAGATTTCAGACAGCAGCAGGAATCTATGGAAAGGCAGATTGCAGATCGTACCCGTAACCTTCGGGAAAGCGAACTTTTTCTATCCAGTATTATTCAAACCGTACGTGAAAGTCTTCTTGTTTTAGATCCTGATTTTTGTGTAGTTAGTGCAAATGATCACTTCATTAAAACTTTTAAAGTAACATCCGAGGAAACAGTCGGCACCAATTTATATGAATTGGGAAACCATCAATGGGATATTCCAAAACTCAGGGAGTTGTTAGTCGATATTTTGCCCACCAATAACCCGGTAGAAGATTTTGAGGTAGAGCACGATTTTCCGCATATTGGCAGAAAGCTAATGCTGTTAAATGCTTACCGTATAGAGCTCGAAGGGCAGTTTAAGGACCAGATTCTCCTGGCCATCGAAGACATAACAGAGAAAAGAGAAATTGAACGCAGGAAAGATGATTTCCTTTCCATTGCGAGCCACGAACTTAAAACCCCGCTCACGACCATTAAAGGATATGTGCAAGCCATGGAGCGGATGATACCAGATAATGCAAGCGATCGGTTTAAAAATATGCTGGGTAAAACTTCCCAATATCTGGATCGTTTAAACAACCTGATTGCCGAACTGCTGGATGTTTCCCGAATCCAGACCGGTAATATCGAATTGCATAAAATACCTTTTGATTTTGATAAAATGGTGAAGGAAACGGTAGATGCCATTCAATCTGCGTCGGTTAACCATAAGATCCTGATTACCGGACACTCTGGTATTTCTGTTTCTGCAGATGAATCTCATATTATTCAGGTACTTAATAACCTGCTATCAAATGCCATAAAATATGCTCCAGAAGCAGATCAGGTATATGTTCATATCTCGAAAGTGAGCGAATTTGTAAAGGTGTCAGTTACCGATGAGGGAATGGGAATCAGTTCAGAAGACCAGAAAAAAATCTTTGAGCGCTTCTTCCGTGCCGGAGAAATTCAGCAACGTTTCCCAGGAATGGGCATCGGCTTATATATCTGTGAACAAATTATAAAAAACCATAACGGAACACTTTGGGTAGAAAGTGAAAAAGGCAAGGGATCTACTTTCAGTTTTACACTACCAATCAATACCAATAATTAGAGCCTAATGAACGAGACGAAGAAAATTTTAATATGTGACGACGACGAGGGAATATTAGATATGCTGGAAATGGTATTCGAAGATTCTCCATATACTATAATTGCTGAACAAAATAGCCTGAATGTAAAGGGTTTAGTAGAAAGCCAATCTCCGGATCTTGTTGTACTTGATTTATGGATGCCAGTATTATCAGGAGATCAGGTATTAAAAATACTCCGTAAAAATCCTTCAACAGAAGATCTTCCGGTTATCATTATTTCTGCCAGTAGAGAAGGTCAGCAGATTGCTTCAAAAGCGGGTGCATCAGGCTACATATCCAAACCATTTGATTTTGATGAGTTAATGAATATGGTAGACCGTTTAATTAATCAAAACTAGGATTGAACTGCAATAGACTTTGTTAAAGAAAATATAATTTTTTAAAATAGTATATAGGAAGAAAAGATGAAATCAGTGATACAGGAGGAAGACTATAAAGCAAAGTACATACAAAGTGAAGACCGTTTTAGAACGATATTTTCCCTGACCTCTGCCGCCACAAAGATTATCGATGAAAATTTGGTGATTATTGAAGTGAATGATGCCTTAACGGATCTTTTGGGATACACGAGAGCAGAAATTTGTGGTAAGAAGATTATGGATTTTGCCTGTAAACAACATATAGCATCCTGGGAAAATCTTCAGCATGAAATGTGGTTTCGTGGTAAACCGTTTTTTAAACTAGAGGCCTGCTTAAAAACGAAAGGCGGCGGCATTGTATGGGTTCATGTAACCACAATTGTTTTTAGTGATGGTAATAAACGCTTTGCTTATACCGTACTGGATGATTATACCTTCATGAAAAGTTACCAGGAAAGTGAGAAACGCCTGAACATGTCATTACAGTATTCGCGTATGGCCGTTTTTGAGTTGAACCTGGAGAGTGGAGAGGTGATTCATTCTGAAGGGCTTAATGAAATAATTGGTTTAAAAGCTGCTGATATAAAGCTTGATGTGAAGTTATTAATTGCAAGGTTTATTGAAGAAGATGCGACTGAAATCGAGACCTTATTGAATAACATACCTGTTAACGGATCTATTGATTTTGTAGGCAGAGTAAAAATTGCACCAAATGTGCTCAAGTGGGTTCATTTACAGGGACGTATGGAGCCAGGTGAAAATACCGCGCATAAACTTTTGGGAACTGTTCAGGATGTAAGCAAAGAAAAGAAAGCAGATCAATACAAAGATGATTTTATTAGCATTGCAAGTCATGAACTTCGTACGCCTATCACTATTTTGAGTGGCACACTTCAGTTACTGGAACGAAACAAACCTAAAGGAGATCCAAAGTTAGCAGGCCTGATTGATCAGGCTAATAAGGGACTAAAGAAAGTAACCACCTTAATTGAGGATTTATTGAACGCCAGCAAAATGAATGAAGGCCAGCTACACTTAAACAAGAAGCCCTTTAATATTGTAGATGCTGTTAATGAATGTTGTGCCCACATTAACCGGGAAGGAATTTACAAAATTATAATAGAAGGTGATCTTTTCGCAGACATTATTGGCGATTCTGATCGGATTCAGCAAGTGATCATCAACTTCATAAACAATGCAATAAAGTATGCGCCCGATGAAAAAATCATCCGTGTAAAGGCACTTGATCTGGGAGACGCCATTAAAATTTCGGTTATTGATTCCGGGCCCGGAATAGAGTATGAAAAAGCTGCTCACCTCTTTGATCGCTATTACCGGGTAGATGCCAAAGGAAGTCAATATTCCGGGTTAGGACTTGGCCTTTACATTTCTGCCGAGATCATCAAAAAACATGATGGTAAAATTGGCGTAACAAGCGATTATGGTGAAGGAAGCGAATTTTGGTTTATTCTTCCAAAATAGTAGCTATTCAGGACTTTTATTTGGACACCTTGGTCTTTTGCCAAAACACTATTGATTAAAATAAATGAAGGTAGCTCAGCGTTGATAGAGATGGTTTTATATTTTTAAATCGAAATACTTAAATACAGATGCTTTTAAATAAGAGAATTCCCGCGAGCTATATCCTAAAGAAGATAAAACTAGAAGTGCTTTATGTACTTATAATTGGTTTATTGGTAAATTACCTTACCGGAGAATATAAAAATCTGATTCCGGAAATGCCTATCGCCATTCCAACATTTATTGGAACGGCCATTTCAGTGATTTTGTCCTTTAAAATCAACCAATCGTACGATAGATGGTGGGAAGCCCGTAAAGTTTGGGGTAGTATAGTGAATGATAGCCGAAGTTTTGTTTTACAGCTTCAATCATTTGTATCTGCAGAGAAGCGTGATGAAATAAAAGAAATCGCTTACAGGCATATTGCGTGGTGTTTTAGTCTCGGACAGAGTTTACGTGGAAACGATCCGCTGGAAAACCTAGATCGTTTTATCAGCGAAAAAGATATAAAAAGTATCAGTAAACATAGTAACAAGCCACTCGCACTACTACAGCTAAATACGCTGCAGATTGCCGCACTAAGGGAAAGAGGTGCGCTGGAATTGTTTAGCCATGTACAGATTAACAGCACATTAGTGAACTTTTCAAACGAGATGGGGATGGCTGAGCGTATAAAAAGCACCGTGTTTCCAACCACTTACCGCCTGTTTCTTCATTTCTTTATCTATATTTTTGTGGTTACACTTTCCATCGCATTGCGGAATATAGACAGCTTTTTTGAGATCCCTTTATTATTGGTAATCTCGTCTGCATTCTTTTTATTGGAAAAATCAGCTTCGCACCTACAAGATCCTTTCAATAACAAGCCAACAGATACAGCGGTGACCACTATCGCCACAAATATTGAAATCAACATTAAACAAATGCTTGATGAAAATGATGTGCCAGCTCCATTACCGCCTGCTAGCTATTATGCCGTTTAGTCATTCTTATCTTTTCATTTCATTATTCTCGTTCATTTATCTAAACTCTAGGATAATCAAATAAGACTGTTTTTTAATTAATATGGAGGTTCGGGCGCTGAGTAGATGGATCATCAGTAATGAAACAAGAGTAAAAAATAAAAAAAAACGTTATTTGGACGTTTATAAATTTTATCATTATATTTGAGAGTACCTTACAAGATTGCTTTTAAAAATCTGGTTCTAAAACCGATTTTATATAGTTGTTTAGAAAAGGGCTAACCAAATATATCGCTATGAAATTAACGTTCGTTTTGATCGCAATGCAAGTTTTTGCGTTTGAATTTGTATATGCACAGTCTGCCGAAACCAAAGGTGCTGAAACGATTCAAACCTCCTTCCAAACTTCTGGAAATCCATTATTTAAACATAAATATACCGCAGATCCTGCTGCTTTAATAGTTGGTGATACTTTTTACATCTACGCAGGTCAGGATACTGGAGAAGGAAAAGGTTACGAGATGCCTAACTGGCTTGTTTTTTCTTCAAAAGATCTTATCAACTGGACTGAACATCCAATTCCACTCCGAAACAAAGATTTCAGCTGGTCTGTTGGGCAAACCTCCTGGGCATCGCAGGTAATTGCCCGCAATGGTAAATACTATTTTTATGTTTCCACAGAACATAAAAATGAAAATGGAAAAAAAGGAAAGGCAATAGGAGTTGCCGTTGCAGATAGCGCTGTTGGTCCGTTTAAAGACGCGATAGGTACAGCACTCATCACTAATGAGATGACTACCAAATGGACAAACATTAGCTGGGATGATATTGATCCTACCGTTTTTATTGATGACGATGGACAAGCTTATCTATTCTGGGGCAATACCCAATGCTACTACATCAAACTTAAGGAAAACATGGTCGAAACCGAAGGTGAAATCATGCCTGTTAATTTATCGAAATTTACAGAGGCACCTTGGGTACACAAAAGAGGTAAATCGTACTATTTATCCTATGCAACCGGGTTTCCTGAGAAAACAGCTTACGCCATGAGCAACAATATTAACGGACCATGGGAATACAAAGGAATTTTAAACGAACTGGCTGGTAACAGCAATACCAACCATCAGGCAATTGTACAGTTCAAGGGGAATTGGTATTTTATTTACCATAACGGGGGGATAGAAACAGGCGGGGGGAGTTACAGGCGATCAGTGTCTATCGATCACCTATACTATAATAAAGACGGTACCATGAAGCGTGTTCAAATGACTTCAGAAGGATTGTGGGGAAAGGCAAAGTAACCGAAGTTATAGACCAAAGTAACTAATTGGTCTTTTAACAAGCTTTGCATCAGTTTTACAGTGTATTGTCATTGAGTTGCATGCTGTCACTTTAACCGTGCCTTAATAAAATAGGCATGGGTTGGTGGACAGCTGTGGCTCTACTATTTCGAATTAACCAATATAAACCAATAAATCTTATCTTATGAAAGTCTTTATCTATGAAAGGACGTTTTTTAAAGCGATTTTAACCGTCGTTCTGACGTTTTTTTCGTTTATCGCGTTCGCCCAGATTTCCGTAAAAGGAAAAGTGCTGGATGAAAAAGGTCTGGGAATGCCTGATGTAAACATCGTTGTAAAGGGTACTAAAAACGGTGTAAAAACCGACCCAAACGGAAATTATAGCATTAATGTCCCCAATCCACAAGCTACGTTAGTTTTTTCTTATATCAGCTTCAATACACAGGAAATTGTTGTGGGGCAACGTACTTCTATCAACGTTTCGTTAACTGCGCAGGATAATTCATTGGAACAGGTGGTTGTGGTGGGTTATGGTGCACAAAAAAGATCAACCATTACCGGAGCGGTAAGTGATATTAAATCTGATGCACTAATGCGTACCCCGGCCATTACCACTTCTGGCGCACTGGTTGGGAAAATTCAGGGTGTTAATACCCGCCAAACAGATGCCCGCCCGGGAGGTACAACAGGCTTGCAGATCAGGAATATGGGTGAGCCACTTTATGTGATTGATGGAATTCCATCTGATGCAGGGCAGTTTAACAACCTTGGGCAAAATGATATTGAAAGTATCTCCATCCTAAAAGATGCATCCGCTGCTATTTATGGGCTTCGTGCTGCCAATGGTGTGGTGTTGGTTACCACAAAGAAAGGTCGCTCCAATCAGCCAACAACGATAAATGTTTCTTCTTACTACGGGCTTCAAAATTTTACCCGAATGCCAAAACCAGCGAATGCAGGCGATTATGTAAGGGCGCTGGCAGAGTCTGATCAGAATTTGAAAAGACCAAGTATCTGGACACGTGAACTATTAGATAAATGGAAAGCTGGAACGGAACCAGGCTTTCAAAGTTTTGATTATTATGATTTTATTGTTAGACCAAATGTGCCACAGCGGTATCTATCTGCTAATGCCTCAGGCGGATCTAACAATACCAACTTCTTTATCTCCGCTACGCACCTGAATCAAGAAGCCGTGATAAAGGATTTTAGTTTTAACCGTACCAACATTCAGGCGAACTTAGACGCCGGTTTAGCAAAAGGCTTAAAAATTGGAACGCAAATCGCCGGGAGGTTGGAGCGTCGTCATCAATCTGGTGTACCAGGATATGATGATTACTTTAATCCGCTGCTGAGTTTGTATACCAACTGGCCAACAGAACGTCCGTACGCAAATGATAACCCGAACTATATCAATGCTACGCACAACATCAATGTAAATCCGGCGACGTATGAAGAAGAAATTTCAGGTTATGCTGACAACGATTGGCGGGCTTTGAAGTCAAATTTCTATACGCAATATAGTTTCCCTTTTGGCCTGGTTGCGAAAGCAACTTACTCTTATAATTATACCACTTATGTAGGGGAGAACTTTGAGTATACCTATAATGCTTATACTTATGATCCGGCTACGAATAGCTATAATATAAATGGAGGAAACCAGAATCCGTTCAGAAGAAAGGAGCGAAGAGAGATTGCAGAAAACTTCGGTCAGTTTCAATTGAATTATGCTAAAAGCATCGGTGATCACTCTTTCGATGTGGTGGCTGCTTACGAGCGGTACGATTCTACCGATGATTATGTAGAGATGATCAGTAACCCGCCTAATAACACCGTGCCATTAATCTACTTTGCAGATCAAACATTTTTAGGTAATACTTACGGAGTTTCTGCAAGGGCAGGTTACATTGGCCGATTAAACTATAACTACAAGCAAAAATATCTTTTAGAGGCATTGGGCCGTTACGATGGTTCGTTTCTGTTCAGAAAAGAAAATCGGTTCGGGTTCTTTCCCGGCGTATCTGCAGGATGGGTAGTTTCTAAGGAAAACTTCTTTCGCAACATCAAATTTGTGGATAACCTGAAACTTCGGGTGTCTTATGGACAGACGGGTACCGATCGTCAGCCGTATGGCGACACTACTCAGCCATTGGTTGCTCCTTTTAGTTACCTGCAAGGTTATGATTATGCCAATGGTGGCGCTGTCTTTAATGGTTCATTGGTTACTGGCGTTTCGCCGAGGGGTTTGCCCATCACCAATTTATCATGGATTACCAGTATTGCAAAAAATATCGGTGTCGACTTTGCCCTTTTTAATAATAAGCTAACAGGTTCTGTTGATTTTTTTGAACGTAAACGAACCGGATTACCTGCACCAAGATATGATATTCTACTGCCGAGCGAAGTGGGTTATTCATTACCAAATGATAACCTCAACGCTGATGCAAACCGCGGAATGGAAGGGATTGTCACTTACCGGAGTAAAATCAGGGAAGTTGATTATTCCATCGGTGTAAATGCGACATTATCGCGCTTGCGCACCCTGGATTATTATAAGCCACGTTTTGGTAACTCATGGGATGAATACCGCAATTCTGGTGTAGACCGTTGGGCGGATGTAAATTTTGGACACCATGTTATCGGTCGTTTTCAATCACAGGATGAGATAGACAATTACCCAATTAATAATGACGGACAAGGAAATCGTACCCTTTTGCCGGGCGATCTTAAGTTTGAAGATACCAATGGTGATGGAATTATTAACGGGATGGATCAACGCCCAATTGGGTATGCCCAAGGCGGACTTCCTTATCTTAATGTGGGGATAAATGGAAGTGTAACCTGGAAAGGCATTACTTTACAGTTTGACTTTGCAGGTGCGAGTATGCAGACCTTTCAACGGGAATATGAATTGCAGATTCCGTTTCAGAACAATGGAAACTCTCCGGCATATTTGCTAAATGATCGCTGGCACCGTGCAGATCCGTTCAATCCGAATAGTGAATGGATTCCGGGTACATATCCAGCCTTACGTAAAGATAATCCGGGTCTTTCCAACTTCTCTTACCGCAACGATTTCTGGATCACCAATGTAACTTATCTCCGCCTGAAAAATTTGTTGCTGGGTTATTCACTTCCAAAAAGCTGGATCGAAAAAGCAGGTTTTAAAAACATATTTGTTTATGCCAATGGAACCAACCTGATTTCGTTTGACAATTTGAGAAAATTCGAAGTCGACGGGGAAATTTCTTCAACTAATGGAATTGTCTATCCGCAACAGCGATTATTTAATTTCGGTTTTAACGTTACACTTTAAGATTTTTATGATGAAAAATATTAAAATTTATATAGGAATTATCGCGTTCATGTCGGTGTTTTCGGCCTGTAAAAAAGATTTCCTGGAACGCGAGCCGCAAAGTATCGTGGTAGAAGATCAGGTTTATGGAGACCCTAAGCTTATCGAAGGCGTACTGGCTAATTTATATAACCGGATTCCGACAGATGCCTCTTTAACCAACCGCTGGACGGAGCACACCGCTTATGATGATGCCGTTTGGTCTGGAAGCGGAAATTCTGGGGATGAATACCGAAATAATATCATTTCTTACCCGGTAGACCGGTGGAGACTTTGGGATTACGGATTTATCCGCGACGTAAATCTGGGGATTGAGGGTGTGCAGAAGAGTGCTAAATTAACTGTGCAACAGAAAGAACAATTTAGTGCTGAATTCCGTTTTCTACGTGCGTACGATTATTTTGAAATGGTAAAAAGGATGGGGGGTGTTCCATTAGTTACCTCACCACTTGTTTATGATTACAGTGGCGATGCCACCGGTCTTCAATTACCACGAAGCAAAGAAGTAGATGTTTATGATTTCATTGCTTCAGAACTTGATGCTATTGTAAATACGGTTGGCAATAATGGGAGCACCTCCCGTGCGAATAAATACACTGTATTAGCGCTAAAATGCAGAGCGATGTTATATGCGGGTTCTTTAGCTAAGTATAATAGTTTAATGGCGAGTCCGATTACATTACCAGGCGGTGAAGTTGGAATCCCGGCGCAACGTGCAACAGATTTTTACAATAAGGCTTTAGATGCTGCGAAGCAAGTAATCGCTGGTCCGTATTCGCTTTATAAAACAAATTCCTCCAACCTTGGTGAGAATTTTTATGAGGCCTTAACCAAGAAAACCGGAAATCCGGAGCTGATTTTAATTCAGGATTTTTTACAGTCGAAAGGCTTCAAGCATGGCTTTAGCTATGATAACATTGCCCGTTCGTTGAGGGAAGATAACCTGGCTTCTTCTGCTATTGCCCCAAGTTTAAACCTGGTAGAAAAATATGAATATCTAGATGGTACGGATGGAGCGCTTAAAATCAGAACACCAGATAATAGCGACTACATTTACTACACCAATACCCAGGATGTTTTTGCAAACAAGGATGCCCGCTTATATGGAACGGTGATCTATCCGGGAACGAGTTTTAGAAATTTACCGGTTAACATTCAGGCAGGCGTAGCATTATGGAATGGAAGTGCTTACCAGATTATTGAAGGTGATTTAGGCGCAAGATACAGCGATGGAAAGCTTTTAACTGGGCTGGATGGTCCACAACGTTCTGCACTTGATTTATCGAATACTGGTTTTTATCTGCGCAAATTTATTGATAATACACCTTTAGCCAGTACCCGTACCCGTGGAACGGATATTGCCTGGATCAGATTTAGATTAGGTGAAATTTACCTCAATGCTGCGGAAGCTGCCTTTGAACTTGGCCAAACAGGAAGCGCTTTAACCTATATTAATACATTACGAGAAAGAGCTGGTTTTGGAGCCAATAGTTTAACGAGTTTAACCATAGATCGATTAAGAAATGAACGCCGTGTGGAACTGGCTTTTGAAGATCACCGTGTTTGGGATCTTGCCCGCTGGCGCATTGCAGATAAGGTTTGGAATGGCAGTACGAGTAGTCCTGATGCAATGCTTTATGCTTTGTATCCTTATCGTGTGGTACGCCCCGGCGATGCCGCAAAAAATGATAAATATATCTTTATTAAACAAGTGGCTCCAAGATTTAAAGCACCACGTTTCTATCAGATTGGAAATTACTATTCTTCAATTAGCCAGACTGTACTCAATAACAATCCTAAAATCGTTCGTAATCCATTTCATTAATCAATCGTTATGAAAAATATAAGTTATATCATACTGTTCTCCCTGATTGCACTTTTCTCTTGCAAAAAAGACAATTACGAGGAACCTACATCCCGTCTTTCTGGTAGGGTGATCTTTCAGAATCAACCTGTTGGCGTTCGCTCTGATGGTGTACAATTGGAGCTGTGGCAACGTGGTTACGCTCTTTTTACTAAAATTCCGGTTTATGTAGCCCAAGATGGAACCTTCTCTGCAACACTGTTCGATGGCGATTATAAGCTGGTGCGTTTGCGTGGAAACGGTCCGTGGATAGACAATACAGACTCAATTTCAGTTAAAGTGAGTGGAAATACTCAGGTAGATGTTCCTGTGGTGCCACATTTCAATCTAAATAATGTTTCCTTCAGCAAATCAGGAAATACCGTAACGGCAACATTTACAGTACAGCAAGTTACAGCAACAAGCCAGTTAGAGCGTGTAAACATTTATCTTGGCACTACCATGATAGTGGATAATACCCGGCAAGATGCCAGTGCAGAAAAAGTTGCCGCAGATGTAGTGATCGGGCAACCGGGAACAATTTCGGTAACTATCCCGGCGGCGTTAGCTTCGCGGAATTTTATGTACGCCAGGGTGGCCGTGAAAACAAATGGGGTAGGTGAAGCCTTATTCTCTGCACCCTACCGAATAGACTTTTAGTAGTGGTTTAGCTGTTAATAATATTTACTATTTAACAAATTTTATTTCCGTTAGCGGAGCCTTTTTTCTAACGGCTCCGCTTTTTTGTGAGCACTATTTTTATAATTTTTCCATGGATTTATGAGATTCCGCAAAAACGAAGGTTAAAATCTGCGGTGTTCATTTTTGATATGCAAAACAACCCTTTATCACAATCGCTTACAGATTCAAAACAAAAGTTTCTTTTGTTAACCTGTTATTAATTAGCGAGATATTAACCAGTAGATTATTTTCTAACCTTATTCAAAAACGCTATTAAATCGTTTACAAATTGCTGCGGTTTCGCATAGTGGATATTATGCTCAATGCCCTCATATATTTTTCTGGTAATAAACCTGGGATGGGCCGCTGCCAGCTGACTATTTTCCGAAGTAAATGGCATAGGATCGTGATCAGATACAGGATCTAAAATAAGCACAGGAACATGTAAATTTCTAAATATAATCTTTGGTTCTATGTAGGTAATAGAAGCCGCGTATAAGGGCGAAATAGCAGGACGTAACACTAAGTTCCTGAATTCCTTATCATTTGCCATAGAGAAGTATTCCATCAGACCCTGATAGATAATCCATTTGTTATCCGCTGGTTTGATCAAAGCTAAAAGATCAAATTGATCCCCACCTTTCTCATGATCATATAATTTTGCATAGGCTTCGAAATCAGACGAATAACTGCCATTGTATAAGGAGTCGATTGCTGGAGATAGCATCATTGTTTTTGCTTTAGTATCTAGTTCCTTTTCACTCATTTTATGGTAAAAAGCATTAAAGGCTACAGAACCACCATCTTCCAAAATTAGTGACATAACCCGCTCCGGGTATGATTGATAAACGACTGAAGCCACATAACCACCTCTCGAAAAACCCCCAATAACAGCTTTCTTAATCCGAAGAGAATCCATCATAACTATAATATCATCAGCAATATGGTAAAGTGAAACTTCTTTCTCTGGAATGGGTGTTTTACCATGTCCATAATAATCAATAGCAATTAAATAATACCCGGCATTCGTTAAGGAATCAGCCACTGGCGCTAGTTCATAAGCATTCATTAAACTACCATGAATCCAAATCAGTGGTGTATTTTTCGGATCACCCCAGCTTAGGTAGTGCATTAATACATTGTTCGTTTTTACGTAATGACCATGCTGTCTTTCGAAATTTTCATAGGTCTTTTTGTCCTTCTTAAACTGTTCAAAAGTTGAGTTTTTTGCTCCCTGAGCAAAGCTAAAAAAGTTGGATAATAGCAGCTGACAAACAATAACTAGCTTAAACATCAAAATCCTTTTTTTACAATTCATCCAATAAAATTACGATTTGTTGTTTGCGTAATTTATAAGCCCCGGGATTTTGACAATTGCCTGAGCCGTGCGCGCACCTTTAAATTTATAAGTAGTAAAAGACTGTAGGCTTATAACTTAGTCTGACTGATGAAGTAACAACCATTTGCAAGAAGCTAATAACTTTCCCGCAAATCAGAATGATTACCGCAGAAACGAATGTTAAAATCTGCGGTGATCATTTTTGATCTGGACGACAACCCTTCATTAGGTTTTAGCTTAATAAAGCAGTAAAAGGCTATAGGACTTAAAACTTAGTCTGATTGATGAAGTAACAACCATTTGCAAGAGGCTAATAATTTTCCCGCAGATCAAAATGATTTCCGCAGAAACGAAGGTTAAAATCTACGGTAATCGTTTTGATCTGCAAGACAACCCTTCATTAGGTTTTAGGTTAATAAAGCAGTAAAAGGCTATAGGGCTTAAAACTTAGTCTGATTGATGAATTAACAACCATTTGCAAGAGGCTAATAATTTCCCGCAGATCAAAATGATTACCGCAGAAACGAAGGTTAAAATCTGCGGTAATAATTTTGATCTGCGGGACAACCCTTCATTAGGTTTTAGGTTAATAAAACAGTAAAAGGCTATAGGGCTTAAAACTTAGTCTGATTGATGAAGTAAAAACCATTTGCAATAGGCTAACAATTTTCCCGCAGATCAAAATGATTTCCGCAGAAACGAAGGTTAAAATCTGCGGTGATCATTTTTGATCTGGACGACAACCATTCATTAGGTTTTAGGTTAATAAAACAGTAAAAGGCTATAGGGCTTAACACTTAGCCTGATTGATAAAGTAACAACCATTTGCAAGAGGCTAATAATTTCCCGCAGATCAAAATGATTCCCGCAGAAACGAAGGTTAAAATCTGCGGTGATCATTTTGATCTGCGGGACAACCCTTCATTAGGTTTTAGGTTAATAAAGCAGTAAAAAGGCTATAGGGCTTAAAACTTAGTCTGATTGATGAAGTAAAAACCATTTGCAAGAGGCTGATAATATTCCCGCCAGTCAGAATGATTTCCACAGAAACGAAGGTTAAAATCTGCGGTAATCATTTTGATCTGCATGACAACCCTTCATTAGGTTTTAGGTTAATAAAGCAGTAAGAGGCTATAGGGCTTAAAACTTAGTCTGATTGATGAAGTAAAAACCATTTGCAAGAGGCTAATAATTTTCCCGCAAATCAAAATGATTTCCGAAGAAACGAAGGTTAAAATATGCGGTAATCATTTTGATCTGCATGACAACCCTTCATTAGGTAGTTGGGTTAATATAGTAGTATAAGGCTATAGGCCATAAGACTTAGTCTGATTGATGAAGTAAAAACCCATTTGCAATAGGCTAGTAATTTTCTCGCAAATCAAAATGATTTCCGAAGAAACGAAGGTTAAAATCTGCGGTAATCGTTTTGATCTGCGGGACAGCCCTTCATTAGGTAGTAAGGTTTATAAAACAGTAAAAGGCTATAGGGCTTAAAACTTAGTCTGATTGATTAAGTAAAAATCATTTGCAAGAGGGACAACCCTTCATGAGGTTTTAGGTTAATAAAGCTTAACTAACCCTAAGGTTTTCGCTGCTTATTTTTGATACTGGTTTCAAAGATTTTTTTGATTTGCTATCCATTCGCTGGATCATTAAAATCATCTCTATGCTGGCAATAAAAATCAATAGATAACCATAGGTCTCCAAAGATTCTTCAGAAATATTTTTTACATCCCGCATATAACCCTTCTCCATGGCGGCCATCCAGAAGATTTTTCTGCCGTATAATCTCGAAAAAATGTAGGTGGTGAGTACACCTGATACCATCATTCCGAAGGCAAACAGGGAAGTATAAACTTTTAAAGTTTCAAGTAAAAGTTTACGGTTTGTGATTGCATAATAGATGGGGAAAGGCAAGGACAATAAAACGATCATTTGCCATGCACCATCAAAATAGTGAAGATCCAGGTAGGCATCCTGTTCGCGCACAAAAGAAGCGAATAGAAACTCCGCAATTAATAGCAGTAGGGGACGCCAGTTTTTATAAATCAATATTCCATAAGTTAGCGCAAAGATCGAAAACAGCAGGAATAGACTTTGTAAAGTTTCTATTGGCGAATCTTCTGAAAATTTCATTTCCTGTTGCTCCCGGCCTACTTGTCGCATCAGGAATTCTGCCACAGCCACTATGGCTAGGCCATAAAGAATAAATTTTCCGAACATGGTAATTAAGCTGGAAGAATTTGTCGGATCACAGTTAAACTTATTTTGGCTTTGGTATTGTGGGGCAACTTTAGGTAGCTGGCTAATCATTTTGTTAAAAATTTTTCGTCAAAATTCATTAAAAATATACTCGTCATCAAGGTCTGTATGTAGTAGATATTGGCCTTTATGTATTAAAATGGCGGTTACATTTTTAAAAAAATGTTTGGCGGGGTAATCGGTTTGTCATTCTGTAAACAGAAGGGGATAGGTTCGTATTTTTTTTGAAATATTTTCCGAAGAAAGAGGAATTGGAGAAGTTCAGTGCCTCTGCAACTCCTGATACATTAAGTGAATGATTAGCCAGTAAAATTTTGGCTTCTCCGATTACGATCTCATCTATTAGCTCTCCTGCAGTTTTACCCGTAACGGATTTGACTACCTGAGATAAATGTCTGGGGGTTATAAATAACTTACCTGCGTAAAAAATAACTTGCCGTTCAGTTCTGAAAAATTCAGAAAGCAAGTCAAGAAACCTGGTGGTGAGCTCAAATTTACTATCCCGTTTTGGTGGTTCAAGATCTTTACGGCTGTTATTTGACAGCAGTAAATCGTAAAGAATTTCAATAAAGCTAT
The DNA here is from genome assembly GCF_034045265.1 of Pedobacter sp. CFBP9032. NCBI lineage: Bacteria > Pseudomonadati > Bacteroidota > Sphingobacteriia > Sphingobacteriales > Sphingobacteriaceae > Pedobacter > Pedobacter sp. CFBP9032. The sequence continues at coordinate 464,919 of NZ_JAXCWE010000003.1, read as the reverse complement.
TCCGGATTACATCGCTCCGAAAAGGCATATCATCCGGAATTTTCAATTTCTTTTCAAGCGCAATCACATTGTGGTATATGTCATGGTATTCATCTTTTGTTAAGAAAAATTTATTGATCGCTTTAGCCTGAAAAATAGTGTACTGTTGAGCAGCAGAGAGAAAAAGTCCCTCTTTTGACAGGTAATCTTTGCTCACTGTAATTTTGATGAATGAAAAATCAGTATGATCCAGAACCTCGTAAACCGAATCAGGAAAAATAAAAAAGAGATCACGTTCCTTCAAAATTTCGTTTCTCACGCTGGTTTTAACACTGATTTTGCCCTTTAACATCAGAATAAATCCATAAGAAGTTGCCCTGAATGGTTGATTACAAGATACGTCAGCATTAACCTGATTGATTCGCGCTACTTCTATCCCTTCCTTGCCAGATTCACTTTCTTTAATACTAAGTTTTTTTGAAGGGCTATGATTTAACTGTTTTTGCATGAGACTTAATTTAACATTCCAGCATCAGAAATATTAAAACCATTACTTCCCGCACAATGTAAACAACTGGATGATGCCGAATTGTATTAATCGTAATTGATGAAGTTAGTCCCGAATATCTGATGTTATTGAGTGCGACAAATCTAATATTCCATTGCATCTTTAAGTTTTTTTTAAAAAAAAATGACGATTCGCTGATCAGAAACGGCTATTATGATTAACGAAATATTTAAATAAATAGCTGATAAACAGTTTTTTATTGGCTTTTTAACTAATTTTAAACCGTTTTACTTTTTTGTTATAAAAGTCAGTAAGTCGAAAAGTCAATTCATTTGAATGTCAAATTCGGGGCATCCCACTTATTGACCAATAATTCCCACATTTTAACCTTTTTTAAGGTAATAATCTAGGTTAAAATTGCGTTATCAAATTGTTGCATAATTATTACCGGAATCAGGCCATTTTATTTCAGATAAAAATACTGTTGAATTCATTAAGTATTATCGGGCAAAATTTGCTAAGAACAAACATTTAGAATACACGCATGCGCAAAAAATTAATAGATAGAATCGACGCGTTTAAAGATGCTACTCTGATCAAAGAAAAGGGTTTGTATCCATACTTTAGATCTATAGAATCTGCACAAGATACTGAAGTAATCATTGATGGAAAAAAGGTATTGATGTTCGGCTCAAATTCTTATTTAGGCTTAACTAACCATCCCAAAATCAAAGAAGCAGCAAAAATAGCTATCGATAAGTACGGAACGGGATGCGCAGGCTCCAGGTTTCTTAACGGGTCTTTAGATATTCATATTCAGCTAGAAAACAGATTAGCAGAATATGTATCTAAGGAAGCAGCCGTATTATTTAGTACAGGCTTTCAGGTTAACCTGGGTGTAATTTCCTGTTTGCTGGATCGGAATGACTATCTGATCTTAGATGAATACGATCATGCGTCGATTATAGATGGCAGTAGACTTTCCTTTTCGAGGACGATCAAATATGCCCATAACGACATGGAAGACCTTAGGAAAAAACTTAGTCGCTTACCGGAAGATGCTGCCAAGCTGATCGTTTCAGATGGTATTTTTAGCATGGAAGGCGATTTAGTAAATCTTCCTGAACTGGTACAGATTGCCGATGAATTTGGCGCCAATGTAATGATGGATGATGCACATAGCCTGGGTGTAATCGGGTTTAATGGTTCAGGCACGGCTTCACACTTCAACCTGAACAATAGTGTGGATTTGATTATGGGAACTTTTAGTAAATCACTTGCTTCATTGGGTGGATTTATTGCTGGTGATGCCCAAACCATAGAATATATTAAACACCGCGCCAGATCACTGATGTTTAGTGCAAGTATGCCACCATCAGCGGTAGCTAGTGTTATTGCCGCCTTAGATATTATCGAATCTGAACCAGAACGTATAGATAAGCTGTGGCAAAATACCAATTATGCTAAAAAATTATTAGTAGAAGCTGGTTTTGATATCGGCCATAGTAATAGCCCAATCATTCCTGTTTACATCAGAGATAACATGAAAACATTTATGATTACAAATATCCTACAGGAGAATGGAGTTTTCGTTAATCCTGTGGTTTCGCCAGCTGTACCATCAGATTCTTCTTTAATTAGATTTTCTCTAATGGCAACACATACCTTCGAACAGATTGAAATTGCAATAGAAAAGCTTACAGCCGCTTTCAAGGCTGTTGACGTTAATATAGTTAGCGCACAATCATGAGAGAGATCGTCAAAGTTTCTACGAAGAAACAGCTTGCTTCTTTTATAGATTTTCCACATGATTTGCATGCGAATGATGTGAATTACGTTCCTGAGCTTTTTATTGCACAGCGTGATTTGCTTACTCCAGGTAAACATCCTTTCTATGAACATTCTCAGATACAGTTATTTCTGGCATATGAAAATGAAAAAATTGTAGGACGTATCGCTGCCATTAATAATACCAATCATAATAAAGTCTATGAAGGTAAAGATGGTTTTTTTGGATTTTTTGACTGCATCAATAACCAGGAAATAGCAAATTTATTGGTTCAGGCTGCAGAAGAGTGGTTAACAGAAAAGGGGCTAACAAAAGTTTTAGGCCCGGTTAATTTCTCTACCAATGAAACCTGCGGATTACTGATTGAAGGCTTCGATGGGCCACCGGTATTGATGATGCCTTATAACCCGCCGTATTACCTTACCCTTTTGGAGCAAATCGGCTTTGTAAAAAATGTAGATTTACGTGCCTACCGCTACACCGCTGGAAATTACAACGATCGCTCTGTTGGATTAATTGATAAAATTGAAGAACGCTTACAGCGCAATGATATCGTAATCCGTAAAATCAACATGAAAGACTTCAAGAATGAACGTGAAGCCATTCGTGCGGTGTATAACAAAGCCTGGGATAAAAATCTTGGCTTTGTGCCACTAACCGATAAGGAATTCGATTATATGGCAAATGATATGAAGTTAATTCTTGATCCGGATTTCTGTATCTTAGCAGAGCAGAAGGGACAAATTGTTGGCTTTGCCTTAGCGCTTCCTGATATTAACCAGATCCAGATTAAAATTAAACGTGGTCGTTTGTTTCCTACAGGTTTGATTAAACTCTTAACCGGAAAGAAAAAGGTAGATGGTATTAGAATTTTATTATTAGGCGTGATCGATGGTTACCGTAAAATGGGCATAGAAGCATGTTTATACGGCAATATTATCAAAAGTTTTGCTGCAAAAAACATGAAATATGCAGAAGCCAGCTGGACACTCGATCATAATGAAATGGTGAATAAACCAATTGAAAATATTGGCGGACAGTTGTATCGGAAATACAGAATTCTCGAAAAAGCAATATGAAAAAGCGGGTTTTGATTACAGGAGCAACGGGTTTTGTTGGATATCATTTAATCCAGGCAGCCTTAGCCAGTAATTTGGAAGTGTACATCAATGTGCGTAAATCGAGCGTAATATCACATCTTGCAGGTTTAGCGGTAAATCGTGTAGAATTGGATTTTGATTCTATTTATCAGCTAAAAGAAAACATAGAAGAAAATCAGTATCACTATATTATACACGCGGCAGCCACAACAAAAGCAAAAAACCGGGAAGAATATTTCCACACAAATGCCACTTACACCAGGAACCTGGCGGTAGCTTCCACATTATCAACTCATAAAATTGAGAAGTTTGAGTTTTTAAGTAGCCTGGCCGCCCGTGGACCTTTAAAAAATAACACAGATAATAATTTATCTAACCCGGTAACGAATTACGGCAGGAGCAAGGCACTCGCAGAAACGTACCTGAGTCAGATTTTAAATCTGCCACTAATTGTTTTCAGACCGACTGCAGTTTATGGACCAAGGGAGAAAGACATTTTTATCCTGATTAAGGGAATAAATTCTGGCTTTGAATTGCATGCAGGGAAACAGGAACAGCAGCTTTCTTTTATATATGTAACTGATTTGGCTAAGGTAATGATTGAGGCATTGGCGACTGATGTGGTAAATAAAACTTATAACCTCTCTGACGGCAATGTTTACAGCAAGTTTTCTCTTGCCAACTATGTTAGAAAGGCACTTAATAAAAAGCCTTTCGTACTGGAAATACCTATGCCGGTAATTAAAGGACTCGCATGGACTTTAGAAAAAACACTTGGTTTTTTTGACAAAGTGCCGGCCTTAAATATTGATAAAGTTAATGAAATCACGGCTGCAAATTGGGTTTGTGATATCGACAACATACAAAAAGACCTTGGTTTTGTGCCAAAGTACCAATTGGAAACCGGGTTAAATGAAACCATTGCCTGGTACAAAGAAAATAAATGGTTATAAATTAAAAGCTTAAATAGAAAATAGAATGAAAGAAGACGTAAAATCGGCCGATGGCAAGCTTGGGATCCTGATGCCAGGACTTGGTGCTGTTGCAACAACGATGATTGCCGGCGTAGCTGCAGTTAAAAGAGGCCTGTCAAAACCAATTGGTTCATTAACGCAAATGGGAACCATTCGTATTGGTAAAAGAACGGATAAAAAGGAACCTAAAATTAAAGATTTCGTGCCTTTGGCTAATTTAGAAAATCTGGTTTTCGGTGGTTGGGATGTATATGAAGATAACGTATACGAAGCAGCGATGAATGCAAGAGTTTTAGATGCGAACCTTTTGCGCGATGTACGTGAAGAATTACAGGCAATTAAGCCTATGAGAGCGGCATTTGATCATAACTACGTTAAAAATCTGACTGGAACATACGTAAAAGAGGCTGCGACAAGACATGAGTTAGCGCTTGAAGTGATGGAAGACATCAAAAACTTCAAAGCAACAAATAATTGCGACCGTATTGTATTGGTATGGTGTGGATCAACTGAGATCTACTTCGAGCCATCTGCTGTACACGAATCTCTTGCTGCTTTTGAGCAAGGTTTGAAAGATAACGATCCACTAATTGCGCCAAGTATGATTTATGCTTATGCGGCATTAAAATTAGGTATCCCTTTTGCAAATGGTGCACCAAACTTAACAGTTGATATTCCTGCGCTAATTGAATTGGCAAAAGAAACCAATACCCCTATTGCTGGTAAAGATTTCAAAACGGGTCAAACCTTAATGAAAACAATCTTAGCACCTGGTTTAGCAGCCCGCTCATTGGGTGTAAATGGTTGGTTCTCTGATAACATTTTAGGTAACCGTGATGGTTTGGTATTGGATGATCCTGATAACTTCAAAACTAAAGAGGTTTCTAAATTAGGTGTATTGGAAGATATCTTCAAGCCTGATGTTAATCCTGATTTATATGGTGATATGTATCACAAGATCAGAATCAATTACTATCCGCCACACGGTGATAACAAAGAAAGCTGGGATAACATTGATATTTTTGGCTGGTTAGGTTACAAAATGCAGATTAAGATTAACTTCTTATGTCGTGATTCAATCCTGGCTGCACCAATCGTTTTAGATTTAGCTTTATTTATGGATTTGGCTAAACGTGCAAACTTGTCTGGTATCCAGGAGTGGTTATCGTTCTACTTGAAATCGCCACAAACAATTCCGGGTGTACCTGCAGAAAATGATATTTTCAAGCAATTGATGAAACTTCAAAATACGTTACGCTATATTATGGGTGAAGATTTAATCACGCATTTAGGCCAGGATTACGAAGAAGAAACTGTAGAAACAGCATAGTGTTAATTCATAAAATTATATCAACCAGTCTGGGAATTGGTTACATTGGCAAAGGGGCAGGTACTTACGCTGCAATAGCGACCTGCATTTGCTGGTACTTTTTCCAGACTGGATATAATTATCCCGGACTCGATGCCATTCTGATTACCATTTTGATTACGCTGCAAGGCGTTAGAAGTGCAGATGTTGTTGAAGAGATTTGGGGAAAAGATCACCAAAGGGTAGTCATAGATGAAGTTGCCGGAATGTGCATCACGCTTCTATGTGTACCGGTAAGGTGGGAATATATTGTTGCAGGTCTGATCCTTTTTCGTTTTTTCGATATTTTAAAACCACTCTATATCCGCAGGATGGAAGATCTACCTGGTGGTTTAGGCGTAATGGCTGATGATGTTCTTGCTGGAGTTTATGCTAATGTTATTCTTCAGTTGGTAATCATTTTCAAGATTTTTTAAAAGCCATGCTTCAGTTTCTTAAAGCCCAGGCATCGTCATTAACTGCTTCGGCTGCAGATTTTTTAGTAACGCTGGCTGCTGTAAATTTATTTGGTTTATGGTACCTGGCCGCCAGTATTACAGGAACAATAGTTGGTGGAATAATTAATTTTTCCATAAACAGACATTGGGTTTTTGCTGCCGATACCAAGGCAATAAAGCGGCAAGTACTCAGATATATTTTAGTTTGGCTCGGAAATTTAGCCCTGGTAACCGCAGGTGTCTATCTACTTACAAATTTCTTTCATCTCAATTACATGCTTTCCAAAGTGCTGGTATCAGTAGCTGTTGGCACTAGCTACAATTATATAATGCAAAAACAGTTTATTTTTTCTCGTTAAATGAAACGTCCATCTAGTATCCGATTTTCTACTATTCTGCTCTCAATATTTATTTTATTGTTAACAGGAAACGTTTTAGCGCAATCAACTATGGTTTCGGGCACCGTGCGCGATGCCACTACCAAAGAAACTTTACCCTATGTATCAGTTTTTTTTAAGGATACCAAAATCGGCACGCAAACCGATATCAACGGCAAATACACCATTAGTTCTTCAGGGCCGCAAACTGCATTAAGTTTTAATTATGTGGGCTACCAGACCATTGCAAAGAACGTATTACCTTCTGGTACCCAAACGCTTGATGTATCGCTTACACCGAGCGCCAATTCGCTTGATGAAGTGATGGTTGTAGGAGGGAAGAAGACAAGATACCGCAACAAAGATAATCCCGCAGTTGAGTTAATCAGGCAAGTAATTGCGCATAAAGACGATAATAGAATTAAAAGCTACCAAACAGTAGCTTATCAACAATATGAAAAAATGCTCTTCTCCGTAAGTAACGTTTCTGAGAAGTTTAAAAGCAAAAAAATGTTTCGTAACTATCAGTTCCTGTTTCAGGAACAGGACTCTACCTTAATTGGTGGAAAAAACCTTTTGCCTGTTTATATTCAGGAAAGCTTATCTGATAACTACCTCAGCAAAGATCCGTTGAAATCGAAGTCTGTAGTGGTAGCGCAAAAACAAGTGGAATTTGATGCCAAGTACATTGATAATAAAGGTATGAAAGCCTATTTCGACAGGATGTACCAAGACATTGATATTTATCAGAACAACATCTCTGTAATTAGTAATGACTTTTTAAGTCCTATTGCAGATGGAGCCCCGGCTTTTTACAAATTTTTTATTACCGATACGCTTAAAAACCAAAAGCCACAGGTAATTGAACTTTCATTTACGCCCCGAAATGCTGGTGATATGTTGTTTGAAGGAAAATTATACGTAACCAATGATGGGCAATATGCAGTAACTGGTGCAACATTTGGCGTTAATAAAGCAATTAACCTGAATTTTGTAAGGGCATTAAAAATAGACCTGGATTTCGAACCTAATACTGTAGGGAAATATAACCTGTCTCAAAGCAAGTTGCTTGCTGATTTTGGGATTGGCAAAACCAAGGGTATCGGTTTTACCGGCGAACGTATAGTTACGTTTAAAAAATATCAGTTTGATACTAAATTACCCGATACGATTTTCCAGGGAAAAAGTAAGGTAGTATTGGCCGATGCAAATAAACGCAATGATTTATACTGGAAGCAAAACAGACTGGATACCATATCTGCCAATCAGCTGAAAATTTACGGCAATATTGATACGTTGCAAAATCTCCCTTCCTTTAAAAGGACGATGAAAATTGTAACATTGCTTTTTGCTGGTTATCAGAACTATGGCCCTTATGAGATCGGCCCGGTAAATACTTTCTATAGCTTTAATAATGTAGAAGGATTTCGTTTGCGGCTAGGTGGGCGTACTACCCCAGAATTGAGTAAAAGGTTCTATTTTGAAAATTATGCCGCTTATGGGTTTAAAGATGAAAAATGGAAGTTTTTCCTTTCGGGAACTTACTCTATCAATAATAAATCTATTTACGAATTTCCTCAGAATTATATCAGGGCCAGTTTTCAAAGGGATACTAAAATTCCAGGGCAGGAATTGCAGTTTGTGCAGGAAGATAACTTTTTATTATCTTTCAAACGTGGCGTAAATGATATGTTGCTTTATAACGATTTTTACAAAGTTGATTATGTTAAGGAATATGAAAATCATTTTTCTTATGCTTTAGGTCTGAAAAAATGGAGTCAGACACCTGCAGGTGGCTTATCCTATCAGAATGATGCCGGGCAGTTGGTGAACCGGGTGACCACCAGTGAGGTTTCCCTGGCGTTGCGTTATGCGCCGAATGAGAAATTTTATCAGGGCAAAATCTATCGGGCACCAATTATAGACCGTTATCCGGTATTTAACCTACGGTATACAGCAGGATTAAAAGGTGTATTGGGTGGAGAATATAACTACCATAATATAATGGGAAGTATTGATAAAAGATTTTACCTTTCTCAATTAGGGTATAGTGATGTTGCTTTTGAAGGTGGGTATGTTGCAGGAAAAGTTCCATTTCCATTGTTGGATATCCACAGAGCGAATCAAACTTATGCCTATCAGTTAACCTCTTATAACCTGATGAACTTTTTGGAGTTCGTAAGTGATCATTATGTGAGCATTAATATAGACCATAACTTTAATGGCTTTTTCTTCAATAAAATTCCATTAATAAAGAAATTGAAATTAAGAGAAGTGTTCTCATTTAAAGCTTTATATGGTGGTTTGCGTGATGAAAACAATCCGGCAGTAACTCCAGGGTTATATAGACTGCCAGATTATGAAGATGGTTCTAAACGAACCTATGCTTTGGGTAAAGATCCTTATATTGAAGGTAGTGTTGGTGTCGGAAATATCTTTAAATTGCTTCGTGTTGATTTGGTTAAGCGTTTTAACTATTTAAACCACCCATCGGTATCTGAATGGGGAATAAGAGCAAGGGTAAAGTTCGATTTTTAAAAATTGATTATGAAAGCAAATTTAAGAGACAATTTACAACAGGGGATATACAAAGTGATCAATCCTTTTGTTAAGGGATTGATTAAGATAGGATTAACACCAAATGCAGTAACCACGATTGGTTTAATACTCAATATCGGCGTAGCCATAATCTTTGTACTTGGTGCAGAAAAATCTAACCGTGGCGATATGTCATACATTGGTTGGGGTGGTGCCTTGGTACTTTTCGCCGGCCTGTTTGATATGCTGGATGGCCAGGTTGCTCGTTTAGGCAACATGAGCTCAAGGTTTGGTGCTTTATATGATTCTGTTTTAGATCGTTATAGTGAAATGATTATGTTTCTCGGGATTTGTTATTACCTGGTTTCCCATCATTACTTTTTGAGTTCACTATTCGCCTTCATCGCGTTAATTGGTTCTATGATGGTGAGTTATACCCGGGCCAGGGCAGAAGGGCTGGGTGTAGAATGCAAGGGAGGTTTGATGCAACGCCCGGAGCGCGTGGTTACTATTGGTGTATTTGCAATAGCCTGCGGAATAGCAGGTCAGTTTTTAGGTGGTGATTATAAAATCTATGTGCCGGGAATTTCCTTTCACGTTTTCGAAACGATGTCTATTTTTACCATTCCCATTACCATAATGGCTTTATTAACCAACATTACAGCGGTGAAAAGGTTGCAGGAAGCAAAAAAAGGATTGGAGGCGCAAGAACTGGCAGAGAAGAAAATAAATAACAAAGCTGCTTTAATAATCGGTTTTAGCTTATCAGTGGCTTTTATAGGCTTAGGCGCGATGCCTGCGCAAGCTCAGGATCCTTCACCTCTTCATTTCCCTGTTCCGAAAGACATTAGTAATCAATTATTTTACTTACAACGCGATCCAAACACCAATACCATTATCTGCCAGCTAAATGTAGATAAGAATGGTGAAGTTAATGTAAAAGAGCCCGTTAATGTATTCTGGATGCGCTATGGAGACCAGGGCGAAAAGAAAGACCTGAGTTTTATTCAACGTAAATTTGCTTATGGAATTTTGACCAAAAGTTTAGGCAAAGGAGAATTTGAGCTTCGCTTTACCGCGCACAAAAATTTGCCGATGTATTTGAATAAATCTGCCGGAGATAAAAAATACCATGTTTTCGCTACTATTAATAATAAGAAACTTCAGATAGAGAGAATTTTTTTAAGAATAGAAGGGGGATCATTTTGGTTACCCAATGTTAAATATGTCGAAATTAAAGGTTTAGATGCTAACAATCCATCTAAAGTTTTAATTGAGCGAATAAAAGTTTAAAATTATGAAAAAGAATTTTGTTTCAAATTCATCATCATCCATCAGGATGTTTAAGAACGATCTTCTGGAAAGCCTGTCAAAGGTTAAATACTACGTACCATTAATCGTTTATATCCCTGTTATTGGCTTCTTGTTTTATAAGTCATTTTGGGAAGTAGATATGTCATTTATAAGCTTTATTGGATGGTTTTTAAGTGGTTTAGCCATTTGGACCATTACTGAATATATTTTGCACCGTTATGTATTTCATTTCGAACCTGATGCGGAATGGGGTAAAAAAATCCATTTCATTTTTCATGGCGTACACCACGATTATCCCAACGATGCCAACCGGTTGGTGATGCCACCTTCGGCCAGTATCCCTATGGCATTAGGGTTTTATTTCCTATTTGATTGGCTATTGCCTGAAACCAAAGTTTATCCTTTTTTTTCTGGCTTTATATTGGGTTATCTTTTTTATGATATGGTTCACTATGCCCTACATCATGCCAATTTTAAAAATGCCTTTTGGAAACGCCTGAAACAACACCACATGCTTCACCATTATTCAGATTCTACTAAGGGCTATGGCGTAAGCTGGACTTTTTGGGATAAAATTTTCCAATCAAATTTTGAGAAAAAATAAAATGCAAGAAAATACCCTTGAAGGAAATCCATTCTTCGCGCTGAAAACTTTATATACAACAGCACTTATATCCCTTGCATACCTTCTGTTATCAGTTTGGCTGGTGGGTTTTAAAACCGATCAGCTTATCCTGATATTTATTTTCAACACCCTGTTTTATATTTCAGCAGGTACCAGAAAGTTTATTCTTGGCTTTTCTATTTTCATTGTGTATTGGGTTATTTTCGATTACATGAAAGCCTTTCCGAACCACCTCTACAATACAGTTCATATTGAGGATTTGTATCAAACTGAAAAAAAACTTTTTGGCATTAGCTTTAATGGCGTCTTACTCACGCCTAATGAATATTGGAAACTGAATACCAATCACTTTTTAGATGTGATAACCGGATTCTTTTACTTGATGTGGGTTCCTGTGCCACTGGCGTTTGCAGCCTATTTATTTTTTAAAAACAAGAAACAATTCGTTTATTTTTCCCTTACTTTTTTATGGGTTAATCTTTTGGGTTTTGTAATTTATTACTGTTATCCTGCGGCACCCCCTTGGTACGTTCAGGAACATGGTTTTCAATTTATCCCCGGTACAGTTGGAAATACAGGTGGCCTCGCCCGTTTTGATCATTTTTTTGGCATCCATCTTTTTCAAGGCATTTATAGTAAAGGTTCAAATGTGTTCGCAGCGATGCCATCATTGCATTCTTCTTATCCTTTAATTGTATTATACTACGGTTTAAAAAATAAGTTAGGAGCGGTTAATATCTTTTTCGCCGGTTTAGCCTTGGGAATTTGGTTTGCTGCTATTTACAATAGTCACCATTATTTGCTGGATGTGATTGCAGGGATTCTTTGTGCCACTGTAGCCATTGCGAGCTTTAACCATTTTTTAACCAATACCATGTTCAGAGATAACCTGAGGTGGCTAGTTAACAAAATTCGCTAATTGCCCTTTAATGAAAATTCTGAATTTATCGACATTTGGTAGAAAAAAATGCCGCTCTCGCGGCAATTTTCATTATCGAATCTCAATTTGTCTGGAGATCGCTTTTGCTTCCTCCTTTTTCGGCAGGTGGAGTTTAAGTACGCCTTCCTGGTAGCTCGCCTGGATTCGGTCTACATCCGCACTTTCTGGTAAGGTGAATGAACGGGTAAAAGCAGCATAATTAAATTCTCTTCTGGTGTAAGATTTGTCTCCCTCGCTACTTTCCGTTTTTTTCTCAGTAGAAATGGTTAGCATATCTCTTTCTACATTCACTTTAAAGTCTTCTTTTCTAAGGCCGGGAGCAGCTAATTCAATGTGATAAGCATCTGGCGAATCTGAAATGTTTACCGATGGAACGTTGCTCATCCGTCGGCTTGAAAAGAAATTGTCTTCTAAAACGGATTCGAAAATGTCATTAAAGCCTGGCAATAATACATTGTTCTTTTTTTCTGGATTGAATTTAACCAATGTCATAGTTTTTCTCCTTTTAATGGTTTAATAATAAATGGACTATAAATCAATTAATTTTAATTCGCTCGCTTTCGCAAGCACGATAAGGCTAAATCAAGTGTTGTGCCAAGCGTTATTTCCAGTTAATAGCCCTGTGATATCTGAAAAATTTTCATTTTTTGTGAAATATTTTCAGTTCCAGACTGAAAATATTTCAGATTTTAAAATGTGGTTAGTTAAAAAGATTGATACCAGCTATTGGGTTGGTGTCTCACCAACCGAAAAACGCATGCCTGTAAATGCAATGGGGATTGCAGGACAAAATTTAGGCTGGTTAATAAGTTGCTAACCACTATATTAATTCACGCTTAAACAATTATAATTTTAAGATTGCTTGGTGTCGGCTGTAAGCCTCCCCATAATTGACGACTTATCTATTGGTTGGGATCTTACCAACCGAAAAAATAAAAGTGATGGGATGCTGATGGCTGGATAAACAAAATCCCTCTAGAATAATGATCAGGAGGGATTTTAAGTTTGTACTCATTAGTTACTTTCATCCGAAAGAGGAAAGATTGTCATCGTTAATCTTTCAGGCTGAACTGCCTGATACAAGTATAGCAATATTCAAATATAAAAACAATATTTATCTAATAAAGTAGAACAGGCCTACAGAATCCACTGCAGGCCTGTCATTAGATTCGTCATCATCTAATTTAAGAAAACAAATGTAACAGAATAGTTAGGTGTATTTATACGTATTTTAAAATTATTTTAATATTAATTTACTTAAATTCCATAGGATATGTCGTCTATTAGGCTTTAAAGTCCATTGGTCAAAAGCATTTGCAGGCAGGATGAATTAATATTTTCAGTTTCCCATTGGGTAAATATGTTGATATTTCTCAATAACAATATTTCTGAAGGGCATGGAAGATTGCTGGTATCATCCAAATATGGATTACGAAGCCGAGATATTATTCCTATAGGGTTTAATAAATTTGTTAGGCGACCGTATTTAAAATACTTTATTCAGCAAACGTGCTTTGTACTAATCACTCCAAAAATATATTGGTATATCCAGTAAATTTAAAGATATTAGAAAGATCTATATATAAGAAATAAAACATGCAGGAATCCATCCTTCCAAAATTAGAAGCGTCGAGAAAAGAATTGTTGGATTTAGGTATGCGCAATACGCTTCTGAATTATAAAATGCCAAAGGCACGTGGTATTCATGTAATTCAGGAAAAATCTGTTTCTATCTTTGAAATTATTGTTCGCCAGAATAAGGCCATGACTTTTCTAAGCAGGCCCGGTAAGGACGATGATGATACCATCGAATGGCCAAAGGTTACTAAAGAGGAACTTGCAAACGCTTACAATGATACCCGTTTGCAAACCGATGAAACTGAGCAGAAACTTCAAACTAAAATTTTAAATACTTACTATTTCGCACGTACAAGTATAGAAGAGCAAGGTGTTAATATTTTATACTTATCGCTGGGGATGCTAAACTGGTATGAGCAGGGAAATACCGAAGAGCCACGTCAGGCACCGCTACTTTTAATTCCGGTAACACTAGAAAGATCAAGTGCCAGCGAGCGTTTCAGATTAAAATATACTGGTGGGGAAATTGGAGCCAACCTTTCGCTACAGGCCAAGATGATGGCAGACTTTAACATCACCATTCCTGATCTGGATGATATTGAAGATTTCAACCTTAAAGCCTATGTGGATGACGTAGCAGTAAGGGTAAAACACCACACACTTTGGGATATAGATCAGGATGCAATAGAACTTGGTTTCTTCTCCTTCGGCAAATTTATGATTTACCATGATCTGGATAGCAACAAATGGCCGGATGATAGCAAACCAGCTACGCATGCGATTTTGAATTCACTTTTTGGTGCGGGCTTTACTGATGCAGAACCTACAGCCAATGATGATCATAATTTAGACAAAGAAACAAATGCACATGAGCTTTTTCATGTAGTGGATGCAGATAGTTCTCAGGTATTGGCCATGCTTGCCGTACATGAAGGCAGAAATTTGGTTATTCAGGGGCCTCCGGGTACAGGCAAATCGCAAACAATCACTAATCTCATTGCTAATGCCGTTGGGCAAGGAAAAAAAGTACTGTTTGTAGCGGAGAAAATGGCTGCCCTGGAAGTGGTGAAACGCCGTCTTGATTCTATCCATTTAGGGGAAGCCTGTTTAGAACTTCATAGCCATAAATCAAATAAAAAGGAATTACATGCAGAGTTGAAACGTGTTCTTGAACTTGGAAAACCTGCGCTAACCCATCTGCAAAATGAATTAACAGAATTGGATGCCTATCAGGGCAAGTTAAATGGTTACTGTTATTCAATTAATGGTGAAATTGACAAAAGTGGGTTATCCGCACAAAAAGTGATCGGCTACCTGCTGCAAATTGCGGATTCCAACATCAAACTTATTAATATCCCGATTGCTGATCTGCACACCTGGGATATGATCAAAATGAGTCGCGCTGAAAAAAGAGCCGAAGAGATCTCAGCCCGGTTAAAAGAAATTGGCGTGCCGGCTAAACTGATATTTTATGGAACACAACTTAAAGTTTTGCTCACCCACGAGCAGGAGGCTTATCAATCGCTAATCAGCAATGCACTAGCTAAAACAAAAATTTTAGAACAGGTTGTAAAGGATGCTGCCGCCTGGTTATTAATTCCAGAACCTGGGACTTCGGCAGAAATTGAAAGCCTGATTTCGCTGGCTAAAGTTATCGCTTCCCGACCTGATTTAAGAGAAATAGCGATTAAAGATCCAGCCTGGAGTACCAACTATGAAGACATTCGCGATTTGCTGGAAACAGGTGAAAAACTCGCAAACTTAAAGCAGTCCTATGAGGAAATTTTATTACCTGAAGCATGGAATCAGAATGTACTTCAGATTCGTCAAAACCTGATCCTACATGGTGAAAAGTGGTATAAATTCATCATTGGCGATTATAAAAGAAGTGTTAAAGAGCTGGCTTCTTTTGCTAAAGTGTCTTTACCCGGTGATCTTGAAGGTAAACTAAAATACATTGATGATATTCTGGAGGTAAACAGGCTGAATGTTGAGCTAACAGAGTATGAACCACTGGCGCAAAGAATTTTCGGAAGCCGCTGGCAAAAATTAAAGACCCGCTGGCAGGAATTAAATCAAATTCTTCAATTTATTGCTAAAGTACAAAAAGACATCTCCAACAGGATTTATCCGGAAACATTATTAGATGTATTAATTAGAAACGATCATCCAGGAATTGCTTCTGATTGGATTGAAAAGCTTAAAAATGCAGCCTCAGATCAGCAAGCCAATTTTGCTCCGCTTTTAACTAAACTCAATTTTGATGATCGTCTGGTAGCTGAAGATCGAAAACTTGTGCTTCTGAGTTTTAAAGCACAAATAAATTTATTGCAATTATGGTCTGATCATTTTGTAGAAATCCATCATGCTATTCAATGGAATAACCTAGTAGAGGTAAGTGAAACTGAAGGCTTTAGTGAGTTAACAAAATTTGCCACGATCTGGGAGCATGCTGATTCGTACTTAAAGCTTGCCTTACAAAAAACCTGGTATGAACACTTGATAACAAAGGCAATCACTGAGCATCCACCTTTGCGTGGTTTTGACAGAGCAAGTCATGAAGATAGTATTGAGAAATTTAAAGCACTGGATGTACTTAATCTGGTTTATAACCGTGCACGTGTAGCACTAAAGCATTATGAGGCTTTGCCTAAGCAAGAGGGTGGAGGACAAATGAGTGTTTTGCGAACAGAGTTCAACCGAAAAGCCAGGCATTTACCGATCAGAAAGTTAATGCAGGAAGCGGGCCTGGCTATTCAGGCCATTAAGCCAGTATTCATGATGAGTCCGATGTCGATCGCCAGCTTTTTGCCGCCAGGCGAAATTGAGTTTGATCTCGTTATTTTTGATGAAGCCAGCCAGGTACGTCCGGTAGAGGCTTTGGGCGCAATATTGCGGGGAAAACAATTGGTGGTGGTTGGAGATACGAAACAATTGCCGCCCACTAGTTTCTTTGATAAGTTAAATACCGAAACGGAAGATGAGGATAATGTAACGGCAGACATGCAGAGTATTTTAGGAATGACCGATAGCCAGGGCGCACCACAAAGAATGCTGCGCTGGCATTATCGAAGTCGTCATGAATCCTTGATCAGCTTGTCTAACCACGAATTTTACGAAAATAAATTGGTGGTATTCCCCAGTCCGGGGTCTAAGTATAAAATGGGTTTGGCCTTTCATCACCTGCCGGATGCAGTTTATGATCGTGGGAAAACCAGGAGCAATCCGAAAGAAGCAGAAACGGTTGCGGAAGCTGTAATCCAGCATGCGCTTCAGCATCCGAAGCAAAGTTTAGGCGTAGTGGCCTTTAGTACTTCGCAGATGCAAGCCATACAAAATGCATTGGAATTGAAACGGAGGAAGAATCCTGAGGTAGAAAACTTTTTCAGAAGTCACAGTGATGAGCCTTTCTTTGTAAAAAATCTGGAGAATGTTCAGGGTGATGAGCGGGATGTGATTTTTATTAGTATCGGCTACGGCCGGATTGAAGACGGAAAGGTGCCAATGAGTTTTGGGCCCTTAAATAACGAGGGAGGAGAAAGACGGCTAAATGTGTTGATCACCAGGGCGAAATACAGGTGTGAGGTTTTTGCTAATATTACTTCAGATGATATAATAACCACTGCTACTACAAAATTTGGTATTCGTGCCTTAAAGAGCTTTCTTTATTTTGCACAATATGGGAAATTTGATGTGGATCAGGATGTACCTATACTCGCTGAACGTCCGTTTGAACAAATGGTTGCAGACCGGTTAGCAGCAGCAGGTTACACGGTGAGAAATAAGGTAGGGTCTGAAGGTTTTTATATTGATTTGGCGATTGTTGATCCAGATCATCCCGGTAGGTATTTAATAGGAATTGATTGTGATGGTGAATCTTATGGCAAATCTAAATCAGCCCGTGATCGCGATCGCTTACGTAAACAGGTATTACACGGAATTGGTTGGAAAATGATTCATCTCTGGAGCACGGAATGGTATCGAAATCCAAAAAGGGAGTTGGAGCGGCTACTCGAATTTATATCAGCAGTAAAAGCACAAACATCGCTGGATGATCAGGTTGAAGAAGACATTCATCAGGAACTGAATGTGCTGATTAGAGAAGTACCAGAAGAAGTGGATTTACGGATTCCTGCTTATGAAATGGCCAGTCTTGCAATTGATCTGCCTATTGATGAATTACACCTTATCCCATTTGGTAAATTGGGAAACTGGATTGCTACGGTAGTGGAAAAGGAGAGTCCGGTGCATTTTGAGGAGGTATTTAAAAGGATTGCTGAAGCCGTTGGTATTTCAAAAATAGGATCGAGAATCCGTTATACGCTGGAAGCAGCGGTTAATTACACAGTAACCGAAGGCCTGGTTACCAAAAAAGATGATTTTTTATGGCATCCGGAAATGGAGAAAGCGACTATTCGTGATCGATCTAGTTTAAACAGCGCATCTAAAAAATTAACCTACATTGCTCCGGAAGAAATGAGTTTGGCAGTTGTTAAAGTTGTAAGTGAATCCATTGCCATTCAGCCAGACGTAGCAGCAACTTTGATAGCCAAATTGTTTGGCTTTAGCAGGGTTACTGAAGAAATGAAGAGAGAACTACTACGTGCAATGGAAATAAATGTAAGTGCAGGTACGATCAGGAAAGATGGAGAGGTGTTAAAAGAAAATTTAGCTTCTTAAATGTTCGTTATCATTTTAAATCGTTAGCCGCAGTAGTTATCATAAACTTTATATAAACGCTCTTCGTTGCCCGAAACGGTTTTTCTCCGTTTTGTGGCAACCACATTGCGGCTAATGATGAGTAGCACGCTATCCTCATTATGAGAAACGTTTTATCTGCGCTTTGTGGCAACATTTATCATCACCCTTTTAATCCATTGTATTTATAGGTATGGGTTTCCATTTGGTGAAACACCAACCGATATTGCAATGATGTTTGTTATCCTTTTAAATTGTTAACCCTCAGTTTTTATTATAAACTTTATATAAACGGTCGTCATTGCGAGAAACGGTTTTTCTCCGTTTCGTGGCAACCCCATTGCGGCTAATGATGAGTAGCACGCTATCCTCATTATGAGAAACGTTTATCTGCGCTTTGTGGCAACATTTATCATCACTCTTTTAATCCATTGTATTTATAGGTATGGGTTTCCATTTGGTGAAACACCAACCGATATTGTAATGATGTTTGTTATCCTTTTAAATTGTTAACCCTCACTTTTTATTATAAACTTTATATAAACGGTCGTCATTGCGAGAAACGGTTTTTCTCCGTTTCGTGGCAACCCCATTGCGGCTAATGATGTGTAGCAGGCTATCCTCATTATGAGAAACGTTCTATCTGGGCTTTGTATCAGTTTGATCATCACTCTTTTAATCCATTGTATTTATAGGTATGGGTTTTCATTTGGTGAAACACCAACGGATAGCGTAATGATGTTTGTTGTCATTTTAAATCTTTAAGCTTCAGTAGTTATCATAAACTTTATATAAACGGTCTTCATTGCGAGAAACGGTTTTTCTCCGTTTCGTGGCAACCTCATTGCAGCTATGCTGTTGCAGATAGGAGATTGCCGCGAACATTACCGATGAAGGATCGGAGCATGTTCTCGCAAGGACGTTCAGGGGGCAGAGAACCTATAGACTAAACAGCCACGCTAGTTATTGCAATGACGTCAAAAGAGTGAAAAAACTAATACACGAAACTAATGCTGCCGTCATTGCGAGAAACGGTTTTTCTCCGTTTCGTGGCAACCTCATTGCAGCTATGCTGTTGCAGATAGGAGATTGCCACGAACATTACCGATGAAGGATCGGAGCATGTTCTCTAAAGGACGTTCAGGGGGCAAAGAACCTCATAGACTAAATTACCATGCTGGTTATTGCAATGATGTCAAAAGAGTGAAAAAACTAATACACAAAACTAATGCTGCCGTCATTGCGAGAAACGGTTTTTCTCCGTTTCGTGGCAACTCCATTGCGGCTAATGCTATAGAAGATAAGAGATGGCCACCAACATTACCGATAAGGATCGGAGCATGTTCTCGCAAGGACGTTCAGGGGGCAGAGAACCTATAGACTAAACTGCCGCGCTAGTTATTTCAATGACGTCAAAAGAGTGAAAAAACTAATATATTAAACTAATGTTATCTTCATTGCGAGAAACGGTTTTTCTCCATTTCGTGGCAACCTCATTGCGGCTGATGGTGTAGTAAATAGGAGATTGCCACGAACATTACCGATGAAGGATCGGAGAATGTTCTCGCAAGGACGTTCAGGGAGGAAATTAATATGCTATACTAATGCGCTATGTTAACACGCCATACAAAAACGGTCGTCATTGCGAGAAACGGTTTTTCTCCGTTTCGTGGCAATCTCATTGCGGCTAATGATATGTATCACGCTATCCTCATTACGAGAAACGTTTTATCTGCGCTTTGTATCGACTTTGATCATCACTCTTTAATCCATTGTATTTATAGGTATGGGTTTTTATTTGGTGAGACACCAGCCGATTGAAATTTTTCCTGCGCGTTTTATAACCACTTCATTTACCGTTTCAGTTGCTTTATCACCATTGTTAAATTAATGATTTTGTCTGATGATAAATTTATATGATAAGCTTGACATGGATATTACACAATTGTATTGTGCACAATATATATTTGCACTATAGTTATCGAATATGAATGACCTTTTAAAGTTAGAAAATCAAGTTTGCTTTCCGGTATATGCGTTTTCGAGAGAAGTAACGAATCTTTATAAACCATTTTTAGAAGCGTTAGGGTTAACTTATCCGCAATATCTGGTGATGTTAATCCTCTGGGAAGAGAAACAGCAAACGGTAAATCAACTGGGTGAAAAACTTTATCTCGATAGTGGAACACTTACGCCACTATTGAAAAGAATGGAGCACAAAGGGATTTTAAACCGGAAACGAAGCAAAATAGATGAACGTGTGGTATTGATTTCCGCTACAGAAATTGGTGAGAAAATGCAGAAAAAAGCAGCGCTGATTCCTGAACAGCTGATTGCTGCGTTAGGACTTTCCATAGATGAACTTCAATTGTTGAAGAAAATTGTGAATAAAGCATTATTAAGGTGATTAAACCAGATCAATAGTAGGTTAGTGAGTACCGGATGTTCAATGTTTTATCCCAATAAAACTTGTCAATCATCAGAAAAAAGAAAATATGAAGTTAATAGACGAACAAAAAATTTATAAAATATTCCAAGATCAAAAGACATTCTTCGCCACGCGAAAAACACAAGCTGTTTCTTTTCGTATAGAACAATTAAAGCGATTTAGATCAGTTTTTGTAGCACATACTGATGCGATTTGTGATGCATTAATGGCAGATTTGGGCAAAAACAGAAAAGAAGCAGAATACGCAGAAATTCAGCTCGTATTAGATGAACTGGATTACTGTATTGACAATATTGAAGAATGGGCAAAACCAGTTAGTGTGCCATCGAAACCTCGTCCTGGTGGCGAAATTGTATCAAGCAAACTCACACACCAGCCATTTGGCGTTACCTATATTATTGGCCCTTTTAATTATCCGGTTCAACTAACATTTAGTCCACTGATTGGTGCTTTGATCACTGGAAATACCGCAATACTTAAACCTTCAGAAAATACACCTGAAGTTGCTCATGTAATTGCAAAGATTGTTTCTGAAGCCTTTCTACCTGAATATGTTGCTGTGGTACAAGGTGCAATTGAAGAAAATACTTTGCTTTTGGCATTTCCTTTTGATTATATTTTCTTTACTGGAAGCGCTAATGTGGGGAAGATTGTAATGGCTGCTGCTGCAAAGCAACTCATTCCATTAACCCTGGAGCTTGGAGGGAAATCGCCTTGCATTGTTCACCATGATGCCAATCTTGACTTGGCGGCAAAACGCATTTCTTCGGGCAAGTGGGCAAATTGCGGACAAACCTGTGTTGCACCCGATTATGTATATGTACACGAAGACGTTAAAGATCAACTAATTGATAAATTGAAGGAATATATAAAAAATACTTATGAAGGTGAGACACTAGGGAAAATTGGAAAAATTGTTTCGCAAAATCAGGTTAAAAACCTGGCCGGATACATTTCCGCTGCTAAAGATAAATTAGTTTATGGCGGAAATTACGATTTAGAAACCCGTCATTTTGAGGCCACTCTATTAGATAATGTAACTTGGGAAGATGCGGTTATGCAACAGGAAATCTTTGGTCCGATTCTTCCGTTCCTAACTTATACAGACATTGATGACGCACTGAATGAAATTAATAAAAGGCCAAAACCATTGGCATTGTATGTTTTTTCTGAAGATCAGGAATTTGCAGATGATGTATTGGACCATACTTCCAGTGGTGATGCAGAAATTAACAGTACGCTAATCCATGTAGGTTCACACCTTCTTCCCTTTGGTGGTGTTGGTGCTTCTGGCTTTGGTAAATACCATGGCAAGTTCAGCTTCGAAACCTTCAGCCATTTAAGAGCCGTTTTACAACTTAAATAATCAATAACATATTAATTAACATAAAATAAAATCACAATGAAAGTTTTATATACTGCAGAAGCAACTGCAACAGGAGGCCGTAACGGGCATATTAAAAGCGATAATGGAATTCTTGATGTTGAGGTACGTATGCCAAAAGCCTTGGGTGGTGCCGATGACAATTACACTAATCCTGAACAATTATTTGCCGGAGGTTACGCAGCTTGTTTTGATAGTGCATTAAATCTGACTATTAAACAAGGTAAAGTAACTACAGGAGAAACCAGTGTTAAGGCAAATGTAAGCATCGGTCAGATTGATAATGGCGGCTTTGGTTTAGCTGTAGCATTAGCGGTAAACATTCCGGGAGTAAGTGCAGAAGAGGCTCAGGCATTGGCAGATAAGGCACATCAGATTTGTCCGTATTCTAATGCAACACGTGGAAACATTGAAGTAAGCATTGCTGTTACTAATCATTAATAAAAGTATAATCAAATTAAAATAAAAAAATGGGATTATTAGAATCATTACAGTGGAGATACGCCGCTAAAAAATACGATCCATCGAAAAAAGTAAGCGAGGAAAATATTGATAAAATTGTAGAAGCCGCCAGATTAGCACCAACCTCATCAGGATTACAACAATTCAGGGTTTTGGTGGTATCTAACCAGGATCTTAAAGAAAAGCTTAGTGAAAATGCCCTTAACCCTGAAGTGATGGTTGATTGCTCTCACGTACTCGTATTCGCCGCATGGGATAATTATACTGAAGAGCGTATCGATGCAATTTATGACCGTACCACTGATGAGCGAGATTTGCCAAGAGGTAGATTTTCTAGCTATACGGATAAAATTAAAGGTATTTATTTGAACGAGGCTGCTGAAAAGAACTTTGTACACACAGCTCATCAATCTTATATTGGTTTCGCAATGTCTATTGCAATGGCTGCCGAATTGAAGGTAGATAGCACACCTGCTGAAGGTTTTGACAGTGCGTTAGTAGATGAAGTACTTGGATTAAAAGAAAAGGGACTTCGTAGTGTAACGTTATTATATTTAGGATATCGCGATAGCGAAGGTGATTGGTTAGCCGGAATGAAAAAAGTCCGCAATCCAAAATCTGAATTTGTAATCGAATATCGTTAAGTGTTTTAAAGGGAAGGCCAAGGTTTTCCCTTTATTTTTCTTTACCTATTATTAGATTTTTATGGGAATCTTTTCGGTGAAACAAATCGTCACTGGCTATTTTTAAATAAACCTCTTTCCAATACCCCCTGATTTCAGTGATTTCGCAGATTTAAGAAACTGTTTAAAAATTAAAAGGTCTTAATGCATTAGCATTTCAAAAGTTTTGATGACCGTACCTTAAAACTTTCGAAGTATTTTCGCCATTAGGCCACTGAAACTGCGCAAGTTGATTCTTATTGATGGGATTTATACAGCAGCTTCTGCTGTTTGAATATTTCTCGTTTTAAATCTCTAGAAAATACTTCACCACCAAATTAAATCCAAAAAGACGAGCACTTAATTATTGCTGTTCAAAAGGAAAACTTCTGGCATGCTCCCAGGGTCCACCGAGATAGTACCAAAGGTCTAACCCAACTGCCGTAACCATAAATGGACTAAAAGTTGCCTGTATTTTCGCTAGCAGTTCTCTTGCTAACAAGGGGTTTACTTTGTTCTGAATGGTGATGTGCGGTCGGTAGCCCTGGCGATCCTGAGGAATTAAATCTGCCCTAAATGTATTAGAAAGATGCTGATGTAAGTTATTAAGTGTTGGGCTACTCAAAGCATAGGCAACGCCATTTCCAATATTTATTGGCTTTATTACCTCGAGTTGAAAGGGTTTCTGAATTACTTCCAAAAGGCCTTTAACGACATAATCTTCATTAGGTAGCTTATGAAAAAGCGTGAGGTGGGCATCCAAATAATTAATTGCCGGAGGAAAATAACGCTGGCGCTGTTCGTTAAAGAAAGCCTGACTTTCAACATCAAGTCTCAACGTCAGGATATAGGTACTTGTATCCATCTATTCTTCAGAACAGGATATAACATTTGGATGGCGATATTCTATTTCATCAGCCAGTTGACTAAGTATTTCTTCGTTAAAACCAGAATTGTTTTTACAGATATTCAATACATTATTTCGGTCTGGTTCAAATGAGGCAATGACATTACCATCATAAAATACGCTATACTTACAGGTTTCTCCATCCCGGAAGGGAAATTGCCCAACTAAAAATTCGTAAGTGGCACCATCCGCATCATATATAATAGTATATTTCTCCATATCAGTCAGGTTTAAATTCTTAACAAACGAAATTTAAGAGGAAAAAATCGAGCCTGTTAAACATTACTAAACAGTTTCAGTTTTTGCAATGGTCAACAGGCTTAATATGATAATCTTTAGAAGTGGATAACGTAGTCAGACATTACGCCTTTGCGTTTTTTAAAGAAGTAATCTCAGTTAATGCGTTCTGAATACCATCTCTTTGCTTGTTCAAAAGATCTAAATGGTCAGCGTGAGTGGCCGTATCCTGTAATAAAGCGTCATATTTTTCAATTGCTGCTTTTTCACCAGTCTCAATAGCTCCTAAAATAGCTGCATCTTCTTTACTGCTCAAAGCTTCTTTAATGTCAATCCATGTTCTGTGAATGGCACCTAAAATACCACCTTCGCTATTATCTGATTCACCACCATGAGCAGCCAAATGTGCTTTAAGCTCTAATTCATAAGCTTTGCGCTCTGCGGCATATTTTAAGAAAATTGCTTTTAAGTCAAGACTTTCTGTAGTTTCGGCAGCAGATTCGTAGCCTTCTTTTCCATCATTAACAATTGAAACTAAACCTTTAAGGTCACTGATAATCTCGTTATTATTTTCCATGTTTTTTTATTTGTAAGTAGACCTTAACAACGGAGTGCCATGGTAAATTGTTTTGAATTTTTGATGGACAATTTAAAATCATTTAATAGATCAATCTTAGATAAAAGAAATTCTTAATTGCTGAATTGTTTAGTTTGAATACCAATATGATCTTTAATGTATTTAGCAATGGCTAGCCGGCCATCTGTACCTGCAGCCTTTGCATATTCCTTGTAATTTTCAGAAGTTACACCTGCCTCTTGTGCGGCAAAGGAAATTTCATTTGGATCATTCAGATCTACTCTAGCATCGTTATGACCATCTTGTTTTTTCTTATTATCCATAAATGGAGAACAAAATGTATATCATTAGGTTTATAAAATATTGTTCTTGAATCAGAATGAACACTGATTGCTATGGTTTTATAAATTTATCTGAACAATTAACAATTTTTTAGTGTTGAAATTATAGATATAAGGCTTCTTTGCTACATATCTTCCAGATGAATACACATGGCCAGGTATTGATTTGGGGAATTAATTGGCCTGAAAAAAATTAAGAGACATGTCTGAACAAAATTCAAAACCATTAGTAAATCCATTAAATAAATATCCAAAACCACCATTCGTTAAGCAGCCACAAGAAGTGCCTGGTTTAGCTTCTAAAATGGATCCCATTCCAGATCATGGAGAGAAAAGTTATAAAGGATCAGGCAGGCTTTTGGGCCGCAAAGCGCTGATAACAGGGGGAGACTCAGGTATCGGCCGGGCGGCGGCTATTGCTTATGCAAGAGAAGGGGCAGATGTGGTGATTAATTATTTGCCACAGGAACAATCAGATGCTGATGAGGTACTCGCACTTATTGAAGAAGCCGGAAGAAAAGGATTTGGAATCCCCGGAGACATTACCACTGAAGAATTTTGCAAAAAATTAGTGGCTGAAGCTGCTGAAAAATTAGGCGGAATAGATATTCTGGTTAATAACGCTGGTCATCAACAAGCTGTAGATTCGCTTTTAGATATTAGTGCAGAACATTTTGATACCACGATGAAAACCAACGTTTACGCACCATTCTGGATCACTAAAGCAGCGCTGCCAATTCTGCCTGAAGGCGCCGTAATTATTGCCACGAGTTCAGTACAGGCTTATGATCCTTCAGAAAACCTGTTTGATTATGCACAAACTAAAGCCGCTAATGTTGCCTTCGTAAAATCACTTGCCAAACAGCTTGGTCCAAAAGGGATTAGGGTAAACGGTGTAGCGCCAGGTCCGGTTTGGACACCTTTACAAACAAGTGGTGGCCAGCCACAGGATGCGATTGAAAAATTTGGTGAGGTTACGCCACTTGGTCGCCCGGGGCAACCAGCAGAATTGGCCTCAATTTACGTACAACTTGCGGATAGTGATGCCAGTTATGCCACTGGTCAGATTTACGGCGCAGCAGGAGGAAACGGACATCCATAAAGAGAAATAGGGGTGATATAGATCAATTCGAAATGTCATCCGGGTCTGAAAACCAAGGTGCTTTAAAGTGTCGTAGCGAAATGCTACGACCTTTTTTTTGATCCTGATACGTTTTCTGTTGGTCGCATATCCCACCAACCGAAATATATTACGCTTTCTTCTCAGTACCTGAGTGTTTCAAACTGTGGGATAAGATCTAACCTTTTTCTAATATGACTTTTTATGATGCAGATGGGTTATGATCAGAAATATTAAAACTTTCACCAAAAAAAAGTGTCTTATTGAAAGATATTAAGCCATAAATAAAATGTTAAAACTGATATGAGGATAGGAATTATCGCTCACTTAAAACACCCGATTATAGCCCCTTTTGCTGGTGGTTTGGAGGTGTTTACGTATGAAATTACCAGAAGATTAGTTGCTCGTGGGCATGATGTGATATTATTTGCAAGTTCAAATTCTGATGAAAATCTCCCTGTTGATCCAATATTGTCTGATGAAGGTTACGATCATAAAACCGGAATGCGGATTAAATTGAAGGATTTACCCTCCGAATACATTGCCGAACATCATGCCTATTTTGGATTAATGACCCGAATTGATGATTATAATTTGGATATTATTTTCAACAACAGCTTACATTATATTCCGATTACCATGGCGAATACCTTGCGCACGCCGATGCTGACAGTGTTACATACGCCGCCATTTTATGAACTTCAACTTGCCATTAAAGCAGAGCGAAAAAATCCTGTTATCCAGTATGTTACCGTATCTAATCAAAGCGCCATTAACTGGGATAAAATTGTTTCGAATTGCGAAGTAATAGAAAATGGAATTGACCTCAATCAGTGGAAGTCTGGCGGAGGAACTAGTAAACAACAGTATGCGGTTTGGTTCGGGAGAATTCATCCGGATAAAGGTCTGCATCTGGCCATTCAAGCTGCAAAAATTGCAGGTATCCCACTTAAAGTAGCCGGTGGAATTGCGGATCAGCGGTATTTTAACGAGAAAGTTTCTGAATTGCTTGATGAGAATGTTGAGTTATTGGGAATTCAGGATCAGAAATCATTAAACGCCTTGATTTGTGGTGCAAGTGTTTGTATTGTAAGCCCTTGCTGGCAGGAGCCTTTCGGTTTAGTGGTCGCAGAAGCTTTGAGTTGCGGTACGCCTGTAGCTGGTTTTAAAATGGGTGCCTTACCAGAAATAGTAGCGGAAGAGGCAGGGATTCTAGTAGATTTTCCTAACGTAGATGATCTGGCAGAAGCGATAAAAAGCTGTCTGAAATTAGATCGAAAAGTAGTTAGTGATTATGCAAGAGGAAGGTTTGACATCGAAAAAATGATGGATAAATATGAAGATATGTTATCCGAAGTTGCACAAAGAAAAACTCATAAAGATTTTTTAAAAATATGATGCCAGGCATTACAGAAGATTTATCAATTAAGAAAACCAACGAAGCTTCGATCAATCTGGTTTTACAAAAGATTGCCGAAAGAGCTGCTGTAACAGAGCATCATCCCAATGGACCAGTAGAAGAATTTAAATGGCTTCACGAATGTGGCGCTTTATCTATTGTTTTGCCTGGGCATCCGCTAGATTTTAATTTGCCTAAAACTCCTCAACTATTGCGCTTGCTAAAGGCCGTTGGAAAAGCAAATCTATCTGTAGGAAGGATTTTTGAAGGGCATGTTAACACACTCTATCTCATTCATCTATATGCTACCCCTGAACAACGGGGAAGATGGTATAAGGAAGTAGCGGATGAAGGACATTTATTTGGTGTTTGGAATACGCAGGCAGCTGATGGAATTTCACTTGTTGCTGATGGATCTGACTTTATCATTAAAGGAAGTAAGACATTCTGTTCTGGTGCCGAAATCGTTAACCGTGCTTTAATTTCTGGTGATATCGACCGTAATGGAGAAAAGGGGTGGCAATTATTAATCGTTAATATGGAAAATCTTCCACAAGAACGGATTGACAGGAAAAGCTGGAGGCCGCTAGGCATGAAAGCATCCGGCAGTTATAAAGTAGATTTTAGTGATTATACCATTAGCGAACAGGATTTATTGGCAAGGCCCGGAACCTATCTTACCCAACCTTATTTCAACGCTGGTGCTATTCGTTTTGCAGCCGTACATCTGGGTGGTGCTGAAGCCATTGTTGAGCATACGCTTTCTTACCTTAAGGATTTAAAACGAACAGCGGATCCTTTCCAACAGATGCGTATTTATAATATGATGAGTGCGTTAACAACCGGTGAACTCTGGCTTAACCGTGCAGGTAAGTATTACGATAAGTGGGTAGCAGCAGGTTCGCATGATGAGGCACTGATAGCGTTTGCAAATATGACCAGAACCGTAATTGAAGATATTTGTATAAAGATTATGGACGAAAGCAACCGTTGCGTTGGTGCCCGTGGATTGATGGAACCCTTTGAACTGGAACGTCTTTACCGTGATCTCACATTTTATTTACGTCAGCCAGCGCCAGATGCCACACGACTAAAGGCCGCTGAATTTTTTATAGAACACGATTTTACTTTTGATGATGACATTTGATAAGGCCGCTTTTAGGGCTTCTGCAATAAGTGTTGATGAAAAATTTCTCCATCCAATTAAGCAATGCCTGATACTGGCTCCACATCCTGACGATGAATCGCTGGGTTGTGGTGGATTAATAAGAACATTGGTGCAAAATGGTTGTGATGTGCGGATAATTCTCACTACCGATGGCAGTATGTCACATCCTCACTCAGTTACTTATCCGGCAGCAAGCCTTGCAGCTTTGCGTAAAGCTGAAATGATTACCGCAATGGAAATTCTAGGGTTAGGAGCAGAGAAGCTTTCTTGTTATGAAAGTGCAGATTCGGCTATGCCTGCCTTAGGAGAGGAGGGATTTGATCAACTATCTCAAAGGTTAAATAAAGATCTCGCTTCATTTCTTCCACAATTAATCTTGGTTCCGTATGAGCTTGATCCACATCGCGATCACCGGGCAACTTTCCAATTGCTTTTTGCTGCTTTGAAAAAGGTACCTGCTTATAAACCCGTTATTTGGGAGTATCCGATTTGGTTATACGAAAAGGCTATCCAGCGTGATTTGCCGCAATTAGAAAAAGGCGAACTGAAATATTTAGACATTACCGTGCATCTGAATCATAAACGTGCTGCTATTGATGCGCATCAATCACAAACAACCCGGCTGATCCATGACGATCCAAAGGGATTTATCTTAACGGAAGACGTAATCAGCAATTTTTTAATTGATAAAGAATATTTTATGGAGCGTAAAAAATCAAATCCAACCGAAACCCTTTCGAAAGAATATTTTGAAGCGCTTTATGGTGGAAATCCAGATCCGTGGTCGTTCGAAACAAGCGAATATGAAAAATCAAAGTATGAAGCCACAGTAGCGGCTATTCCAGATGGAGAATACGCACGAGCACTTGAAGTCGGTTGCTCTATTGGTGTGCTCACCAAGATGTTAAGCCGTAAATGCGACCACTTAATTTCAATGGATATTAGCGAAACGGCACTTGATAAAGCCAGAATTAGAATGGAAGGTGATACAAAAGTGAGTTTTATCCATGGCGGAATTCCAATAGATTATCCAAAGCAAAATTTTAATCTGATAGTGATGAGTGAAGTGGGCTATTACCTCTCAAAAGAAGATCTCCTGAAAGCCAGAACACTTATTTTAGATTCACTAGAAAGAGATGGCGTTTTGATCCTGGTACACTGGACACATTTTGTTGCTGACTATCCTTTAACCGGAGATGAGGTGCATGATTGCTTTGCAGATGCAGGTCTTTCGCATTTAAATGGGAATCGAACGAATGATTATCGTCTGGATGTCTATCAAAAACAAAGCTAATGCCTGCCAGGTTCAACATCGCTTTCTATGTACATCACCATGGTTCTGGTCATTTTACCAGGGTAGCACAAATTTTAAACAAATTAACAAGTTTCGAGGTTACGCTGCTCGGTAGTAATCTTCAGCCTTATGCTCATTTGTTACCAGAAAATATCGAGTTAATTCACCTTCCAATGGATATCCCTGCTGAGGAAGATCTCTATGCCCAGAATGGCAATACGGTTGATGTTTTACACTATGCGCCATTAAATATAAAGGGTGTAAACGATCGGGTGGCAATGATGACGGCTTTTTTTCAAAAGAAGCAACCACTCTTATTAATCGTAGATGTTTCGGTAGAGGTAACGTTACTTGCCAGGCTTGCAGGCGTGCCAACTATTGTAATGAGGCAACATGGCCTGCGGGAAGATTTACCTCATTTAATGGCTTATCAAAGTGCAGCGTTGTTAATAGCGCCATTTTCAAAATCTATTTCGCAAAAATCCGCCCAATGGATTATTGATAAGACCGAATATGTAGGTGGCTTTTCCAGGTTTTCTAAAGGACATAGCGAGGCTGAAAAGCATCATCATGTAGCCATTATTGTAGGGAGTGGGGGAACATCTATCGATGCTCAATTTGTAGAACATTTGGCTAATGCTTGTTCAGATTTTTATTTTCATGTAATTGGCAGGGTAAAGGGTGAGCATCACCCATTTCCAAATATTGAATATTGCGGACATTTAGATGAGCCAAAATCAATATTGGATTTATGTAGTGTGGTAATAGGCAATACCGGGCATAACACCGTAATGGAAATGGCCAGTCTTCAAAAACGTTTTATCGGTATCCCTGAAACTCGTCCTTTTGAAGAACAATTGGATAAGGCTAATGCAATATCTGCTCTTCCTGGCGTAAAAATTGTTAACCCTAAAGATTTTTTTACGACCAACTGGTCTGTGCTGCTGAATGAATTACAGGCACAACAAGCAACTTGGGAAGGAATGATTTCGAAAAGTGCAATAGATGATGCTGCCCTGGCGATTATCGCAGTTGGAGAAAGAATTTTCCAATAATTATTTTTTTAAAGTAGCCTTGATTTCAGCTTTTGTTGGTTTTCTTAAAAGATGAATAATTTGTTTATCCCATTCAATTAAACCCATTTGCGCAAAGGAGTTTAACCAACCTTCCATAGGCCATTTCTTCCACTTTTGAAAGAAGCGGTTTGCATTACCTACGATATCTTCCAGGTGATTAAGCGGGGGCGAAAAACTTTCATGGTATTGATGATATGCTTTTGCTGCTACACTTTGAAGGGCAACTTCCTGCTTTTCTGCAGAAAAAGCAAAGTCTGTATCTTCTGCGCCATAACCTTCATAACCTTCGTCAAAGCCTCTGATTTTGAGGTAAGTAGATTTTGAACATGCAAAGTTAAGCGACCAGAAGAGTGAATAGGGAATGGTTTCCAAGCCTGCCCTAATAGGATCTGGAGTACTCAGGTCTTCCATCTTGGATAGAAACTCTTTCTCACTTGTTGCGCCGGCGCGAAGATACCTAACTCGTCCACTCAGCAATGTTTCACCAGAAATATGCCTTTGATAATCTGCAATTAACGTCGCTGAAGGAATACAGTCAACATCCAGAAAGATCAGAAAATCTCCTTTTGCCTGCTTCGCTGCCAGATTCCGTGCTGCTGCAAGCGGTAAATGTGCAGATTGGTTAAGACTATAACAACGGATAGGAAAAGTATGTTTGGGCATTTCTCTTACAGGCTCGTTCATGAAAACAATCACCAACTCATCTGGCAACACCGTACTTTTTGCAAGCCCCTTAATTAAATTAGTTAAAGCAAGTTCCCGCCCGGCCACAATAGTTAAAACTGAACTCATATGCCGGTTTAAACTGCAATACTTTGTATTCCGGTTGATTTGCCTACCATTAAAGGTGACTGAACTGTTTGAGCAAATGATTTAGAAAAATATTGCCTCACCGAACTGATTACTTTCGAAATAGGCTCCATAATAATTTTTGCATGCTCCGTAGACAAAAGATGTTCCTCTATCTGTTCCCAAAAACTTTCGAAATACGGACTATTCTGCAAGGTGGTCTTTAAAGTTTGAACATCAATTGCAAGTGCGGTTGATACGGATTTTAATTCTGCTTGTAATGCCGGGCATAATGAAGTGCTGGCCCAAAGCTTTCGTAGCGAATTTTTAACATTCAGCTTAAAGATTAAGGTATCTAAAGATTCTACGAGTTGCTGCTCACCTTTTGTGCTCATATCCTGCCACTGCTTAAGCTGCACAGAGAAACCAAATTCTACGCGTCCGGTCAACCTGGAGGAGGTATAAATTTTTACATGTGGTGAATGCCTGATTTTAGCATCAATGCGCTTTAACCTTTTTCTAAACTCCTCATCTTCAAGATAAGGAATGGCTGGAAGCCGACCAGACCGATCGTAAATTTCACAGGTTACGGCCAAACTCGGGCCATAACATTGAAAATGACGTGGCCAGGGATTAGCTATGCAAGGGTCTAATACGGATTCCAGTCTGCTGGTAAATAAGCGATAAGTGACATCTCTTAAATGATGTAATTTAGATTGGATTGGCGTATCCCGAGGTAAAATTCTACCTCCAACTACGTCTGCTCCATTTTCCATCTCGTCTAAAATGTGATAAATCCATGTAGGATCTGCCTGGCTATCGCCATCTGTAGAAACAATAATCCCACGATCGCCAGCTACCTGTATTAGTCGCTGGTAAGCACTATCCATCAATAACCTCCTGGCAGTTCCAATATGCGCTGCATCACCTGCTAAAGTGATCTGAACGATGTGCAAGGCAAACTTTGGGTAAGCAACCTGATAAGCCTTGCAAATTTCAAAAGTTCGATCCGTACAGTTATTTGCTAATACCAAAACTTCAAAAACATTATAATCAATTTCGTTGCCTGCCGGATCACGTTGTAGTCTGATTGCATCAAGTGTTTCCCGAATACATTCGGATTCGTTTTTCACGGGAATAATAACAGATAAGCGTAATAAAGGATTTGGAGGGGTAGAAAAGAGAATTTTATTTTTGTCGAATAAGGGTACAATCATAGTGCTTAAATAGATGTTTGATAAGACAACACCATTATTTATCACAAAGTTTTATAATTCGACTCCATAAAAAATAGTAAAAACATCATATTGAAATTCAATGTGTTATACTATTTATATAGATACTTTATTTAGATATTTGAAGTGTGTTTTGAAATATTGAAAAGGTTAACGGCTTTCAATTTCTGCAACGATCTGATTAATTATTGGGGAATGAAGGGCGATTTTATGGCTTTCAGGATCTAGGTCACTCTCGAATAGTGGCACTTCTTCAATAAGTTCATCTAGAGGTAGTAATTGCCAGTCTTCACCCGGAGGTCTTAGTGCGGCAATGATATGACCCTGATGCGTAATTTCATAGTGTCCATCAGCTTCGGTAATGGTTAGTTCAGTGTTTTCACCATCAAGGGTAACAAAGAGGTTAAATGGTTCCATGGCTTCATAACAGGCTATCATTCAGAAAGGTTTTATTAAAGAACAAAATATAATTATTCGAGCATTTCGTTCACCTTTTTCAGCAGGTCAAAAATATCAAAGGGTTTAGTTACAATACCGTCGTGCTGGCATGGGATATCCGGAATTTGATGAAGCAAGGCTGCAGTCATTAATATTATTTTTGTTTCCGCCGTTTTTTTATTGGCCCGAAGCTCGTTGCAAAGTTCCCTTCCATCTGCCCCAGCAAGTAGAATATCCATGAGTATTAAATCTGGCTCAAAAATATCGAGCATTTCCGCTAAACCCTGCGGGCCTGTGAGTGCCCTCGTAGCGAATCCCTCTTCGGTAAAAACAGAAGAAATCATTTCGGCGTTAGATAAATTATCTTCTATGATCAGGATTTTTTTCACAGCGTAGCTAATATATGAAATTTACCGTCATTAAGTTGGCTTTCAGGTGTTAAAATACTGTTTTTCAATCTTTCAGGTATTTACAGGGCAATATGATCATCTAAAGCATTACCAAACGTATTCATAATGAATTAATTGAAGCCAGATTAGTTGCCTTGAATTGATCATCTGGGTTCAAAAACTGCCAAATTTTAATTGATTGGTGGATTTTACTCAAGAAAAATAATTTCCCTGTATGTCAGTAATTTAACGGTATGCATTTGCATAAGTGAATAATGCGTATAAATTTGCAAGATGACTGTGACCGTGCTGGCAATTTTGGAGACTGATTTTGTTCCTGCAAAACATTTAGCAAAAATCATGAATGATCGTTTGCAACGTGCAGCAAAGGAGCTGGCTGATGTGCATTTAAAAGCATTAACCGGAAAAGGTTTTTCAAAGGATGACCTGGTGGTTTACCTCAGTTATAACCCAAAATTCAAAATACGCTACCGTATTGTAAATGATGTTCCTGCTGATATAGAATATTTCGTGGCAGAATGCTGTGGTCGTTTGGGCTACATACTTTGGAGAACTAATTTAATTACCATAGATCAGTAAGCAGGAGCGCGTTATACTGAATCAACGAAGTAACCTCCCTCTTTAATAGCAAAATCAACATCTTAAAATTACTTCCTTTTTTGGTAGATAAATAGGTTAGCCTTTTTTTGCAAATGAAATCTACATCACCATTACATACCAGTTAAGATGTGGTCATTTGTTTTAACATTCTTTACCTATATTTGCGAGCATAATACATTTAAAGGCATCATTATTATATGAGTTTAGTGAAACCCGAATACAACTACGAGCTTGTTTCAGGACTTGAAATACATGTTCAGTTAAACACCAATACCAAAATCTTTTCTGCTGATAGCGCATCTTTCGGGGCTTTACCAAATCAAAATATTTCTACTGTATCGCTTGCTTTGCCAGGTGCACTGCCAAAACTAAATAAGGAGGTTGTTGCAAAGGCTATCCGGATTGGTTTAGCGCTTAATTGTACAATCAATCAGATGAATCACTTTGATAGGAAAAATTATTTCTACGCTGATTTACCAAAAGGATATCAAATCACACAAGATAATCAACCCATCTGCATCAACGGCTTTTTAGATGTGGAACTGCATGATGGGTCGACAAAAAGAATAGGAATTAATCGCATTCACCTGGAAGAAGATGCAGGAAAAAGTATTCACGATCAGGATGAAAATTATTCTTTAGTTGACCTGAATCGGGCTGGAGTACCTTTAATCGAGATTGTTACAGAACCAGATATCCGTAGTGCGGAAGAAGCTTCGGCCTTGTTAACTGAAATCAGGAAACTAGTTCGTCATTTAAATGTGAGCGATGGAAATATGGAAGAAGGCAGTTTGCGTTGCGATGCCAATATTTCTATCCGCGAAAATGGAACCACTGAATTTGGAACCCGTTGCGAAGTGAAAAATCTGAATTCCATGCGCAATGTACGCAGAGCAATGGAATTTGAATTTGGCCGCCAGGTTGAAGTGGTTAGCAATGGTGGTAAAATTATTCAAAGTACGCTGAATTTCGACGCTGATAAAGGCACTACATCACCAATGCGCACAAAGGAAGAGGCAAACGATTATCGTTATTTTTCTGATCCCGATTTGCAACCTATTTATATTTCTGATGATTGGCTAGCGGAGATTACATCGGCCATGCCGGCATTACCGGATGAGATTTCTAAGCAAATGGTTGCAGCGTTTGAAATTAGCAAAGCAGATGCAGCCTTATTTGCAGAAGATTTGAACTTACTTCAATATTTTAATCAGGCGCTACCACTGGTTAATACCCAAAAGACATTGATTAATTGGTTAATTGGCCCGATCAGAGCAGTTTTAAGCGACAGGAACATTGCAATTGCTGATTATAAGGTTACACCTGAACAGTTGGCTGCTACAATTAATTTAGTAGATCATAAGAAATTAACACAGCAGATTGCCATCCAGCAATTATTGCCTGCAGTAGAAGCGGATGAAAAATCGGATGTGGAAGAATTGGCCAAATCATTAAATTTGCTTATTACTGAAAATAGTGATGAATTGGGCGGCTTTATAGATGATGTATTAAATAAATATCCACAGCAGGTGGAAGCCTTTAAAAAAGGTAAAAAGGGCGTTTTAGGTTTATTTGTTGGCGAGGTGATGAAATTAGCCAAAGGTAAGGCGGACGCTAAAAAATTAAATGAATTGATATTAGAAAAACTTAAATAATGAGATTAAAAAATCTAAGCCTGATTGTGTTGATCGCAATCGCTTTCACCGCATGTAAACCGAAAGACAGTTTTAACATTGATGGAACGTTCAAAAATCCGGGGGCAGAGAAAAAGGTATTCCTTTTTGGGATGCAAAACAGCCAGATGGTTGCCATAGATTCTACTAATTTATCAGAAAAAGGAGAATTTAAATTTATAAGGAAAACGCCATCTGTAGATTTCTTTAGGGTTTCTGTAGGGAACCATGAATTTATGCTGATCGCCAAAAACGGAGATGACATCAAGCTGGAAGCAGATTTAGCAGATAAAACAATGGCCTATAAAATTTCTGGCGCCAATGAGGTTGAAAAACTATCAGAACTAAATACACTAAGAAACAATTTCGCTAAACAGGTAGAGAAATTACAAGCCGATTTCGAAGCTAAGGTGGCTACGCAGCCGCAAAACAGAGCCACTATTTTAGAGGAGATGAAGCCTCAATATGAATCTTATATTAATCAGTTAAATACTTCCATTTTAAAATTCGCAAAAGAAAACAAAGGTACTTTAGCAAGTTTTTATGCGATGAATACTTTAAGTCCACAAGAATTTGAAGCTGAACTGGTTGCTTTTGCTGACGAAATTAAAGATGAAATCAAAGGAAACACAACGGTTGATGCTTTTATTAAACAAATGGCTTCCTTAAAAACCGTTCAGGTAGGGCAGGTGGCTCCAGAATTTACCATCAACACTGCAGATGGAAAGCCTGTAAGTTTATCTGATTATAAAGGTAAATATGTATTGGTAGATTTTTGGGCTTCATGGTGTCAGCCTTGTCGCCAGGAGAACCCAAACGTGGTTAAAGTCTATAATAAATACAAAGCTAAAAATTTCGATATTCTAGGAATTTCTTTAGATACGGATAAGGCAGCGTGGTTAGGCGCTGTGAAAGCAGATGGTTTAATGTGGACTCACGTTTCTGAATTGAAAGATTTTAATGGGGAAACGGTTAAGAAATACCAGGTTCAGGCAATTCCAACTTCTTACTTAATTGATCCTGCCGGAAAAATTGCTGCAAAAAACCTTCGTGGCGACGAACTGGATGCGTTTTTAGGCAAGACGTTACGATAAAACAAATTCAATGTTAAACTAATTTTAGTCGTTAACAATTTCTTAACTTAGGGTTAACGGATAGTTGCATCAGAGACACTACTTTCGTAACAAATATTTAACTATGAATAACGCAGGTCAGAAAATATTAATTGTTGATGATGAGCCAGACATTCTGGAACTGATCGAATACAATTTGAAGAAAGAAGGCTATCAGGTTTTCACGGCTTCTAATGGTCAGGAAGGAATTACAGTAGCAAAAAAGGTTCATCCTGATTTGATTATTTTGGATATCATGATGCCCAAAATGGATGGAATTGAGGCTTGCAGGTTAATGAGAGCAATTCCGGAATTTAAAAATACTTTTATGGTGTTTTTAACTGCAAGGAGCGAGGAGTATTCAGAGATCGCTGGTTTTAATGTTGGCGCTGATGATTATATTGCAAAACCAATTAAGCCCCGCGCTTTAGTGAGTCGCATCAATGCAATTTTAAGACGTAATTCAGGTACCGAAGAGGTATCAGAAAATAAGTTAGAGATAGGTGATTTAGTGATCGATAGAGAAGCTTATCTAGTTTTTCAGGGCGGTAACAAGGTGGTATTGGCAAAGAAAGAATTTGAATTATTGTACTTGTTAGCATCAAAGCCCGGTAAGGTTTATACCCGGGAATCGATTCTTAAAAATATCTGGGAAGATTCTGTAGTGGTGACCAATAGAACAATTGATGTTCATATTCGTAAACTTAGAGAAAAATTAGGTGAAACTTACGTATCAACAGTTAAAGGCGTTGGTTATAAGTTTGAGCTTTCATAGAAAGTCCCGTACATATTTAAGCCGCAGATTCGCTGATTAATCAGAGGTCCTGCGGCTTTTTGATTTTATTTGTTCCCTAATTGCTTCGTTTCCTGGCGAGCTCATTGCGGCTTATACCATATCAAACACGAGCTGCCGTCAAATATTACCGATAAAATTAGCGCTTATTTTCGCCAGGTTGTTTTGAATAGCATGAAAACTACATTTTTAAACTTACGAAGTTCTTCCTCCCCACGGGCCAATAGAACTTCTTAAGTTGATTTACGGGTAATATGCGCATTAAGATTGCTTCGTCCTCTAAGCATGTATTGAATAGTTAAGGCCCTTTATTTGGGTTTATCCTTAT
Source organism: Pedobacter sp. CFBP9032 (assembly GCF_034045265.1). Classification (NCBI taxonomy): domain Bacteria; kingdom Pseudomonadati; phylum Bacteroidota; class Sphingobacteriia; order Sphingobacteriales; family Sphingobacteriaceae; genus Pedobacter; species Pedobacter sp. CFBP9032. The sequence continues at coordinate 426,239 of NZ_JAXCWE010000003.1, read as the reverse complement.
TATCTATGGTTAATTTCTAAACCAATAAAAATAAATCCGTATTTTTGCCGCACATTAATATTACCGCAGTTGAAGTACCCAAATTTTAAAGACCTTATTATTTTCGAAGACAACGATTTTATTGTCATCAATAAACCACCTTTTTTAGCCTCACTTGATGAAAGAGGAGGATCTGGCGAAACAAATGTTTTGCGTTTAGCCAAACAATATAGTGATGATGCACAGGTATGTCATCGTTTGGATAAGGAAACTTCCGGCGCTTTAATCATTGCAAAAAATCCGGAGGCTTACCGCCATGCATCTATGCAGTTCGAACGCAGAAAGGTGAATAAAACCTATCATGCTGTGGTAGATGGACATGTAATATTTGATCAGCTATTGGTGGATTTGCCCATTTTAAATGATGGAAATAAAAATGTAACAATAGATCGTGCCGAAGGCAAAAGGGCAGAAACGATTTTTGATTCTTTAAAATATTATAAGCATTATACTCTTGTAGAATGTAAACCGATTACCGGAAGAATGCACCAGATTAGGATTCACCTCGCTACACAACGTGCAGCGATTGTTGGAGATGATATGTATAAGGGCAAACCAGTATTTCTATCCTCAATTAAGCGTGGATACAAACTTACTAAAGGTGAAGAAGAACAGCCGATTATGAAACGTTTTGCTTTACATGCGAGACATTTGGTTTTTAAAGGCCTGGATGACCAGGATATTATTATTGACGCACCTTATCCTAAAGATTTCGCGACTTTAATTAAGCTCTTAGATAAGTTCGATGCCTAACACTTACTTCCAGTAATGGAAATGAAACACTAACGATATGTACGTCAGATTTGTAAGTTACCTGGACAATATTAACCGATATAGAAAGTCTAAAATCTCAAATCGTAATTTCCTGGTCATACTCGCTGTAATAGTTGGTATTCTCGCCGGACTTGCAGCAGCGGCTATAAAAAGTTTAACGCATCATATTGAAGAATTTCTTCAATCAGACTGGCACTGGAAGTACAAATATTATCTATACTTCATTTTTCCAATGATTGGAATTTTTCTAACGGTTTTATACATCAAGTATTTCATCAGGAAAAGTAAATTTGAAACCGGTCTTACCCCTTTGCTTTATGCAATTTCAAAAAATTCAAGCAGGGTAGAAGCACATAACATATATTCACAGGTAATTACCGCTGCCATTACAGTAGGCTTTGGAGGTTCAACAGGTTTGGAAGCGCCAATTGTTACCAGTGGTTCGGCAATAGGATCTAATTTGGGTCGTTTTCTTGGTTTATCCTATCGCGAAATTACCATGCTGGTTGCCTGTGGAGCTGCCGCAGGGATAGCGGGTGCGTTTAATAGCCCAATTGCAGGAATTGTTTTTGCCGTTGAAATTCTCTTGCCAGAGTTTACCATTCCAGCTTTTATTCCGCTATTATTATCTGCAGCCACTGCAGCCGTCGTTGCCAGAATCTTCTATACTCAGCAGCTGTTTTTTCTGGTTACAGAAGGCTGGCGTATTGATGCCTTATTTTATTATGTATTGCTTGCTGGTCTGATCGGTCTATTTTCTATTTATTTTACTAAAGCAAATTATGCAGTAAAAGGATTGTTTTACAAAATTAAACATCCCTATACTAAAGTGGTTGTTGGCGGCTTAATGCTTGGTCTGTTGGTTTTTCTCTTCCCAACACTTTACGGGGAAGGTTATATTACCATGAAGAACTTGTTAAGGGGGAATTACCTGGCTGTTATTAACAATAGTATTTTTGAAGACTATAATACCATTGCACCTTTAGTTATTTTATTTACAGTGGTTACCATTTTTATGAAATCGCTGGCGACACTCATCACTTTAGGTGCTGGAGGTAACGGTGGTACGTTCGCACCAAGTTTGATTATGGGCGGACTGATTGGTTTTGTTTTTGCATACGTTGTTAATCTTTCAGGTTTAGCACATTTAAATGTATCTAACTTCATCGTAGCCGGAATGGCAGCAGCGCTTGGCTCAATTATGCATGCACCCCTTACCGGAATTTTCCTGATTGCAGAAATTACAGGCGGCTATATATTAATGGTTCCGCTGATGATTACCACTGCAATTTCTTATGCAATTAATCGCAGCTCGCAAAAACATTCTATCTATACAAAGGTTTTGGCTGATAAAGGCGAATTACTATCTCATGAAGATAGAGATACCACGGTTTTGAATCAGATGAAATTAAAATATTTGATCGAAAAAACATATCCTCAATTACATATGAACGATCTGATTGCCGAAAAAATGAATGAGATCGTTCAATCCCATAAGAACATTTGTGCAGTTACCGATGAGTTGGGTGATTTTAAAGGGATTATTTACATAGAAGAACTATTCAATGAAATGGTTAACAATCCTGATAAAGCCAATTTATCAAGCACGAGCCTGATCCAAAATGCACCGGCTACCGTATTGGAAAGTGATGACCTGAAAACCGTCTTACACAAAATGGAACAAGAAAATGCATGGCTCTTGCCTGTTGTTAATGAAAACAATGTGTACAAAGGGTTCGTTTCCAAAACTGCGATTTTCAACAAATATAGGGCACTGCTAATGCGGCAGAATGATTATATGAGTTAAACGCCATTATCCTAAATACGGCTTTTGACTTCGTGGCATTTAAACAGATTTAGAAATAATCTTTAGCAAAAAAAAGTTGGAATGAATTAGGTAAACCTTTCCATTCCAACTTTTTAATTCTTTAATACTACTGATTTTTCCTCAGTGCGCTATTGGGTATCTCTTTTTAATCCAAACTTCTCAATTTTACTGTATAAATGACTTCTTTGGATATCAATTTCATCAGCAGTTTTTGATACGTTCCAGTTATTTTTTTCAAGTTTAAATTTGATAAACTCCTTTTCTGCATGATCTTTATAATCCTGGAAGTTGTTAAAGCTATCGAAAGATGATGACATGCCGGAGCTACCAATTGCACCTGCAATTTGCGTGCTGGTTGCAGCGCCGATATTTGTACCACCACCAGGGTTAGCAAAAGCACGGACATCATTTTCTGTTATTACTTTATCACTTAAAATGATTAAACGCTCAATCATATTGTGTAATTCCCTTACGTTACCAGTCCATGGTAAAGCTTGTAACGCTGCCATTCCACCATCGTTTATCTTTTTAACTGGCATTCCATAATCACTGCAAATGCTTTCCAGAAAGTTTTGCGCAATTACTGGAATATCATCTGTACGCTCAGTTAAATGTGGAACATGAATATTAATTACATTCAAACGGTGGTATAAATCCATTCGGAAGTTGCCATCTTCAATTTCTTTTAATAAGTCTTTGTTTGTTGCAGCCAATACCCGAACGTTTACTTCTATTTCCTTTTCACCACCAACGCGTGAAATTTTATGTTCTTGTAAAGCACGAAGCACTTTCGCCTGGGCAGAAAGGCTCATATCACCAATCTCATCTAAAAATAAAGTTCCGCCATTTGCCAATTCAAATTTACCAATGCGCTGTTTTACTGCCGAGGTAAATGAACCTTTTTCATGTCCGAACAATTCACTTTCAATTAGTTCTGAAGGAATTGCCGCACAATTCACTTCAATTAGCGGACTATCTGCACGATTAGATTTTTCGTGTAACCATCTTGCAACCAGTTCTTTACCACTTCCATTGGCTCCGGTAATCAATACCCGGGCTTCAGTAGGGGCCACGCGCTCGATGGTTTCTTTAATTTTCGAAATGCTATCAGATTTACCTAAAATTTCTCGGGTTTTGCTGGCTTTGCGCTTTAAAACTTTTGTTTCGGTAACCAGGTTGCCACGGTCTAAACCATTACGAACCGTAATTAATAAGCGATTTAAATCAGGTGGTTTTGAAATAAAATCAAAAGCTCCTTTTTTACTGGCCTCAATGGCAGTTTCAACCGTTCCATGACCTGAAATCATAATGAAAGGTAAATCAGGCCTTAACAATTGTGCCTGTTCCAGCACTTCCATACCGTCCATCTTATTCATTTTGATGTCGCAGAGCACCAGATCGAAATTGGTCCTTTTGATCATTTCAAGGCCGTCGATACCGTTATCTATATCTTCAACATCGTAATTTTCATACTCCAGGATTTCGCGTAAAGTGCTTCTTATTGCCCGCTCATCATCAATAATTAATAGTTTGGCCATTTAGTGTTTATTATAGTTAAATGCGAAGATATTATTTTTAAATTAATGTATACTTTTTCCTACAACAATTATGGCTATAAACGGTAAATCTTACAAAATGTTTTATGTATTTTACAATATCCTGATGCCTTTTCAAGAGATTGATAAAAGCCTTAAAGAACAGGGTAATTTTTGAGAGAAAACACCTCGTTTGTATTGATCTAATGATAAAAAGGGTAGAATGAAAATAAACTATCAATTCAAGAAATAAAAAAAATGCAGGTCTATAAGCCGGGTTCTGTTTTCTGATTACTCAGAACTTCTATCATTAATCCAGTATAAATGTTGCCATTTATCTCTAACGACCTACCCACTAACATCGGACGGGCAGCCCTACATGCGTTAGCCTATTTGGTCTTTCAACTCCCGGGGTTTACAATCCACTACAGTCGCCTGCAATGCTCGTGCGCGCTTACCGCACGTTTTCACCCTTACCCCAAAGCCGCAAGCGAAAAAGGGGCGGTATATTTTCTGTTGCACTAATCCGTGATTCAGGTTTTCATTCCTCAATCCCTTTCCGTTAGAAAGCGGGATGCCCTGCGTTGCCCGGACTTTCCTCTCTTCCGATTAATCGAAACAGCGATAGAACAACCTGCATTTTGCGCAAAGATGCCTTTTTAAATTGAAATGCCCTCAAAAAAAGATTATTTACATTGCTGTAGTTGGACAGAAACTTTACTATAGGGCACAAAACCCTGGTGATTCCCAAATGAATTAGTAATGTACACCATCACCTGTGCAACATCAATATCAGCTAACTCCGGAAACGCAGGCATCTTTTCTTGATATTCTTTGCCATTGATTATTAATTTCTCAGCTGTTCCGTTCTTAATGATGCAGGCCAAACGAGCTTTATTAGTAGCCAGGAAAACCGAATCAGTTAAAGGAGGAGCAAGTTTTCCCAAACCTTCTCCATTTTCGCCATGACAATTCTGACATTTGGTTTTGTAAATGTCCTTGCCATTCGATAAGTAATTTTGTAAATCTATAGTCTCCTGATTTTGGCAGGAAATAATTATCGCTATGATAGCAAATAGAAAGATAGAACGGGTAATGTATCTGCGCATGAGTGTTTTGTTAATTTGCCACAGAAAGACCGAAAACAAAAAATATTATTTTACTTCCGTGTTAATCTGTATTTCCGTGGCAAAATATTCTAATTTTTATATTCTGCCAATAAAACAGGAATATCCTTTTTCAATTGTTCGACCTGATCTTCTTTGGTACCATCATAGGCACCCCGGATACGTCTGTCTTTATCAATAAGAATAAGATAACCTTGGTGAATATAACCGTCTTTTGCAGTACTATCTTCACCAACAGCTACTAAATAATTCTTCTCTGCTAAAGTATAGACGCTGTCTTTACTGCCATAAAGGAATTGCCATTTATTGCCATCAACGCCTAACTTTTGTGCATATTTTTTTAAAACCGAAGGTTTGTCGTATTTAAAATCTATAGTATGGGATACAAACATGACTTCAGGATTGGTTTTAAAATCGTTGTAAACTTTCATTAGGTTTCGGTGCATCGTTGGGCAAATGGTAGAACAAGATGTAAAAAAGAAATCTGCCACATAAACTTTGCCATCTGTAGCTTTATTAGTTGTTATCAGGCTATCCTGGTTTAAAAAAGACCAATCCGGAATGGTTTGATAAACCGTATCTATCTTATCTACGCCGGCTGCATCTCTAACGGTTTCTGCATGGCGCTCCCCATAAAACGGAAGTTTTTTATCTTGTTTACAAGATGAAAGTATGGCAATAGATAGCAGGCAAATTGCCATCGAAGAAATAATTTTATTCATGATTTTTTATTAAAGTGTAAATATACGACCTCTGTTGTGCAGGAGGGAATTAATTTTTGTTTTTAATGCCTCCCGAAGATTAAAAGATAAACGCAGTTATTTTAAAGTTCCGCGAAGGGCTGTTCAATCCGCGGGAGAATTTTTAATGTTTATGATGTTCCATATTCATTTTTGTAGCCGGTACCACATGATATTCTTTTAGCGCTGAATCTGATGCTTTGGTAACCTTTATATAATCGTCTTCCACCTTCCTGATTTTTACCATTTCAGATTTATAATAGTTTAAATCTTCTAATTCAGTTTTACCTTTAAAATCATCTTTGAAACCATGCATCCAATCCATCATACGTTCATCAGCTTGATTTAAATTTTCAATCAGATCAGCAATCTTCACGGAATCCTGAGGAGATTTCATTTTGCCAGACTTCAAAACTGAATCTAACTTCATTTTATTTGTCATCACTTTTCCGCCATCAATCATCAGTTTATCGTGGATATTAAGCACTTCTTCTTTTACTGCTTTAGCATCTGGTTCTGTTTTGCAAGCGCTTAAAAGAATACCGATTAAGCAAAATCCTAGTGTTATTTTATTTTTCATATTAATTTTATTAAAAATTGTAAGTAATTCCGACATAAACTTTACCTGCACTCATGGGGTGGTCGGTTTCCGCTTCCCAGATGTTTTTTTGTATTCCCGCATTCAGGGCCACATTCTTATAAAAAATATCGGCCCCGACACCGCCCATTAAATTATTCATCACGTGCTCGCCGGTTTTAACACCGTTGTACTTTTCTCCACCAGAATATTCATAGAAGAATTGTGCGGAAGGCATCACTTGCACATCTTTCCCAATTCTTTGCTTATAGAATATATTAAGGAAACTCGTGGTACTGTTCGCGATACTTTCCTGCCTGCTGTTTTTACCATTTACCTTGTAGGATGTATTTAAACTGGCACCGAAGTTTCCTAACCCAACCATATAATTCAGGTAAACAAAACCATCGGTGCTGCCGGTGCCACCCTGCATTAAAGAAGAATAACGGATGCCAGCCGTATTTTTAAAATCGTTTTTACCAGTAGGCAATTTGATTCCGGCACCAGCAATAAGTTGTTGTTTAAAGTTCTCGTCGAGTTTTTGAACCAAATGATACCCAGCATAGAAATTAGCATCGCCCATACCACCAATTGTAGAGGTATAACCATTATATCGCTCACTATTATATACGTAAGGAAGTATAGCATTTATTTCCAATCTGCTGTTGACAAAATATTTACCACGTATTTCCATCGATCGGTATAATTCATAATCTGCTTCATTTCCTGCATGCCCTGTAATTGGAGCATCCTGACTTCTAGCCGGAATAAAGAATTTTCCGCCATTGGGGAATAATGAATGCGCTTGGCCATCGTATCCATTAAAAGATCTATAACGATATAATACACTGATACTGTTTCGATTGTAATAAGGCGTGATCCCCATAAAACAACCACAAATGTCGCAACCGAAAACGTTACTACTGATGACTAAAAATGCAATGAAGACTAACTTACGATTCACTATATATTTTATTTTTGATAAATTCATTATCGGTTAAGGTTTTTAAGAATGCTTTAATTTGTATTTTTTCCTGACTACTTAATGGTATGCCGTTTTTTAGCATTGGATCCAGATTTTCACTGGCCACTATACCGGAGCTATAGTGTTCCAAAACCTCGTCCAGGCTGTAAAAACGACCATCATGCATATAAGGGCCAGTGTATTCGATGTTTCTTAAACTCGGGATTCTAAATGTTCCAAGGTCAGTTCGTACGCCCGTAATATGCGAACGACCTTCATCTGAGCTAACTAAATCGAGACCATTGCTGCGATAAGAAAAATCTGTAAAAAATGGTTCGGCATGGCATGAAGTACACTTTTCTTTAAAAAGTATATAGCCTGATTGTTCCTCAGCAGTAAATGAAACGCCTGCTTCCTTACGCATTACCTGATCATATTTGGCGTTTCCTGAAACCAGCACCGCCATAAACTGCGTAAACGACTTCATGATCGACTGAGAATTAATTGCTGTAGTACCAAAAGCCTGTTTAAATAATTCTGGATAAGGTGGCGTATTGTTCAGCAAGGTAATTATTGCTTCCATATCCGTGCCCATTTCGCATGCATCCGTAATGGCATTTAATGGTGATGTTTCGATATTTTTCACCCCACCATCCCAAAAGAATGCCTTTTGCCAGGCCAGATTGAAAAGAGGCGGAGCATTGCGTTTTCCCTGGCAATTGTTTACGCCATGACTCACTTTATGATCCAGGTTTGCAAAGGCGGCAAATTGCTGATGGCAACTGCCACAAGACACACTTTTATCTGCTGATAACCTGGCATCATAAAATAATTTTTTACCCAAAGCGAAGCCAGCGTTGCTTAATTTGTTTTGCTCAAAATTGTATGCAGGGGCAGGGAAATTTGCGGGGATAGAAAATATTACCGGTTTTTGTTCTGGCTTATTTTCATCCTCATTTTTACTGCAGGCATACATCAACGCAATGCTCAATATAAGCACTGCGAAGACGACTATTTTCCTTGCCATTAATTATGAATGTGATCTAAACGGAACATACCTTTTGCATAATTGTCAGCTACAATAACAGAATTTGCTCCACCCATCGTAAAGTTTAAGGTAGTGAAACTCACGTCCGTTGTTCCGGTAAATAAGGAAGCGGCATTTACGATAAAATGCATATCTGGCTTTGAATCTGTCCTGATTCGCAATGGATTTGCACTATTTATCTCTGTAACATATGTTCTGATTGTATTGTTAGGATCTAAAACGCCTCCAATGTGGAAGGTTAAAGCATTGTTCTGCGCTTTGGATTGTGGCGAAGTTCCTTCCAGCTTCACAAAAATGTAACCGCTATTCCAGGTCCAGAACATACCGTTCACGGGATCTAATGCTCCAGTTTGGGCACCTGCGAAATTGCGGGCATAGTCTACACCAATGGTATATTCAATCTTGGTGTAATCGCCTGTTGGTACATTGTTGACCGTGATTAGTTTAGACGATGGTTTAGATTCATCGATTAAGAAATAACTCTCTGGAACTAGATAAGTTGTTCCATCGGTTTTGCTTAATTTAACATTGCTCACGTAATATTTAAATACATTGATTTTAAAATCTTCACCCTTTGCATTTTTATAGGTGGTCGTATTTAAATTCAGTGCTGCTCCATTTACTTGGTGTTCGAATTCCAGCGTGAAGCTTGATTTTGTATCGGTTGCGATTTCCTCTTCATTTTTTTTACAGGATGACAGCAGTATAATAGGGCATAACAATGCCAATAAGTATGGTAATAATTTCATGCTAATGAAAATTAGTAAGTAAAAAATAAGAAATTAATGACGTTCGTCTTGCTGAAATTGAATCCGTATCTTGAAAAGAAATAAGACAATAAAACAAATCCGATAGCTATCGGATCAGGTTGACGATCGTAAAATAAAAGATTTACTTAAACCGTTTTCGGAGGATGAAAAATTGAAATAGAAAGGTCTTTAACAGGCTTTTCCAGGTAAAGGCTTTCAGATTTAATGATAAAGTAGGGAAGATGGTGATTCAGCGTTAGCACCTGAAATTCAGGATCAGCCTCTACAATTCTTTTTAGTGTTTCCTGAGTTTGTTTATTTTTGCCATCTAAATCTTTCAATTTTTTAGCCAGGAAACATTGTCCATCGCAATGAAGTTCGGGGTGTGCCTTATTAATACAAAATACAGAAGTAATGTATTCCTTGTTCATCTGGTAACCTGAATAAATCACCAATTGCATGAAACCGTTGCTAACGGTGCATATAATGACAAGATATATTAAGATTTTTTTGAGCATGGTATTGCGCTGCAAAAGTATTAAAGAAATTGGTTACAGCAAAGGAAAATAAACATTGGCTGATTTAAATTTTGAAGTAGAACTTAAATTGATATAAGGTGATGTTTTTCAGAGATTTAAAGTCTTGAAGATTTATTGACTCTAATATATTTTTGAATTTTTGCAGCAGACTTTACATGAGTTTTAGATAAAGTAATTTTTTCTATCTTGCCATACACAAAAATGAAACCTATGAAATTATTTAAAACTATCGCGTTGATGATGGTATTGTCATCATGCGCCAAAAAAGAAGTTCCAGATGTACCTCCAGCCTTTAGTGATCCGGATTGGATCAGGCTCGAAATTGCAAATGGAAAAGAAGCCCATGCTGTTTACGGGAATTTAGATGATACACTTACCGTCTCAACCTTATACGATATTCGTCAAACGTATGATAAAGGAAAAACATGGGTAAATGTAAAAACCACTCATCAACCTTTTTATGGTCTTTTAGTGAAAGGCGATAGCATATTTACTTTAAGTTCTAAATCTTTAAATAGTCAGTCCGGACAGTTGTTGACATCATTTTCACAATATTTAAGTTTAGATAACGGTTTAAGCTGGAAATCATTTTATGAAGGAGCGAAGTCGATAAATAGATCAAAAGAATATGCTACTGTTTATCCAAATAACCAAATAACGATCAAATTAAAAGAAAATTTAGAACCTATAAATGGGAATCCCAATCACAATAGTGTTTTAAAAAGTACAGTTGAAATAATTGAAAATGGCAATACCAGAACACTTTCATTACCATTTAATAATCAGATCACCAATCTGTATCTTGATAAAAAAGGAAGACTATATGTTTCGGCTACAAGTGCTATTTATGATAAAAATTCGGGTAAGTATTCAGATAATGAAAAGGCAGAACCGGCTATAATTTATGTGTCGAAACAAAACATTTCTAATTTAATAAAATAGGTTAGCCCACAAATTCGCAGATCTTTAAACAAAAATAATCCAGATACAATTTTATGCATCTGGATTATTGTAATCTGTAAATCTTCGGCCGCGTTATGCCTGTAAATCAGCCATTACCGCTTTGATTTTCTCACCCAATTCTTCATTTACTTTTGCGAAATCAGCACGATCAGCTAATGGCGCATTTACACTGCAATAGAACTTAATTTTTGGTTCTGTACCACTCGGGCGGGCAGAAACAATACTTCCATCTTCTGTTATAAATTGCAACACATCAGAAGTAGGGTAATCTAGTTTTGTAACTTTTCCTGTTGCTAAATCAGTTTCCTGACTCAATTCATAGTCCTTCAATATGGAAACTTTAGAGCCTCCTAATGAAGCAGGTGGATTTTCTCTGAATTTCACCATCATGGCTTTGATTTCTTCTGCACCAGTTTTTCCTTTTTTGGTTAGTGATACCAGGTCTTCCTTGTATAAACCATATTCTACATACATATCAAGCAAGGCATTATATAAGCTGGCACCCTTATCTTTGTAATACGCAGTCATTTCAGAAATGAAAGCAGCAGAAACAACAGCATCCTTATCACGAACTAAATCGCCAATTAAATAACCGTAGCTTTCTTCACCACCACCAATAAAATATTTTTTTCCTTCCAGTTCAGTCATTACCTGACCGATGTATTTAAATCCTGTTAGGGTATTATAATAAGTAACGTCTTTCTTCTTTGCAATTTCTTCAATCAGGTTTGAGGTTACAATTGTTTTCACGATGAACTGGTTGCCGTCTAATTTACCAGCTTCCTGCCATGCTGTTAACAGATAATTAATTAGCAAGCTTCCGGTTTGATTACCATTTAATAACACCCATTCTCCATTATTATCTTTAACCGCAATCCCCACGCGATCTGCATCCGGGTCGGTTGCCAACACTAAGTCTGCATCAATCTCTTTTGCCTTATTCATGGCTAATGTCAGCGCATCTTTTTCTTCGGGATTTGGATAAACAACAGTTGGGAAATTGCCATCAGGTTTGCTCTGCTCTTCTACAAGTGTGACGTTGGTAAAACCAAATTGCTCCAAAGCTTTTGGTACTAGTGTAATTCCCGTTCCGTGGATAGGAGAGTAAACAATTTTTAAATCGTGTTGTCTTTTAATGGCTTCAGGTGAAATGGAAAGTGCCGTAATGCCGTCTAAGTACAATTTATCTACTGCTTCGCCAATTAATTCGATGTTCGCTTCTACACGATCAAACTTCACTTCATCAATGCTGCTGATTTTGTTTACTTCATCAATAACCAGCTTATCATCAGGCGAGGTAAACTGTCCACCATCTGCACCGTAGGCTTTGTAACCATTGTATTCTTTTGGATTGTGCGATGCGGTTAACATGACACCACTTTTGCAACCGAAATGACGCACGGCGAAAGAAAGTTCTGGCGTTGGCCTTAACTCTTCAAAAAAGTAAACATAAATGCCATTGGCAGAGAAAACATCTGCAGTAATTTTAGCAAAGTAATCAGAGTTATTACGGCTATCATGTGCAATTGCAACGCTGATTTTTTCGCCCGGATATTTATTGTTTAGATAGTTTGCTAAACCTTGAGTGGCTGTTCCAATAGTGTATTTATTGATCCGGTTCGAACCCGCACCCATGATACCACGTAAACCACCAGTTCCGAATTCTAAACTTTTATAAAATGAATCGATTAGATCCGTAGTTGCATTTTGATCAACTAAGGCCTGAATTTCTGCCTTCGTATTCTCGTCGTAATTACCGCCTAACCATTGGTTAATGGTGGCTTGTGTAGATTGGTCAATTGCTTGCATTGAGCTTTTTTTTAATTAAATATCTGGTGTTGAACAAAATTTCAAGGTTGAAGTTTGGTCGAAATTCATTTATTTCGATTTATCCAAATTTTATTTTGTTGGGAATGTTGCTTTTAAGCTTGTTTTGCTTATTTTCACGCCCCGATACAATAATAAAGAAATTCCGGTATTAAAATAAGGCCATCTGAACTTTTTCACAATCTGAAGTGAATTATGTAAAGTTTTGGCAGTTTTTATCACAGATAAAATAATAATTAAGTAGATGAAAATATTAAAATTTGGGGGTACATCTGTTGGTAGTCCCGAGCGTATGACGAAGTTATTGGATATCATAAATCCAAATGAAGAACAGATTGTAGTGTTATCAGCTGTTTCTGGAACTACAAATAGTTTAGTAGAAATTTCTAATTATTTTTTAGCCGGAGATAAGAAGAACGGAAGTACCGCCGTAGAAAATTTATATCAGAAGTATAAGGATTTCGTAATTGAACTTTTGCCTGCTGCTGATTTTCAGGAAATGGGCAACGAAGTAATTGATTATCATTTCAGCTTTTTAGCCGTTTTAACGAATGATATTTTTACCTCCATAGAGGAAAAAGTAGTGTTAGCGCAGGGCGAATTACTATCCACCACTTTATATCATATCTATTTAAAATCAATAGGTATTGAATCTGTATTGTTACCTGCATTGGATTTTATGAAAACCGATGAAGATAACGAGCCTGATATTCCATTTACCACAAAACATTTAACGCCGCTTTTAGAACAACATAAAGGAAATAAATTATTCATCACGCAAGGATTTATTTGCCGCAATAGCTTCGGTGAAGTAGATAACTTACGCCGTGGTGGAAGTGATTATACCGCTTCTTTGCTTGGCGCTGCAATTTTAGCAGAAGAAGTTCAAATCTGGACGGACATTGATGGGATGCATAATAATGATCCCCGGGTGGTAAAAGGAACCAAACCAATTGCACAATTATCTTTTGATGAAGCAGCGGAGTTGGCTTATTTTGGAGCGAAAATTTTGCACCCGCAATCTGTTTTTCCTGCGCAGAAATATAAAATTCCTGTTCGTTTATTAAACACCATGGAGCCATCTGCTGCCGGGACGTTGATTACCCACAACAGTGAAAAGGGAAAAATTAAATCCATCGCTGCGAAAGATGGAATTACTGCTATTCGCATTCAATCGAGCCGGATGTTGCTGGCTTATGGTTTTCTTCGTCGTGTTTTTGAAGTGTTTGAGCGCTATAAAACGCCAATCGATATGATTACCACTTCTGAGGTAGCAGTTTCGCTAACCATTGATGAAATTGGAAATCTTCCCAAAATTATCGAAGAGTTGGAAAGTTTCGGAACAGTTGAAGTGGACACCAACCACAGTATTGTTTGCGTGGTGGGCGATTTTGGTTCAGAAAAACATGGTTTCGCCAGCAGGGTTTTAGAAGGTCTAAAACACATTCCAATCCGGATGATTTCTTATGGAGGAAGCAATTATAATGTCTCTTTACTGATTCTGAGCGAATATAAAACAGAGGCCTTAAGAAGTTTGCACAACCGCTTATTCGAATAAAAGATAAAGCGCACCGAAAATGACAAAAAGGCCAAGTAAGCAATGGAGTGCTAAAAAGCCTTTTGGAAGAAGCTCATTTTTATATTTCTTATAGGAATTAAATAAGCCTAAAGAGATAATTAACACAATAAATATAGCGGCTATAATCTTCATTTTTTGATAAATAAGAGAAACAATACAATGAGGAGCAAAACGAGTGAAAACCGGATCTTTCCATTGTATTGCTTTTGGGTAATTCTTCCATTCTTTAAATCGAGGTAATTACCGAAGTACACCAGCCCAAAGAATAAAATTAAAATTATAATAAGGAATTTGAACATGTTCGCCGATAAAGATATATCAAAGTTTAATAATATAGAAACCCCTTTCTACTATTATGATACCGATTTGCTGCAAAAAACGCTTCGCACCTGTGCAGCAGCAGCAGCACCGTATCAATTTCACATTCACTATGCCTTGAAAGCAAATTTCAACACTGTTCTGCTGGAGGAGATTAAAGGAATAGGTTTCGGCGCAGATTGTGTTAGTGCTGGAGAAGTGAGGAGAGCAGTAGAAGTAGGTTTCGATCACCAGAAAATCGTTTTTGCAGGAGTAGGTAAATCTGATAAAGAAATTAATGAAGCATTGGACCTGGATATCTTCTGTTTCAATGTAGAATCGATTCAGGAATTGGAAGTGCTAAATGAACTGGCTGCTGCAAAAGGAAAAGTAGCACAAGTGGCTGTCCGCATTAACCCGAATGTTGATGCACATACGCACCACAACATCACCACTGGTTTAGACGAAAATAAATTTGGAATAAATTCCTGGGATTTGCCAGAGTGCGCCGAAACTTTGAAAGCATCTGCGAACCTGAAATTTATTGGCATTCACTTCCATATCGGTTCTCAGATTACCAACCTGGATGTATATAAAAATCTTTGCGTTCGGGTAAATGAGTTTGCTACCTGGTTTGAAGATAAAGGCTTTATATTGAAAGTATTAAACGTAGGTGGAGGTTTAGGTATCGATTACTATCATCCTGATCATCAAATACCTGACTTCGAATCTTATTTCAAAATATTTGATGATTTTCTGGAAGTAAAACCGGGGCAGGAAGTACACTTCGAATTAGGGAGAGCGCTTGTTGGTCAATCGGCATCGTTAATTACAAAAGTGTTATACATTAAAAACGGAAAAAAGAAAAACTTCGTTGTTTTAGATGCAGGCATGACCGAATTGATGCGACCAGCACTATATCAAGCCTATCATAAAATTGAGAATTTAAGTCGCAAGGCGGAAGGTTCAGGCCAGGAATCCGAAGTTGTTAAATACGATATCGTTGGACCAATCTGCGAAAGCACGGATTGCTTTGGTAAAGAGGTAGAACAACCCGAATCTTTTAGGGGTGATATTTTCGCCATCCGCAGCGCAGGTGCCTATGGAGAAGTTATGGCTTCCAAATACAATCTAAGAGATGCGATAACATCTGTTTATAGTAACGAAATTTAATATTAATCGCCGATACATAGCGCAAAATGGCAAGCGTATCGGCGATCTTTTTATTTGGTTGATCAGCATCTAGAACCTGATCCCAACAGAGAACCTGATGTTGAAGGGTTCTCCTTCCACAAAGAAATAGTTATTTCCGGTATATGGAAAATCTGTCGTGATATCGCCGGAAGCCATATAACGTTTATTCGCTAAGTTATCTGCAATTACCCTCACCCAATACCTTGGATTAGTAAAACTCAGCCCAGCATCAAATTTGGTGTAATTCGGCAAGAAAACATCCCGCTGGCTAATCGCTGAAAGTTTCGAAATACTAGTCTGTCCGGCACTTAGCGAAATTTTATTGTATCCTTTTAATGGGATGCTGTATTGAATCCAGGTATTAAATATTTGCTGGGGCACATCAGGCATTTTTTGCCCAACAATAGAAGGGTTATCTGGCGTTGGATCGAGATTATTGTCCTTAGTGATTTTTGCATCCACATAAGTGTAATTCGCCACTAAGGATAGTCGGTCGGTAATATTTCCAATCACATCAACTTCAATTCCATTGCTTACCACTTCACCCAATTGCAGGTAATAGGCAACTGTACCTGCCGAAGCGGTATAACTTCTAAAATCTCTTGCAGATACATTTTGCTTGGCAGAATGGAAACCGTTAATGGTAGTTAATAATTTCCCGTTAAACCATTTCTTTTTAATTCCAAGATCGAAACTATTTCCAAACTGAGGTTCAATAGCTTTTGTTCCGGTAACGGTTCGCTGTCCTGCGGCTGAACCATCAGTAGTTGAAGTTACTACCTGCCCGGTTTGTGGAACAAAAGATTGGTCATATAAAAAATAAATGGAGGAGGTAGAATCTGGTGTGAAAGTTAAAGCTAAACGAGGTGAAAACGCATGTTGTTTGTAATAATCTGGTTCCCGCGGTCCCCTTGTGGTGGTTAAAATGTTCCGGTTTCTGTACTCCGTATACCGCGCACCAAAGGTCAACAGGAATTTATTGAAGGAAATGTTATCATAAACATATGCCGCTGAATAATGAATTTTATTTTCCTGTCTGATTGATCTTTTTGTTACCGCAACCGAATTCGGGTCTACCTCATAATTCGGATTGTTGCGGTCGAAAGCAAATGAATTACTTCCGTAATAAGTTGATAATGAATCTTTACCTGTCGTGTAATCGCCGCCGATTAAGAGTGTGTGCTTAAATTGTCCGGTATTAAACCTACCATTTAAAAAAAGATTGGTGTTATAGGTTTCTCCCAATAGGTTAGAATTACTGGATGTGCGCCTTGTTTTATTTGTACTATCAAAACTGATAGAAGTTCTATTATTAGCGGAAACCATATACCATTGGGTGGAAGGTGCTTTAACATAATTGGATTGTGAGGTTAACTGCCAGTTTGAATTGAACTTGTGAACGGCTACAAACCTTCCGGTATGTGTTTGTGCCACACTTAACGGAAGTCCGATGCCTGCACTATAATTTACACCAATTGGATCCTGCAACACATCATTATCTTGCCTAAGCTTATTGATTGATGAACCATTTTTCACTTCGCCGCGAATGTAATTGTATTCAGCAATCAGGTAAGTGCCTGGATTAAAATTATACTGAAGCACCGGAGCAATTACATATTTCTCCGTTTCCATATGGTTTAAATAAGCGTTCTGACGTTGATAGGCCGCATTGAATCGATACGAGAAACCTTTATCCAATGCTTTACTGCCAATATCTACTGTTGACCGAAAAAGATTATAATTGCCTCCCGTAAGTTGCACATTCAATAACCTTTCCTTTGGCGCTTTGGTCGAAATGTTTAATGTTCCGCCGGGTTCACCCACAGCACTTATAAATCCTGCCGGACCTTTAATAAACTCCAGACTTTCGATTAAGGCTTCGTCATCAAGCGTTGCGCCAAGCACCAATCGGCTGGGCATTCCATTGATAGTGGTAGCGGCATTAAACCCTCTGATTTTAATGGAGGCAGAATTATCAAAAGGCGAACTATTATAGCCAAAATAAATTCCGCTGGCATTTCTGGCCATATCTTTTAATTGAAAACTTCCCTGTTGCTGTATCAATGCAGAAGATATACTGATGATGTTCTGGGGCATTTGAAGCAATGGAATTTGCATCCTTAATGCCGCAGGCAAAGTATCTTTATTCAGCTTAACAGCTTTCTTTCCGGCAATACTAATTTCTCTTAACTGCTGTGTACGGTTAGAATCTAAAGTGGGTTTTGTTTTACGCTGCTGCTGGGCAAATAGCTGGGTAACGTAAATAAGGATAATCAAGGAGAGGTAAAGTTTTTTCTTCATTTCTGTGATTTTGTTAAATTGATGGTATTGCGTTTATAATGTTGATTTGACTTTTGCGGTTAAGAGCAGGATAGAAGCAGATATCATCAGAAGACCTAAAATTCCAATTAAGATGTTTTTACTTTTACCAGGCGTTGGCAACATTTCAAATTTTGGTAGATGATGCAGGTCTGTTAAGCTCAGGTTTTTATCGTGGATGATATATGTAGTCATAAAATCAACCCAGGTTTTTTGAAAGCGATTCACTTGATTTTCATAGGATAAGTGGTCTGCTAATCCAGTTTCTGCTATTGAATTTAACAAGTACTGCGTTTTAGTGGCGGGGTTAATCCAGCTTAAGTTGGCAGAAATGGTGTTTTGCTTTTGAGGATATTGGTTGTAACCTTCTGTTACACTGGTCATCTTCCTTCCTAAAAGATCGTAGTAGGCAACGAAACGAACGGTGCTATTTTCACTGGTATCTGCAGCTGTTTTTAAGTTTTTATATTGTGGATTATTAAAGTAAAAAATATCAATAAGCTTTTGTTTCGGCATTGCCCAAATGGCTTCGCTATTCTCTCTTAAAGCAACAGCTTCATCTGTTTTTAGCGGAATAGGATAAGATTGGCGGACCAATGCATTTGTAATAGCCGGCAAGACAAGGAGAAAAAAGCACCACGATCCCAGGAGATAAAGTGCGTTCGCGGTAGAACGCTGACCCAGTCTGATTAAGAATAAACATATCGAGAACCAAAATAGCAGATAAGCAGTCACAGTTAACAGCCATAAAGCCGAAGTACCCCAATCAAAAGCGTTTAATACAGCATCACTAATGATTCCGATTATACTCAGTATCCAGGCCAATAAAATAACCAATAAACAACGAAAGCTTAATTTGTAAAAGAGGATGCGTTCAAAATACATGCCTTGTACGGCCAATAGCCGATCAGTTTGTTGTTCTTTTTCTTTCGACCAGGTGTTATAGGAAAGCGCAATAGCCAGCAAGGGAAGAAGATAAATGATTACATAAGCAAGATCGAAATTACCGGAAGCAAGCATTTCCGGATTGGCAATTTCTGCATTTGGCGCCTGCACTGTATTTCTCCTCCTGGTAATAACATCATAATAAGGCAATATATCCCGTTGGCCTACAGCAAGCGACATTAACTTTGATGGTTTGTGTACAGCATTTAAAGGATTTTTGTATTCGATTACCGATGGAATCCCCGCCTGCGTAAAACTAAGCTTACCTTCAACGCTGTTGGTATCTGCTGTAAAACTGGCTGCGATTTCCTTAAATTTACTTTGATAGGTTTGTTCCAGACTATCAATCGCTGTGAGTTGTCGCCTAGTAAAATGATGACCATAATAGATACTATATAAGCCAGTTAAAAAGAAAAAAGCAATCAGGCATAACACCAAACGCTGCCTGCGAAGCATCCGCAATTCGAATAAAAATACCGTTTTAAGCAGGTTCATAATTTCGGGCTAAAGAACGTGAAGCCACAAAACGGAGCAGTAGCATAAGAAGAATAATCCATCCTGTTAAAGAAAATAACGCGTTTTTATTAAATTTTAAGACTTTATTAATCGCCGGAAGCGGATCTTTAAATTCTTTGAGCTTTGCAAAATACTGAGGGCCAACGGTGTATTCTCCCTTTACATTTTTACTATGCATGGCCAGTTGCACATTTAGCTTCCTGATTAAGTGATTACGATAGGTTTGTGCCTGTTTGAAAAAATACTGATGATGGTAATAGTCGGTACCCGACAGTGCCATCGAAATCCGCCTGATGGAAATAAACGGATTGAATATTCCGGCGATTTTTAAAAAGTTTTGCTGCTGATCAAACTGCTGTTCTACCTGTGCCAGATAGTGGTTAAACACCATGGTACGATAATCTTCATGATACTGCAACGTTAAGCCCTCTATATTAAAGGGCAACGCTTTAGTAGAATCTGCATGATACTTCTTAAGTATATTTTTTACAAATCGATCCCCACGGGCAGCATACGGATCATGCCCGTTCAATCCTTTTCGGTAACCTTGTTCAACCAGATCAGTGAAATTAACGCGAGACATGGGCGGATAACGTCTGTCTGCAATACCAGTTAGCAATTTCGGTGAAATAATACTCATTAAAATCCAGCAACTCAAAGCAGTTAAAAGTGCTTTTCCCGAATGACCACTATATGCTGAAATCAGGGTACCCAATAATACGATAAAGAAAAAATACAATAGAAATGCAAAGATTAACCAAAGTAATCTCGGAAGCAGATTGCTAAAATCAGAAGAGAATAAGAGCATTAACATCATCAATAAAAAAATTGGGAGTACCAATACCACAATGAATAGGTAATTCGAAACGGCCTTCGCCCTTATTAATTTTGACGTACTTAAACCTTGTGCCAATAGCATTTTTAACGTCCCGTTTTCCTTTTCTGTAGTGATGCTGGTTGCTGTAATGAAGAGTATGAGCAGTGGAATTAGCAATTGCAAAATCAAGGCAATTGTAAGCCGACCGAAACGCATCGAACCATCATTTTCTTCTGCATTTGCGGCATTAGGTTCGTGTTGCACATGGGCTTCAACGCGGTATGTATTTCCTGAATAATCGTCTAAGCCGGTATCAAAAACATTTAAAAGATTGATGGATTTAAAAAGATAGGTTCCAAAGTGAGCAGCATCATGCGGATTACGCTGTTGATGCTCCCATTGTTGTCTAAAGAGCATATTGGCCGCTTTTCTTTGGCTGTGTGCCGATTGATAATCCAAAAATGTACAACCCGTGGCAACGATAAAAAGTATCCAGATCATCATAGCCGATATAAACATGATTTTGTTTCGGTAAACCTCCAGAAGCTCTTTTTTAATCAGCATCTGCCAAATCGAAAAGTTCCTTTTTTTCATTAAAGATATTTTAATAATGCATCAAAGTTGCATTATATTTTACATATTTGCAACTACATTGCATTTACTATTTCGAATTCAGGCATGATTAAAGATTTTATCCGCAGGAGAAAGTATCCTTTTTATAAGCAGCCAGATGCCATGGATTGTGGCCCGGTTTGCCTTAAAATGATTGCAGGATATTACGGTAAAAACTTTTCCATGCAACAGTTAAGGAAGTTGTGTAAAATAGGGAAGCAGGGTACAACTATGCTTGATCTCATTGATGCTGCAGAAAATATCGGTTTCAAAACCATGGCTGCAGCACTAGAATATAATAAACTAAACAAACTTCCACTTCCTTTTATAGTACACTGGAATAAAGAACATTATGTAGTGGTTTATGAAGTAAATGATGAATCTTTTTATATTGCTGATCCGGCACTTAATGGCAAAATCACATTAAATGCTACAGAATTTTTAGCAGGCTGGAGTATAAACGATGAGGACCAAACGGGGCGTGTATTATTACTGGAACCTACCGCTGCATTTAATGAAATAGAAAGCAAGCCAGATTATAAAACATCTTTATGGAACCTGGTACCTTACTTAAAATTACACCGTAAAGGTTGGTTTCCGATTGCAGTTAGCTTAGCACTCGCCAGTGGTTTCTCACTTGTAATTCCACTACTTACTCAAATGATTGTAGATAAAGGCATTCAGGGAAAGGATACTAATCTGTTACTTCTGATATGTTTAGGTCAGCTTATGCTTTTCTCTGGCCGGATGCTGATGGACTTTGTACGGGGAAGGTTACTATTCAGGATCGGTGCCAGAACGAGTATCACGATGCTTAAAGATTTTTTAGCGAAACTGATGAAACTGCCTTTTTCATTTTTTGATAACAGGCAGGCTGGAGATAATATGCAGCGCGTAAATGATAATCAACGCATAGAAGAATTCCTCACCAATTCACTCATCAATTTTATCTTATCGGCCATTACCTTAGTAGTTCTTGGAGGTGTTTTACTTCACTACAACTGGAAGATTTTTATGTTATTTATTGTGGGTGCTGGCGCAAGTTTGATCTGGTCTAACTCCTTCCAGCAGAAAAGAAAAATCATCGATCAGAAAAAATTTAAGGTGCTTTCCGCTAATCAGCAATTACTGCTCGAGATTTTTTATGCCATGCAGGAGATCAAATTAACGGGAAGTGAAGAAGAAAAGAAACAGCTTTGGGAAGGCCTGCAAGATCAATCTTATGATCTTAAACTGGAAGCTTTGCAACTCGATCAGCGGATGCAGGGTGTTGGCGCTTTTATCAACGAAGTAAAGAATGTGCTCATTACTTACGCAGCAGCAATGTTAGTAATTCACGATCAGGTAACCTTAGGTGGAATGTTGGCAATAACCTATATCTGTGGTCAGTTGAATGCACCTGTTAATCAGCTGGTGGAATTTTCGAGGGTTTCTCAAAATGCAAAGTTCAGTTTGTTGCGGATAGACGAGGTACAACAGGAGGAAGAAGAAGATTTTGAAGTGGCACAAGAATTATTGGTAAACGGGCCAGTAGCTATTGTATTAAATCGGGTTTCTTTCCGGTATGGAAGTAAACATAGTCCCCTCGTACTAAAAGATGTTAGCCTAAAGATCCCGGCAGGAAAGGTAACTGCTATTGTAGGTACCAGTGGTAGCGGAAAAACAACACTCATCAAGCTGCTGCTTAAATTTTATGCTGCTATTGAGGGAAATATCGAGATTGGTGATCAGAAAATTGAAGCCATTAATGCCAGATCATGGCGGAAACATTGTGGAGTGGTTATGCAGGACGGATACGTTTTTATGGATACTATTGCCAATAATATTTTTGCAGGAGCTGAAGTTAAAGATTTAAATCGCCTACATGATGCAGCTAAAATGGCCAACATGCATGCTTTTTTTCTAAAGATGCCATTTGGCTATGAAACAGTAGTAGGAAGAGATGGTTACGGTTTAAGTGAAGGCCAAAAACAGCGGCTATTAATCGCCAGAATGATCTACCGCAATCCTGATTATGTTTTTCTGGATGAAGCGACTAATTCGCTGGATGCACAGAACGAACTTTCCATTGTAAATAACCTTAATACTTTTTTTCAGGGTAAAACGGTGCTGATTGTTGCCCATAGGCTTAGTACAGTAAAAAATGCAGACCAGATTGTAGTGCTTCAGCAAGGGGAGATCAAAGAAGTGGGTACCCATCAGGAACTGCTCCAAATTAAAGGGCACTATTATCATCTGATCAGGAACCAACTCGAACTGGGCCAATAATGTTTCATAACCTATAAATACGCTATGTCTATCAAAATATTTCCTTATTCATTAGTTCGATACGCAGGTCTTAATTGCGAGGTATTTGATCAGTTTACCTTTCAACCGGGTAAAAAATTAATTGAGCGTCATCGATACTATTTACAGGAAAGGGATGAACTAAAAAATACTTTATGCGATGCTTTGTTTCCCATCATTAGTCAACAAACCGACGATCAGCTCAGACAACAACTCATTAATATTAAACGTAAAATTTTTAATAATAAAAGAATAAATGTAGAACAGCTAGCATTACTTGAAAACTTAACGCCAACAGGATTTTCTGAAAGTTTGCAAGCTTACACTCTAAACGAGGCATTGCTGGATAAATTTTTTAAGGTAAATGAGCCACTATTTGCACGCGAAATTGGAACATATAGGCAAATAATTCAGCAGATGGCATTAAAACCCGAATTGCAAAATGGTTTAATGTTGTCGAGCCCGGTGTTGTATACGCAGTTGACGGATTTTATTAAAAAAGATCCCGAATGTTTTAAGCAAAAAGAGCTGCGAATGGAATTCAGTCTGTTGCGCTACCTCAGCAGGATGGCTTATAAAACGTCGCCATTTAGTAGCTTTACCTATACTGGAATTATGATTACTGCTCCTAACCAGGGAGATCAGCCATTCAAAATTAATGAAATACAAAGCAGGTTAAAGTTAAACAATATTCTTTTCGAATACCTGTGTGCTATATGGAAACAGCATCCCATACTCAATGAATATTTAATACTTAAAATTAATATCACAACAGCAATCAAGGAAGGTAAAATCCAGTTTCTAACTAATTTTAATAATATTGAATCCTTTCAGCAGCTAATAGCCAATGGTATCCCAATATTGATCATTAATTATCTGCAAAGCGCAAATCAGCCTGTTACTTTGGAGATACTGATTACCTATTTATTGGATCATCTTGAGCACATATCCCGGGAAAACCTCAAAGCTTACCTCATTACATTGATAAACACTGGTTTACTGGAGTTTGGGTTTGGCTTTTCAGGAATGGATGAAAACTGGGATGTAAAACTACTGACTTTCTTTGAATCGGTATTACCAAAAAGCGTGGTGATTTCCCCGCTAATCAACCTTTTCCGAATATTACAACTCCATAGGGATAATTATGCCGGGGCTAAACCTGCTCAACGTTATCAAATCTTGCAACAAGCAGAAAACGCAGTAAATGGTGTTTTCCTTCAATTACAGAAAGAAGCTAAACTACCCTATTACAGCAGTGCTGAGGAAAAGAAAATCATCGATATGGATGAAAAAAGAGATCATCAATCTTTCCTGACTAATGGCTTTGTTCCATATTACTTTTCAGCACGCAACATTTTCTATGAAGATTGTTTTACAACAACTATAGAGGTGCTTCCTGAGGCCGGAGTTGCCAATTTCGTATCTAAAACAAACCGGCTAGCTGAAAACCTGTTGCCTTTAGATGTGATGCGGAATGAACGAGTGAAGATGCGCGATTTTTACCTTTCGCACTATCCCAAGCAGGAAAAGGTTAAGGTGACTGATTTTTACAGAGATTTTTATTTCTATGTTAAAAAGCCAGAGAAGGTAAACGCAAAGGATAATGAACAAGCAGTAACCGACACAGCGTTATGGAAAGCTGCAGTATTATTAAAATTGCAAGAGCAGGATACTTCAAATGGAACGTTTAATTTAACAGCAGATTTTTTTTCAGATTTGCCGGTTCCATCAGATCTTGGCGCACTGTCTTCAATAGGTGCTTTTGTACAGTTTTATCAGCACGAAGATCAGCTTTATGGTGTAATTAATTCACTTTTACCAGGGATGGGAAAGGTGAGCGGACGATTCTTATCCTTATTTGATTCAAAAATACAAACAGAATTTGTAAGGCATAATGAGACTATATCACCTGATGTCATCAAAGCAGAGCTGAATGATGCCTCAATCTTTAACGCTAATATTCATCCTGCTTTGCTTAAGCAGGAGTTGGCGCTTCCATCAGGAAACAATATTTACCCTATTGATCAGCAAATTAAGGTAAGCGATTTATCAGTTTGCCTGAATGCAGATTCTAATGCTCTTGAACTTATGCGTAACGACCAAAGAGTTTACAGCTACGACCTAAGTTTGGAATCTTTTTATAACCGCTCGAATTTATATCAACTACTGGCGCACTTCAATCCGGACGCCCGAATTTCTCTACAGCCTTTTATCCAGCTGATAGACCAGCATAGTCAAAGTAAATTTGAAGATGAAGAACCTGATATTTACCAGTTACCCGAAATTATCTACGAAGAAACCGTAGTCATCAGGAGAAAAACCTGGCGGATAAAAACGGTCATGATACCCGTGCAACAATCGGCAGAAACGGATTTCGAGTATTTTATTCGCTTAAACAGCTGGCTTGAATTGCAGAAAATACCAAGACAGATTTTTTTGTTTTTGAGAAAACGTGGCTATCATAATAAGGTTGCTGATGGTGTGGCAGCACAAAAAGAAAGTCTGCAAGATGATTATAAACCACAGTACATTGCTTTTGATAAACCTGTGTTTGTGATCATGTTTAAACGCTTGTTGGCAAGAGCAGGAAACTATATTACCATCGAAGAAGTACTTCCGGTGCCAGCAAAAGGTGGAGTAAAGGAATATTTAATCCAGTGGTATAATGGGTAGCAAAATTGAACAACCTGTTTATACATGGCTCGGCATGCATATTTTTTATAGCGGCGATGCTGATGAACTATTGAAAAGATCGATAGCACCTTTTGTAAATCTATGGAAAAGCTTTTTATCTCCTGTATCACCCTGGTTTTTTATTCGGTATTGGGAGGCAGGAAGTCATACTCGGTTAAGGTTTAAAGCCAATTCGATGTATCATGAGCAAATTGTGGAAGCATTAAATCGCGATTTTTTTAAGTTTCAATACACGCAATTTAAAGTTGAAAAGGTTTTAATTGTGGCGTATCAGCCAGAAATAAATCGCTATGGTAACCAGGAAAGTATCTTTTGGGCCGAACAGCATTTTGCCGCTTCGTCAACCTATATCTTAAAATGGTTTTTGATTAGAAATACTGCCAGTCAGATTACCATACAAGCCATAAGATTGAATTTACTTCTCCTGTTTTGTACCAAATGGAAGCTGGAAAAACTGATTAAAACATGTGATTTTTTTATAAATGGATGGTTACCAAGACTATATCGACCAGGGTTTTCCATTGATAAAGAAAAGCAATACTGGCTCAATCAGTTCGAACAGACACTTTCATCCGGAAAAGAAATAATCTGTCTGGCGGCCAGGTCTTTTTGGAAAGAATTGAATGAAGATGCAATAGCTGATGATTTAGCAATATATAAAACAAGTAATCTAGAAATAATGGATCGGTATGTAAATGCAGGATTCGACAATTTTAAAATCCAGGAAATTATATCAAGCCTGATGCATATGACTAATAATCGCCTCGGCATCGTAAACCAGGAAGAAGCTTATTTGATGTATGTCGTGAAAACCTGTATCTGTTTTATTCATCGAACTAAACATCACATTTAAATTTATGTTTACAAATGCCCAGATTGAAGTTTTTACTCAGCACCTTAATGAAGTTAAGGATGATTTGCTTTCTAATAAAAAAGAAACTGCAGATGAGGCCTGGTGGTCTACACCATATTATGTGAATGCAGAAGATTATGCATTTGAAGAGCGGTACGATATTTTTAACGGCAATTGTGGCATCGCTTTGTTTTTTTTAGAATTTTATCGTTTCGATAAAAATGAAGCTCACCTTCATTTAATAGATAAGATGATGAACAGAATCTTAAGATCTGCAGCTGTTCTGAAGCCTAAATTCTTCGCTTTATATACCGGAATAGGTGGGGTAATTTATACTAATCTGAAGGTTTTTGAAGTTACAGGAAATCAAAAATATTTAGATAGTGCCCTGCAATTAACATTAGACAACCAAATGCAGCTTAGTGAAACGCTTTCAAAGGCAGATTTGCTGAGTGGCTACACCGGCAATTTACTTGCTTTCACCTTACTTTATCACCATAGTCAGCACAAGCAGGTTAAAAAATTAATCTCCGTGCTTTTAGATCGGGTGGTTAATGAAGTCCGTGTATCACAGATTGGATTGAAATGGGATTATAATGCATCAAAAAAGGCATATGATGGCATGACTGGTTTCTCTCATGGTGCATCTGGCATTGCATATGTTTTAATGCAGTTAAGTGTTTATTTTGATGCGCCTGGCTTATTGTATCTGTCTGAAGAAGCCTTGGCTTATGAAATGCAATATTATTATACTCCGGCTAAGAACTGGCTGGATTTGCGTATTGGCAATTATCATATGGCAAAACCACAGGCCCATCTTTGGCAACTGGAAACCTTTATTTCGGATATGGCAGGCGTAAATGCATGGGCGCACGGAGCTGCAGGGGTAGGTTTGTCAAGAAGTATGGCATTCGAACTCACCCAGAATGAAATTTATTCAAAACAATGCAACGATGTATTGGAGAAATGTTTGTCAGATCTATTAAAACCTGGGCGACCAGATTTTACCTTGGTAAGTGGTTACCTGGGCATGATTCCTTTTTTAGCCAGGTACAAAGATAAAGAAGGAATAGCCGACCAGATTAGCATGGTGGTTGATGGAGCGATAAAGCAATATCAGAAAACAAACAGTTACAGTGAATACCTTTCCTGTGGACCACATGATTACGGACTATTTTCTGGAAAAGCGGGAGCAGGGTATATGCTTTTACAACTGTTATCAGGAGATCAATTCGCCTCGGTAGCACAGCCAAAACTACCTATTCCTAAAAAGATAACCAATCTGAATGGGAGATTTTCTGCGCATCAAATTAAAAAACAGATTTTTTCATCGTATTACAGGCGAACAATTCAAAAGATTGAAGGGGCTAATATCAACCTTTCCACTATCTATAAGGTCGAAAATATCGATAAGTTTAGTCGAGCGTTATCAAGCCAAATAAACCAGATAGCAGAAAATAGGGAAGAGATCAGGCGATCGTTTGAGTTGGAATCGGAAATATTGAAATTGTGGAAGTTCCATAAAGGTTATTTCAGTTATCAACAAAGGAATATCTACCTTAATAATATAGCAGAAGAAGCGAATTTAAAATCCGATGGTGATTTGATAGCCCTTACCTTAAAGCTGAATGATCACGTGAAATATTATGGCGATAATGTAAATGGTGGCGGATTGTTACTAATCTGTAATGAACAGGGTGTAGAAGAAAAGCAAATTGGCGTATTTCCCGCGGTCATTATTAAACTATTAGGTACCAAAGATTCAAAAATATTGGTACTGGTAGCGAAAATAGCTAAAGCCTATTTTGATTCGAATGCCAGCAAAGAACTGATTACCCAAAAGATATTACAGCAAATTCGATTGCTGCTAAAAAGTGGCTTTGTAAGTTGTAAATAAAAAACAAGGCGCCAATTGGCGCCTTGTTTTAAACTAAATAACTAGCAGATTACCGTGGTACATCTTACCGGTGGGGTATGATGGTCATCTGTTTGTTCGGTGTGCGTAGGTTCAGATACATTACCTAAACCACCTGATAAACGCATCGCAACTTCACTGTCGATACTCGTTACAAAACTTTCTAACTGAAGGTCTTCTAAAGTTAATGTGATTTTTTCTGGTTGATTTTTCATAAAATAAGTGATTAAATATGACGCCTACTGGTGGTTACGAGGTTTCGGCTTATCCCCGGTTGCAACACCACTAAGATAATCAATTGCAACAATGTTGCAAATATAAATCACTTATTTCGCAACATTGTTGCAAATAAATTTTTTATCACAAATTAATACCAGATAAAAGTTATTTGAGCTAAGCGGGGAATGAAAAATGAGTGATAGAATATAAATCTGTAATCTATTTGCGCTTTCCGGAAGCGATGAAGATAAATGCACCAGCAACAAGGATGATGCCACCAACATAAGGCGGCCAGGCAACAGATTTTTGTCGGTCTGCAGAAATTTGAATTGGACCAGCATCCACTATTTTTTCTTTTTTAGTATAGGAGAAGCCAGTCCAGATAAGCATTGCGATGCCAGCGATAATTAAAACGAGTCCTACAGTTCTGTTCATGATTTTATATTTTATTTAAAATCTAAACAGCAAGGCAAAGTATATGTTTTATTCGTCAAAGAAATCAACGAGTCCACCGATGAAATATTCATCTATTCCTTCTGTAAAGTCTTTATAATCTTCATCAGGAATATTCGTTTGTCTAAATTCCAATGAAGTTCCACTTTTATCAGGATGAAGTTTTATAGTGACGATAGAGGGCTCACCATCTTCTCCGAAATACCATTGCTGAACAATTTTTTTATTGGTTTCAAATTCCAGGTTTTTGCCTACAATATCGCCGTCCCAAAAAGAAAATTCGGTATCTGCCTTTTCTTCAAATTCAACTTCAGCTCCAGTCCAGAGTTTAATGCTAATGTCTTTTGTAAGTGCTAAATAAACCTCTTCAGGGGTGGCAGGTATGTAAGTGTATTTTTTAAAATCTTTCATCAACTCTCCTTATTATAATATTATTTTTATTTAAAAGCATTTAATCCGGTAATGTCCATTCCGGTAATTAGCAAATGGATATCATGAGTACCTTCGTATGTAACTACAGATTCGAGGTTCATCATGTGGCGCATAATTGAATATTCACCGGTTATTCCCATTCCACCAAGCATTTGTCGTGCATTCCGGGCGATATCTAATGCAATTTCTACACTATTTCTTTTAGCCATCGAAATTTGTTCGGCGGTAGCACGGCTTTCACTTTTCAGCATCCCCAAACGCCAGACCAAGAGTTGACCTTTTGTGATTTCAGTAACCATCTCTGCTAGTTTTTTCTGTTGCAATTGAAATCCACCAATTGGTTTTCCAAATTGAACGCGCTCTTTTGAATAACGCAAAGCCGTATCGTAGCAATCCATTGCAGCACCTAAAGCACCCCATGCAATGCCGTAGCGCGCTTGATTTAAGCAGCCTAACGGTCCTTTCAAACCACTAATTTCAGGAAAGACATTTTCTTTTGGAATTTGTACGTTATCGAAAACCAATTCGCCGGTTGCCGATGCCCTTAAGCTCCATTTATTGTGTGTTTCCGGTGTAGAAAAGCCGTCCATACCGCGCTCTACCACCATGCCTCTGATTTTGCCAGCTTCATCTTTTGCCCAAACAACTGCAATATCTGCAAATGGCGCATTACTGATCCACATTTTTGCACCATTAAGGATATAGTGAGATCCTGCATCTTTTATAGTGGTAACCATTCCACCAGGATTTGAACCATGATCCGGCTCCGTTAATCCAAAGCAACCCATCATTTCGCCACTGGCTAATTTTGGTAAATATTTTTTTCGTTGCTCTTCGCTACCGTAGGCATAAATAGGATACATCACCAATGATCCCTGAACAGATGCTGTAGAACGAATACCGGAATCGCCACGCTCAATTTCTTGCATAAGAATACCGTACGCTGTATAATCTAAACCAGCACCACCATATTCAACCGGAATTGTTGGTCCGAAGGCACCAATTTCTGCTAAACCTTTAATTAAATGTTTTGGAAATTCTGATTTCTGGGCATAGTCTTCAATAATCGGACTTACTTCTTTTTTAACCCATTCTCTGGCAGTTGCCCGGATTAATTTATGCTCATCCGTTAATAATTCATCTAGTAAATAATAATCAGGAGCCTCATAAAGGTCTTTTTTGGTTGATCTGCTCATCGTCGTTTTCCAATCTGGTTAAGAAATAGCGTTCATTTCAAAGGTAACAATTTACCGCAATGGGCATTATATTCCTAAATAAAAATTTAATTTTACAGCATACAAAACATAGATGAGCCATTTTAAACAAACCGTTGCTTTAAAAGATGTAAAATGCTTTGCGCTTCACGGTTATTATCCTGAAGAACAATTGATAGGTAATCATTTTTTGATTGATTTGGTTAGCGAATTTATACCCAGGGGTTTTGATGATGAGCTTACTCAAACGGTTAACTATGAAGATCTCAATTCGATCATCAGGGAAGAAATGAAAAATACACAAAAACTTTTGGAAACAGTATTGAAAAACATAATCTCAAAAGTAATAGAGGTTTACCCATTCGTAGATTTTATTGAAGTAAGTATGAAAAAACTCAATCCACCTATGCCCGGGCAAATCGGCCATTCATTTGTTAAACTTACCTATACTTCAACAACAGCCAAATAAAATGAACTTTACCAAAATAAATTCAGAGATTTTAGAAGAAATTAAGTTGGCTATTGGCCCGGAAAAAGTATTCACAGACACGGAAAGCCTCGACAATTACAGTCACGATGAAACTGAAGACCTTCGCTATCAGCCTGAAGTGGTAGTAAAACCAAATACTGCAGATGAAATTTCCGCTTTATTGAAAATTTGTAATCATCATCATATTCCAGTTACACCCAGAGGCGGTGGAACAGGATTGAGTGGGGCTGCTTTACCTATCTATGGTGGTGTTTCCTTATCGATGGAGAAGTTCAAATCAATTATAGATATTGATACGGAAAATTTGCAGGCTACGGTTGAACCTGGGGTTATTACCGAAGAATTTATTAACGCAGTTGCGGAGAAAAGCCTGCTTTACCCGGTAGACCCAAGCAGCAAAGGCTCATGTTTTATTGGTGGCAATGTTGCCCATGGTTCCGGTGGACCAAGGGTAGTTAAATATGGTACCATCCGCGAATACATTTTAAATCTGGAGGTCGTTTTGCCTAATGGCGATATCATCTGGACGGGGGCCAATACCTTGAAATACGCTGCAGGTTATAATTTAACACAGCTGATGATTGGCTCGGAAGGTACTTTAGGTGTAGTGACCAAAATCGTGACCAAACTCTTACCTAAGCCTACACAATCTGTTTTAATGATGGGTTCTTTTGCCACCAACGAAGATGCATGTGCTGCTGTTTCAGCGATTTTCAGGGCAGGTATTACGCCATCAGCCTTAGAATTTATGGAGCGCAAAGGAGTGGAGTGGGTAATTAAATTTGATGACATTAAATTCGACTTGAAAGACAATGTTGCCGCCTTGTTAATGATAGAGTTTGATGGGGATGATCTGGATGATATTTTCAAAAATTGTGAAAAAACTAATATCGTTTTGGAGCAGCACAACTGCTCAGATGTACTTTTTGCCGATACCGCTCAACAAAAGGAAGAACTCTGGCGGATGCGCAGAACAATGGCAGAATCTGTAAAGGCAAATTCTGTTTACAAAGAAGAAGATACTGTTGTTCCAAGAGCTGCTTTACCAAAATTGATCAGTGGAATAAAGGAAATTGGATCAAAATACGGCTTTGAAAGTGTTTGCTATGGGCATGCTGGTGATGGAAACCTGCATGTAAATATCATTAAGGCTGGAATGAGCGATGAAGACTGGAAGAATAACTTGCAGTTTGGTATCACAGAAATATTTGAATTAACTACTGCACTCGGCGGTACTTTATCAGGTGAACATGGGATCGGTCTGGTTCAGAAGCAGTATATGCCCATAAAATATTCAGAGGTCCACCTGAGTTTAATGCGTGGAATAAAACAGGTTTTTGATCCAAACGGAATTTTAAATCCAGGGAAGATTATGCCAAGTCCTCCAACGCTTTAAAGTAGGAGCAATCTATAGTTGGCTTAAGTCGGGAAAATTAGCATAGCTTAGGATATAAATAGAATAGAAAAACGAAGCAATTTCTTAAATAGGTTTTTACTGGCTTTTAGACCATTCGCCAGGAAAGTAGAATGTCAAAAGCCCTATTCAGGGAGCTGGGGGCAGCTGCTCAAATGCAATCATTTTTTGTCTTTCAGCGGATGGAATTGCCGTTGGCCGTTTAGTGATATAGTCAACAGCTATGCAAACGGTTTTTCCTTTGCTGCAAATTATCTCTTCATTGCCTTTTATTTTTACAATTTGATAATCTAGATCAAAACTGGTTTCGCCGATTCTTGATGTCTTTACATGAATCACGATCTTATCATTTGCAACAATAGGCTGAATGTAATCTACTTCAGCATGCGCAATCACAATTCCCGTCTTTTTCCAATCCCATTTTATAATTTCTTCCCAGTATTTGGTTCTGGCAATTTCCAGATAGGTAAAGTAAACTGAATTGTTTACGTGACCCATCATATCAAAATCTATAAAACGCAAATGAATGTTGGTTTTATAGTTGAATTTGTCGGAGAAACTTTTTATTTCTGCCAGTTTGTCTTTTGATTTCGATTTATTTTGCCATAATGTCTTGAAAATCATAAATATTTGGTTTGGTATATAAGTTGATTATTAGGAATTATCAGTTTAAAAAATAAAAATTATAGATATGACACTTGTAAATTTCAACAACAGGACCCGCAACACCGCTCCTTACTTTAACAATGTTTTTGATTCATTGTTTAGCGATGCCGTAACAAAAAACAAAGCCGTAGATAAATCACCGAATGTGAACATTTACGAAAATGAAACAGCTTATATTATTGAATTGGCTGCTCCGGGATTAAGAAAAGAAGATTTTCAAATTAAATTAAAAAAAGATACGCTTTCTGTTTGGGCAGAAGTTAAAAAAGACGAAACTCAGGTAGCGAAGGATTTTACCCGTAAAGAATTTGATTACAGCTCATTTGCGAGATCATTTAATTTGCCAGAAACAGCGGATGGAGAAAATATTACTGCCGAATATAAAGATGGTATTTTAACGATCAATATCAGCAAAAAAGACGATGCTAAACTACAACACAAAGAAATTGTAGTATCGTAAAAACATTCTCGAAAGAGGGTTTCATAATAGTTTAGGTTTTATAAGGTTAGTATTGGATAATGCTAACCTTATTTTGTTTATACCTTTTTAATTAAACTACTCAGCTGGTGCATAGAGTTTAAACAAAAGCCCTGATGATGCCGCTGAACTAATGTTTTTTATTATTTTTGCGGAATGGAGAGAGAAATTCTGGATACTAAACGTAAAGCATTAAAAATAAACCTTGACCCCAGAATTTACGGTACTTTTGCCGAGATTGGAGCGGGGCAGGAAGTTTCAAGAAACTTTTTTAATGCTGGTGCAGCATCAGGAACAGTCGCCAAAACCATGTCTGCCTATGATATGACCTTTAGTGATGCCATTTATGGTGCAGAAACTAATGGGAGGTATGTAAGTCAGAACAGGCTTTTGCAAATGCTCGACCATGAATTTGGCTTATTAAATGAGCGTCTATCTGGCGAAAAGTATGAAAGTCGTACTTTTTTTGCTTTCGCAGATACCGTTACCACGCTAAATTACAAACGTACCAATGAACCTCATGGTTGGGTTGGTATTCGTTTCCAGAATGAGCCGGGCGGTTTGCCAAATGAAATTTTCTTCCATGTCCGTTTGTTGGATACCGATGTAAATATGCAGCAACGGGTATTGGGAATTATAGGTGTAAACCTGCTTTATGCCGCATTTTATCACTATAAGGACCCTAAGTTGATGGTAGAATCATTAGCAGATAACCTTACTATTGGCTCTGTTGAAATTGATTTAATTTCCGTTAAAGGTCCGGCCTTTCCGGAAGTTGATAACATCTTGCTTAATCTTTATATGATTATGAAAGATTTCTCTGCGGCTGCTATCTTTGATTCAGACGCACATCCCCGTCAGGCTAAAGACCTGCTGTATAAAAAAGATATTATGATTTTACGGACCAAATATGGTCAGAAATCATTACCCAACTTTAGTTTGTTTAATAAGGCAACTGATCAGTTCAAACGTACAAATGATGTGCAGGAGGGGAATATCGCAGTGATGATTGAGGTTTTATTAACTAATGTATTAACCGGAGAACAGGAAACTCCCGATGATATAGACCTGGAAGCTGTGGCTAAAAGAACGCAGGAAATGTGTGATACCGGTAACATCGTAATTGTATCGAATTTTACCCGCCATAACCGTTTGGCGAAATATCTGGCCCGTTGCAAGCCAAAAAGCGTAGGCCTGGCCACAAACATCAATAACCTGAAATTCGTGTTTAATTCTACAAACTTTAAAGGTGAAAATTATTCCGGCCAGCTGTTAAGTTATGTGAATGATATGTTTAATACTAATGTTCGCCTATTTGCTTACCCATTTCTGGATAAAAAAACTAACGAGGTAATTACCACAGCAAACATGCCTGTAACGCCAGAAGCAAAACCACTGTTTGATTTCTTATTGATTAATCATTATATCACTGATATTGAGGATTATGCAGAGAATGAAGTGAAGACGGTATAATATTACTTATCGCCATAATGACCTATAGCAGAGATAATGGTAACAGTTACGATATGCTCTTCTATTTTATAGATCAGCCGGTCTTTTCTATTGATTTGTCTCGACCAGAAACCAGTTAAATTATATTTTAATTTTTCTGGTTTCCCAATACCAGCTTCAGGATGTTCTGATAATTCGACAAATATTTGATCTATTCTTTTAATAGATGCCTTGTCTCCGGATTTATATTGAATTTCTAAATCTTTCTTCGCTTGTCTTTCGACTTCTATAAAATACTTTCCCATATATTTTTGGGATCTTTAATCCTCGTAACATTTCCCTTTTCAGCACTTTTCATACGTGCTTTTATCTCTGCCACAAACTCCGGGTTATAAGGACTTTCATCGTCCTTTTGAAAAGAAATATTCAAAGCTTTTAAAACCGCCTCGATGGCTGCTTCCTGCTTTTTGGTTTTAGGATGTGCGATTATAGTCATAACTCAAAAATACAAATTATTTAACAAAATTTCAATCATAGATTTGCTTCATGACCACTCGTTGCCGGATGAAAATACTGGAATAAATTAAATCGTTCTCAATACTGAACCATTCTCATTAATCTCCAAAACATGGTTTGCACCACATTTTAGTGCAAAGTTATTTCGCTGGTGCCCGACAGGAAAATCAAAAGCAATAGGATAATGGTATTCTTTAACTTTTTCCAATACAATTTCGTAAACAGTTTTTCCAAATTCCTCTCCCGGATCATCAGGCTTAACTTTAAAACCGCCAATAATTAATCCTTTTAGATTTTTCAGCTTACCGCAACGCTTTAGATTCCAAAGCATTCGATCAATGCTATATAGGTATTCGCCAGTATCTTCGATGAAAAGAATTTTATCTTTCGTGTCCAAGTCCGAATTACTTCCTGCAAGGGTTTCTAAAATGCTTAAATTTCCACCAACTAAAATCCCCTCTACTTTTCCCAACCTATTGTTCATATTATAAGCTGCAGTATAGCCCATTTGTTCTCCAATCAATGCACTTTTTATCGATAGAATGGTTTCTATTTGAATAGGTTCGGCCTTTGTCCAATCATCCGGAAAACTATTGCACATTTTCGAATGAATAGAAGAGATCCTAAGGTTTTTGGCTAAATGACAGTGTAATACAGTAATATCACTAAAGCCAATAATCCATTTCGGATGGCGTATAAATTGTGAAAAATCCAACTGGTCAATAATCCTGACCAAACCATAGCCGCCTCGGGCACACATAATGGCTTTCAGATTTGGATCATCCAGCATCTGTTGAAAGTCCTTAAGTCGTTCTTCATCTGTTCCCCCGTAGGTAAAATCACGTTTTCCAATGGTAGATCCAATTTTGACGTAGAAGCCCCAGCTTTGCATCTGTAGAACGGATGGTTGTATTTGGTCTAAGGTAATGTATCCTGCCGGACTTGTAATTCCAACGGTATCGCCCTGTTTTAAATATGGTGGAGTTTCGAAAGATGAATGCTGATCATCAACGGGACTAGCAATACCTTTAAAAGTTGGTAAAACTGCTGCTGCTGCTGCAATAAATGAAGAAAGGAAATGTTTTCTATTCATTAAGGTGTGAAGATTTAATATTGCTTTAACGAAGATATCACTTTAAAATTGAGCATAAAAGAAAAGGGATTTATATCCATAAATCCCTTTTTTAAACCAAACAAATTAATCTGTAACAGATTAGTATAATGTGAATTATATAGATAACCGTGATGGATATAAAAAGTTTGATATTTTTTAAAATTTTTGCAGGAAAGAATCAATCTCAAAATTACTAATATTATGGAAAAAAATGTTTCAGCAGGATAGGAGAAAGCGTTAGAATAAATCAAAAGGCCAACTTATCTTAAAAAGTTAAGGCTATCCATCGCGGATAGCCTTTGCTAACAACAAAACAAATATAAGATAACCAAATCTCACCTGATTGAGCAAAATCAGGAAAAGTGCATATGAGAACACTTAGTAGCCAGGTAGTGGATTCGAACCACTTTATACGCTTTTTTAAAACTTAACCTTCCAATCGGTCAACCTGCTAACAGTTTAAATTGGTTTTAATGCTAAATAATCTTTCAGGTCTTCTATATGTTGCTGATTAATCTTATCTTCAATAATATCCTTAACGTCTTTCCGATCTTCTAAACGCTGAACATTTATCGGATAAATGAGGTTTTGGAATTCATCTATGCTGGGGTATTGAAAATAGATCGACATGATTATGGCATTTAGTTGTTGAACATATTGTTTAGTTAATGAGTAATGTTAAGCAAATATATAAATTACTATATAATATCTATAGATATAGTAGTTATTAATTACGGTTATTTTGTAAATATTTGATTATTAGTTAAATAAAATTATTATCGACTTATTTTTAGATAAGATATTCTGTATTGGGACATCATTATTAATAAATTATCGAAATATTTTTCAGAATTAGTGCACTGTTCTGCTGCTGGATTGAAGAATAAAGATCGCCCGATTCGATTGCCTTAAATTCTATATCTTAAAAGCTAATTATTTTAAGGATATTTGTGCTTTCAAACATTAAAAAAATAAGTAGTGTCTTTAGATAAATTGAAACTTAGCAAACCACTTGTTGCAGCAATGACTGATGCAGGATTTTTAACTCCAAAAGAGATCCAGGCTAAAACAATGTCGCGTATTCTAGGTGGCCAGGATGTGATAGCAGTAGGACCAGAGGGCGTCGGCAAAACAACAACTTATGTTTTAGCGACACTGATGAAATTAAAATATGCTTTTGAGGAAGCACCAAGAGCATTAATATTAGTTCCTGATGCAGAGCATGTTGATCATGTTCTGGAGCAATTTAAGTTATTAAACAGAAACAAAACATTCAGAATTTTAGGAATCGATAGTCGTGGTGCGGTTGATACGCAAATGAATGAGATTACAGATGGATGTGATATTATCGTGGCAGTACCAGACAGGGCGAGGGCTTTGTACTTAAAACTTGCTCTTAATACTAACAAAATTCAGTTATTTATCGTTGATAATGCTGAATTAATTGTTAAAAAGGGCTTACAATTGCCAGTAGTTGAATTGGCAAATAGCGCATATAAAGCTCAACATGTTGTTTTTACCGAGGTTATGCATGAAAAGTTGAATCTTATGATTTCACCTTTCATGAAAGAATCAACGACTACTATTGAGGTTGATGAGATCGGAGCGCAGCAAGCCGAAGTTTATCAGCAGATGTTGTACCAGGTTCCAAATTTCAGAACGAAACTGAACTTGCTGACTTTATTGATGAACGATAAAGAATTTTTTGATAAGGCTGTCGTTTTCGTTAATACGCGTTTAACTGCTCAAACTGTTTATAAAAATTTCAATCATACTAACGATGAAGAATACAGTATCTATAGATCCTTATTTTTCGATGATAAGGGTTACGATGATATTGAAGATTTCAAATCAAATCCAAAGTCACGCGTTTTAATTGTTGCAAATGAGAATCTTGGCGACTTAGACATCTATGGAATTCCATTCATTATTCATTTAGAATTACCTGAACAAAAAGAAACACTAATTCAGCGTATTGTTAAACAGGGAGATGAAGAAGTTGTTGCCATTACTTTCTCTACAGATATCGAATTGATTGAAGTTAAAAAAATAGAACAGGCAATCGGTCAACGGATGGAAGTCATGGAATTGCCTGAAGATTTAAAGATTGTGGATCCGACTGCTAAACCAAAGAAAAAGAAAGCTGAAGAAGAAGATCAATCTGAAAGAGGTGCAGCATTTCATGAGAAAAAAGCCAGTAACTTAAAAAATTACAATTATAGTGCTGGTACGAAAGCCAAAATGACTTATAAAAATAAAAAGGGATTGTCTTAACTATTAGGTTGCCATAATGAGGAACGTTGTATTTCATTTTGTGGCAACCTCATCTTCGTTGGTAGCGGAAAAAGAAAGACGGAATTACCAGGTGATGGAACAAAGCATTTGCTTGCAGTAGACGTTTAAGATTAGAGAACCTAAACTTTAAACTGACGAAGTTTTCCACCTACAGCTAACTCAATTTTATAAGTTCATTTGCCATCATTGCTTGGCGCATAAAATGCATATAATTAGGGAGCTATGCTAACACAGTCGACATTGCGAAGCCAATTCTTCATTGGCTGTGGCAACCTCACTTCCGTTAAAAGCAGGTGGCGCAATTAAATAGGATTGACCAAACCGTTACAGATGAGGCAACGGAGTATGTGCGTGCGGTAGACGTTTAGCGTAGGAGAACCTACACTTTAAACTGACGAAGTTTCCAACACACAGCCAACTCAACTTGATAAGTTGATTTTGCCATTAGTTTAAAATATATGGCAGTACTAACCAAAATGGGTTCTCAGAAATAATCTGAGAACCCATTTTTATATACTTAAACGCTTGATTGTTTTGCTTTCAATAAAGCATTTTCTAATTACCATACAGAAAATAAATCTTGATGGCTATAGCTACAAAACAAAAAGCTTCTCAGAAATTAATCTGAGAAGCTTTTCTTATTTAGTCTTTAATTATTGACTAGTACAATGTAAATTCTACACGACGGTTTTCTTGACGACCAGCTGCAGTTTTGTTAGTTGAAATTGGTTGATCAGGTCCGTAACCAGTAGCTTCGATTCTTGATGCATTAGCACCTTGAGAAACTAAATAAGCTTTTACTGATTCAGCTCTTTCTTTAGATAAACGTAAGTTTAATTCTCTACCACCAGTGTTATCTGTATGACCAGCTAATTTTAAGCTAAAGTTTTTATCTACTAATAAACCAGCAACACGGTTTAAAGAAGCATAAGATTTAGAACGGATAGTTGATTTACCTAAATCAAATTCTAAGTTAGAGATTGCATCTTTAACTACTTTACGATCTTCTTCAGTGATTACTTTAGTTTCTCTAATCACTTCACGTTGAACTTTGATTGGGCAACCTGAACCATCTACAACTGTACCTGATCCAGTTCCTGGGCATTTATCAAATTTGTTTGCAACACCATCATTATCATCATCAGCTAAATCTTTAGCATATTGATCTCTATCACGTTGTGCATTTTGCTCAGCAGTAGATAATGCTCTTCTTAACTCAGCACTTTCTTCAGCACTTTGTTTGCGAAGATCTGCAACTGCGCTATAGTTTTGTAATTGAGAATTTTCTTTGTTACCTAAAGCAAATTCAAGACCTACGTGAGAATAAGAATATCTGTTCTCTAGGTAAGCGCTTTTTACAGTTGGTGAAGATTT
Source organism: Pedobacter sp. CFBP9032 (assembly GCF_034045265.1). Lineage (NCBI taxonomy): Bacteria > Pseudomonadati > Bacteroidota > Sphingobacteriia > Sphingobacteriales > Sphingobacteriaceae > Pedobacter > Pedobacter sp. CFBP9032. The sequence continues at coordinate 385,385 of NZ_JAXCWE010000003.1, read as the reverse complement.
AATAAAGTTAATGTCGTAACCTAAATCAATGTTGATTCCTTTTGATACACCAAATTTAAATCCAACTCCAGTTGGGATATACCATCCTTCTCTGTCTGCAAAAACTTGTGTAGTTCCAACTTGTGAATCAGAAGCCATATAACCAGCACCCGCTTTAACGTAAGGGATTAATACTGCATTTTCTGTATTTAAGCTGAAGTTAGCAATATTCAAAACTGCTGTTAATGATCCTGCCCAGTTGATGCTGTTTTTTTGTTCTACGTTTGGAGCAACAATAGTTTTCATTTCTCCACGTAAAAAGTCTGCTTGTAAACCTAAAGCAGGCAAAATTTGTTTTTTAACAAATGCTCCGTAACCGATGCTTTTAAATTCTCTAGCAGTAACGCTACCGCCACCTAAGAAAGTGTTTTGGCTAAAAATACCACCTTGAGCACCAACGCTCCAGGTTCTTAATGGTTGTTTGCCAAATCTACCAGATGTAGTTGGCGTTGATTCTTGTGCAAATAATTGTGATGATAATCCCAATAATGCAACCAACATTGCTGATTTTGTAATCCTCGTATTCATGTTCTTTTTATCTTTTGTATATTAGTGGTTAAACAGCATTTTTACCTTACTGTTTTGCCTCTCCTTAGAAAAAACCTTGCCAAAGTGAAGATAATTAGTCAAACGTCAAGAAATCAGAAGATTAGATTGATCAGAAACGTATATAAAAAAGTTACATTAATGTTAAAGTAATGTTAAAATATGTATATTTTTCTATACATATTGTATTTCGTAATCAAGAAGAAATTTAAAACACAGCCAGATTTCCATCTAATTCATTGCATTTTTAATTATTTTGATAACCCAATAGAATCATTTTGTCGAAAAGAATTGAAGTAGTCACCGGCTGAATAATTGCAGCTCGCTGATATTCATCCGATAACCGAGAATGAGAAATAAATGCCTTTACAATCTCAATTTTGCGAAGAAATCCCAGAAGACAATCCCTGCTGAAATGACAATATTAAAGGAATGTTTAGTTCCGAATTGTGGAATTTCAATACACTCGTCAATTTTAGACATCACATCATCACTTACACCATCTACTTCATTACCGAAAATTAGCGCATATTTCTTATTTTGATCAGGCACAAAGGTATTTAACATCGTGCTGTTTTCTGCTTGTTCAATAGCTACAATCTCGTAACCATTTTTCCTTAAGTCATCCACTGCCGAAGCCGTATCAGCAAAATGTATCCACTCAACTGATTGTGTTGCACCTAAAGCGGTTTTCTCAATTTCACGGTGTGGCGGCTGTGCGGTAATTCCACAGAGAATAACCTTTTCTAAAGCAAAACCATCCGCGGTTCTGAATATTGAACCCACATTATGCATACTGCGGACATTATCTAAAACTGCTATAACTGGTAATTTTTCCCGTGCTTTAAATTCTTCCACATCCGGACGATTTAATTCGTCTAATTTTAATTTTCTCATTTTTCAAACTGCCAATGCATCACGATAAAGTTTTGCATCACTCATATTAATAGTTAGGTGTAATTTAAAGTTTTATAGGGCCATTGCCGATTTCACTAATATATATAGCAGCGGCGTAACCAATATTATCTACATAATAATCTGTCAGGTTTTTGGCAAAGTCTTCTTCGAAACCTTTTTCCAATAGTGCGATGGCACACCCACCGAAACCAGCGCCTGTCATTCGGGCACCGATAACATGATCATAAATTGAGCAAAAATCAACAACTGCATCTAATTCTTTTCCACTCACTTTATAAAGTGTTTTTAATGATTGGTGCGATGCATACATGAGTCGGCCGAATTCCTCCAGATCACCATGATTAAGTGCTTTAGCCGCTAAATGGACACGGTCGTTTTCTTTAACAACGTGTGTAGCCCGATTAAGAATCCGCTGATCTGAAATAAGGTGGCTGTGCAACGCGAATTTATCTGCTGTCAATTCACAAAGGTTGTGAAGGGTGATTTCCTCATTCAGCAACTTTAAGGCAGTCTGGCATTCCGCTACTCGTTCATTATATTTTGATTCTGCTAATTCTCTGGGTTTATTGGTATTGATGATGGCTAAAACATAGTTCCCTAAGTTAACTTCAACCATTTTATATTTCAAAGTTTCGCAATCCAATACAATGGCCTTTTCTTTCTCTCCAAAAGCCACTGCGAACTGATCCATAATACCAGAATTTAAGCCAATGAAATCATTCTCAACCCGCTTGGCCATTTTAACCAGGTCCAATTTATCATAGCCTAAGTTCAAAAAATCATTCAGCGCAAATGCTGTAGCAATCTCAATTGATGCAGAAGATGATAAGCCTGAACCAATGGGAATGTTCCCGTAGAAAAGGAAATCCAAACCAGGAATTTGCTTATTATCCTGTAGAAACTCATTGATGATACCTATGGGATAGTTTGCCCAATGACTTCCAATTTTATCTTGCTTCCTGTTACTTGCTATCGTAATTTGCTCTTCAAAATTTAAACTCTTCATTCGGTATTGGCCATCCGCATTTGGAGAAATGGCGAGCCATGTTCCCAGGGTGATTGCACAAGGCATAACTAGGCCTCCATTATAATCAATATGTTCGCCAATAAGATTTACACGCCCAGGTGTAAAATAAGCTGCATGTGGATTTGTACCATAATGTTCCCTGAATTTTTGTTCTAGATTAATCTCCATTTGGCTAAAAATATTTATTAAAAGCATTAATAATAGTATGTTTGTTTCGGAAACAAAGCACTAAGTTACAATTTATGAGCGTTCAGCAAATATCAACAGGTAAATTTATTAATGGCGAAGAAGTATTCGCAATCGAACTTACCAATAGCAAAGGTACTTACGTTAAGATATTTAATTATGGTGCAATCATCAACAAATTTATCGTCGAAAATATCCATGGAGAAAAGCAGGATATTGTACTTGGATTTGATGAATTTGAACAATACATTGACCCTGAATACCTCGTAAACTATCCTTATTTGGGAGCGATAATTGGTCGTTACGCAAACCGGATTAAGAATGGGAAATTTGAGGTAGGAGGAGAGAGTTATCAACTGGCTTTGAATACGGATGATAGTACGCTGCACGGTGGTTTGGTTGGTTTTGATCGAAAGGTTTGGGATGTTATTGATTTTAATGAAGATGGAAGTACAGTTACACTGGAATATGAAAGCCTGGATGGAGAAGAAAATTTTCCTGGCAATTTAATTGTAGGTTTAACTTTCGAACTAACTGAAAACAACGAACTCATATTGAGTTACGAAGCCGAAACTGATGCTGCAACACCAGTGAATTTAACACATCATGGCTATTTTAATTTGTCGCCAACTGGCGGAAATGTCAGTAAGCATCAACAACAAATCTTTGCTTCAAACTACCTGGAACAAGATGAAGGCTATTCGGTAACTGGTAAACTGTTGCCGGTTTCAGGCACAGCGCTGGATTTTACAGCCCCTAAAGAGATAGGAAAGGACTGGAATGAAGATGGCTATGATCAATCTTTCGTATTGGATAAGATTTATGGCGATCTATCTTTAGCAAGCAAAACAATTGAAGCGGGTAGTGGTTTAACTTTAAGTGTATACACAACAGAACCGATAGCGCATTTCTATACTGCTAAATATTTAGAGGTGAAGAATGGCAAGGGAGGAAGAGATTATGTAGGTTTTGATGCCTTTTGTGTGGAAACACAACACCACCCGAATGCAGTAAATATTCCGGAATTTCCAACCACCATACTGCAACCAGATGATTTGTATACGCAAACTACCATTTACAAAGTTTCCTTAAACAAATAAATTATGTTTACCAAAGAAGATATTCAGACTGCAGAATCAAAGATTAAAACGGGTTCAGATTTTCCTCAATTTATTAAAGAATTAAAGGAACTGGGCGTAGTGAGAAATGATGTTTATGTTTCGAACGGCTTATCTGCTTATTTTGCCAGCGAAGATGAAGTGCTGCAAATACACCCTGAAGAATATCCAGAATTAGTGATAAACACGGATTCATCGGTAGAGAAATTAAAGCATGCCTTAAAAAGCCACCAAGCAGGAGAAACAGGTTTCATTTCCTTCTGCGAACATGCTGCAGATGCCGGTGTAGAAAAATGGATAACTGATTTAAAAAATATGACTTGTATTTATTATGATACTGCAGGGAATGAGTTAGTTAAGGAAACGATCTCAGCTGTATGATTATCTAATATTTAACCTCATCAGTTTAAATTGATGAGGTTAACTCTATATTCTTTCCAAAACCAATCTAATAGCTTGATCTACGATTTTCTGTGGTTCTTTACTAAACTCAAACTTAACTCTACTGGCTAGAATTGCATTGATAGATAGTGCTTTATGTCCTAAAACATTGGCCAGTGCATATATCCCGGCCGTTTCCATCTCCAGGTTGGTAATTCTATACTGATTGCTGCTGAAACTATTAATTAATTCGATGAAATTTGGAATCAAGTTTTTTGCCCTTACCATTCTACCTTGGGGTGCATAAAATCCTGGGGCAGTGATCGTAATTCCTTTAGGTAAATCTTTACCAATCGTATTTAGTAGGGTTTGATCAGCTGCTGTTAAATATGGGTTGATGTTTTTAAGATGGCCAAAATGAGCATGAACAGCAGCCCTCAGTGGTTTTTCTTCTTCAAGTGGATCATTCACGTAATAATTCATCAAAGCATCCATTCCCAGGCCATGAGATGATGCTAAAATTGTCCCCATCGGGATATCTGGCTGTACTGCTCCTGATGTACCAACACGAATGATATTCAACGAAGTTAATTTGTTTTTTATTTCGCGGGTATCAAAATCGATGTTCACCAGGGCATCTAATTCATTAAATACGATATCAATGTTATCTGTTCCGATGCCGGTAGAAATCACCGTTATGCGCTTTTTGCCGATATAGCCCGTGTGCGTAATGAATTCACGTTTTCCCTTTTTGTATTCTATGCGATCGAAATACTTACTTACATCACCAACCCGATCCGGGTCTCCAACGGTAATGACGTGGTCTGCAACATCACCAGGCAACAAATTTAAATGGTAAATGCTCCCATCAGGATTAACAATTAAGTCACTTTCCGCTATTTTCATAATTCTTTGATTTAATTTCCCTTGCTATACCGTTTCCAGGTATTTAAGTTTTATACCTGTAATCTTGTCAAATCTACCTAAAACCTGGTTCAAATAAGACTTTCTCACTTCGAATTTTATGGTACAATCGGTATCGAACTGCTGTGCTAAAATTTGCAGGTTTTCATCTTTAATCAGCTTCATCACCTCATTCATCTGCAGGTAATCGAAGCTTAATTCGTAAACGTCATTTACGGTCTTTGTGATAATCTTACATTCTTTAATCGCTTCTACACTAGCGTTTTTATAAGCATTAATTAAACCAGGAACACCTAATAGCGTTCCGCCAAAATATCGTACAACTACGATTAACACATTGGTGATATCTTCTGATAGTAAACAATTTAAAATTGGCCTGCCTGCAGTGCCAGAAGGTTCGCCATCATCATTAACACGGAAAACAGAACGGTCGGGTGTTAAGCGATAAGCATAACAGAAATGATTAGCTTTACCATGTTCAGCCCTTAGTTTTAAAAGAATAGGTTTAACTTCGGCTTCTGAACGAATTGGGTAGATATAACCGAGAAACTTGCTTCCTTTATCACGGAAAATACCTTGAGCGGTATCCTCTATGGTTTTATAAGAATCATCGAACAGCATGTTGAGATAAGGTAATGAAGATGACTGCCACAAGTGCTAAAATAATTCCGATGTAGTTTAATTTACTCAGCTTTTCTTTAAATACCACAATTCCAACTAAACTTCCAACTACAATTACACCTAAGTTCATTGCTGCGAAAACAGTGGAAGGATTTTCAGACAAAGCTTTGTGGGCTTTCATGTAAAATAAAATATTTCCAAAATTGAAAAAACCCAAAATTAACCCGCAAGCTAAATTAACCAGTTGCAGTTTTGTTTTTTTAGTGATCACCAAATAGATTACGATAGCCATCGATACAACGAAAGCCATAGCGAACACCGTGAATAGGGAGGTGGTATAGGGCAAGCTTTTATACAATGCAATTTGTTTAAAAAGCACATCAATTACACCAAAACCGATAAATACAAAGATTGGATAGATCCAGTTATTTGATCTATTTTCCTGATCAGACTTACGGATAAAAGTGAGTAAAATAGCCAAAAAACCAATTCCCAGACCGATTAATTTATATTGATTAAAACCTTCCCTAAAAATAAAATAAGCAGCTAAAATCGGAATAAATAAAGATAGCCGCTGTGCAATGTCTGTTTTTACAATGCCCAGGTTCTTTACAGATGCGGCCAGTACCAAGAATATAGAAGGGAGTAAAATAGCAAGTGCAATGTAAATTGGCCAGGGTGCAGATGAAGAGAGCAAATTTACCTCAGGTTTAAAAAACAGAAAACACAAGGTTAAAGCTGTGAAATAATTTACGGTAACGGCCTGGATAATACTAATTTCATAACGCTTTGCCAGTTTGAGTAACACGGCTACAACTACGCTGCAGAAAACACTTAAAACGATGTATATCATTTATTTGAATTGTTTATATAAATGGAAAGTTGATCTTTACCAATTTGAATCTGTTCGGTCAGGTTTCCATTAATTGTAGGAGAAGCAATGCCGTCGTCCCAGCTATTTGGACCAGTAAAAATTCTGGCTTCATCCCAAAGGTCTGCTTCCAAAAATTGACGTAAAATATGTGCACCACCTTCAATTATAACAGACTGAATATCCATCAGATAAAGTTGAAATGCAATTTTTTGAGCCAAATAAAAGTGCATATCTTCCATCTGTATGTAATGAATATTATCTACAACGTCTGTTTTCACCTCATTAAATATGATGGTTTTTGCCGCTGAATTATAAACGTTATTGGTGTTAGGGATTTGCAGGTTTTTATCAATGACCAATCGGACTGGGTTTTTACCTGGAAATTCTCTGCTGGTTAACTGTGGGTTATCCATCAGGGCGGTTTGCTTACCAATTAAAATAGAGTCTTCTTCAGTACGCCACTGGTGAGCCAATCGCTTTGCTAAAGCGCCACTTATCCATTTTTGATGTCCATCCTTTGTGGCAAAATAGCCGTTGGCAGTCTCTGCCCATTTTAAAATGATGTAAGGTCTTTTTTGTTCAATCCTGGTAAAAAAACGGCGATTAAAATGACGACATTCGGCATCCAAAACACCGCTAATTACTTCTATTCCTGCATTTGTAAGCTTTTCGATGCCTTTGCCATCTACGCCATCAAAAGGATCACGATTACCAATAACGACTTTTTTTAGTTGGTGTTTTACAAACAGATCTGCGCATGGCGGCGTTTTCCCAAAGTGCGCACACGGTTCCAGATTTACATAGGCAGTGGCTAGTAGTAGTAGATTTTCAGCATCTGCACCATACCTGTCAAATACACTTTTAACCGCATTTGGTTCTGCATGGGCTTTACCAAACTGTTGATGATACCCCTCGCCAATGATTTTTCCATCTAAAACAATAACGCAGCCCACCATCGGATTTGGGTTTACATTGCCTATTGCCAGTGAAGCCAGCTCCAAACATCTTTTAAGGTAAAACTCGTCGCTCATTAGCGCAAAAGTAGTAAAAAAAGCACGATCGATTTAGGTATACTGCAATGATATGGTTGCAATTAAGTAATTTTACACCAATGAAAATCGAAGCCTTAGCAGAACAATATAAAATAGAATTAGAATCGCTGTATGGTGAAGAAGAAGCCGCCGCATTATTCGGATTGTCTGCAGAACATGTTTTAGGTTTATCTCCGGTAAAACTGAAGATGGCTAAAGACACGTCAGTTTCCTTTGTAGATTTGCAAAAATTATTAAGCATTCTTAACGACTTAAAAATTGGCAAACCTATCCAGCATATTTTAGGCGTTGCTCATTTTTATGGTTCAGTGTTCGAAGTAAATGAAAATGTACTGATTCCACGTCCGGAGACAGAAGAATTGGTAGATTGGATTATTCATGATCACACACCTATCAGAACGCAAAACCTGAAAGTTCTGGATATTGGAACAGGTTCTGGGTGCATTCCAATATCTTTAAAAAATTACCTTCCAGATTTTGATGTGGTGGGTTTAGATATCTCACCCGATGCGCTCATCGTTGCGGAAAGGAATGCAGAATCAATCGGTGTGGATGTCGTGTTTATTAAGGCTAATATCCTGAATTATCAAACTGATGTTAAGTTCGATGTGATTGTGAGTAACCCACCGTATATCCGTGAACTGGAGAAGCAGCAAATGCATGATAATGTTTTAGCTCACGAACCTCATCTTGCCTTATTTGTGAAGGATGATGATGCATTAGTTTTTTATCAGGCGATTGTTGATTTTGCGTTAACAAATTTAAATTTTAACGGGCGTTTGTATTTTGAAATTAATGAATATCTAGGTGAAGAAATGATAGAGATGTTAGGTAATAAAGGATTTAAAAACATATCATTACGCAAAGATATGCAGGGTAAAGATAGAATGATTATGGCTATGATCTCGGATGAAATTGCGTAATCACGTCACGCAAATAATCACGATCGATATGCGTATATATTTCTGTAGTGGTAATACTTGCATGTCCGAGCATTTCCTGCACTGCCCTTAAGTCTGCACCTCCTTCAATTAAATGCGTAGCAAAAGAATGGCGCAACGTATGCGGACTGATGGTTTTTTTTATCCCTGTGGCAATTGCAAGGCTTTTGATCAGATTAAAGATAGAAATTCTGGAAAGTTTTGCCCCGAAGCGGTTTAAGAAGATGAAATCTTCATTCCCTTTTTTGATATTCATGTGCACCCTCACTTGCGTCATATAAAGATCTAAAAGCTTTAATGCAACGCCTCCAATGGGTACCAAACGCTCCTTATTTCCTTTTCCAATTACTTTTATAAATTCAATTTGCGGGAAAAGACTTGAAATTCTTAGTTCTGTTAACTCCGTTACCCTTAATCCACAACCATAAAGAACTTCCAAAATAGCCTTATTGCGCATTCCTTCAGGTTTGGAAGCGTCAATCGCATCGATCAATTGGTTGATCTCGTAGATGTTCAACGTATCTGGCAATTTTCTGCTCAACTTAGGTGCATCAATTAAAGCCATAGGATTGTTTACCACGATATCTTCCAATAGGAGATAAGTAAAGAAAGCCTTCAATCCGGAAATTACCCTGGCTTGTGTACTGGCAAGCATGCCTAGTTCATTTAACCAGGAGATAAAGGCCTTTAAATCTGCCGTAGTAATTTCATTTAGATTAGGTGTGGAATCAATGGACTGGAAATATTGAACCAGTTTTTCAATATCGCTGAGGTAAGCCTCTACGGAGTTGCCAGAGAACGATCGTTCTAGCTTTAAGTAAGATCTGAAGCCTTTAATATGGGATTGCCACACAGCATATAGATTATTTCGAAACAATTATCATTCAGCTTCAAAGATATAACGAAATCATAAGACATAGAATTCATTTATTCGAAATTGATATATTTTTATTAGCATTCCGTATAATTGCAATACAATCAGGCCATAATTTCATAAAACAAGTTATTGGCTTAGCAGATTACTAATCAATTGATACCAGCATGAAAGTACAAATTATAAATGGCCCGAATTTAAATTTACTGGGCGTTAGAGAACCCTCAATTTATGGCAATACCAGTATTGAAGACTATGTAAAAGAGTTGAAAGCTTTATACACCGACGTCACTATTGAGTATTATCAAAGCAATGTAGAGGGAGAACTGATTAACAAACTTCATGAGATCGGATTCACTTATGATGGTATTATTTTAAATGCAGGCGGTTATACGCACACTTCAGTTGCACTTGCAGATGCGATTGCGGCAATTAAAACACCTGTTGTAGAAGTACATATTTCCAATATTTATGCACGTGAAGAGTATCGCCACGTTTCGCTTACCGGAAAAAATTGTCAAGGTGTATTAACAGGATTTGGCATGAATGGCTATCGTTTGGCTCTGGAGAGTTTATTGATCAAAAAATAATGGTATGCTAAAAACAACGCTTTTCTCGTGTTTAATAATGGGCTCACTTTTAGTTAATGCGCAAACGAACAATGCAAAACAGAATGTGCTCAACGAAACATCAGTGGTTAGGGCAGAAGATGGAAATGTTTATCCTTATCTGGTTTGGCAAAAGTTAATGTCCACTGGTAAATATGGTTTAAAAACAAGAGGTACAAAAACGGAAAGTGGTGCAACGGAATATTTGATTTTTGAACTATCTGAAGCGCAAAAGTTTAGCTATTTCGAAAAAATGCCTAAGCCGCGCTTAAGCGATTCATTTAAAGAAGGCGACGACTTTAAAGGTTTCAAAGCTACTGACATTAATGGCAATAAAATTGATTTACGAGAAGCAACAGGTAAGGTGATTGTTTTGAATTTTTGGTTTATTAATTGTCCACCTTGCAGGCAGGAGATTCCACAACTAAACGAGCTCGTGGCGAAGTATAAAGACAATCCTGACGTCGTATTTCTTGCAATTGCAACCGACGAAAAATATGGTTTGCAAAAATTTCTAAAAACCACTCCTTATGATTACCAAGTGGTTCCTAATGGGCACAACCTTGCCAGTAAATATTCAGTAACATTATATCCAACACACGCTATCATTGATAAAAATGGTAAGGTAAAGTTTAGCGCTGTTGGCCTGGCCACAAATACCATTCATTGGATTAAAAAGTCTATCGATGAATCTTTAGCTGCTAACTAAGTCTTTAAAATATTTAATTTTCTTAATGAAGAAAGCCCAGACTACACTGTTGTTATAAACCCCTGTATGTTGTATATATGGTGTTTGGTTTGCCATTCTTTTGCTGTTTGTTTTGGCGATGGATTTTATAAAGTGCCAGTGACCTTTACTTACGGCTAATGTGAATTTTGGTTTTCCGCTCAATAAGAAGTGCCACCAGGCGATAAAATCGATACACATTCGAATAGAAATCCTGAAAACTGCATCAGCAGCTGGCAGGTTTTTCTGCATGATTATTAAATTATTTCTGAAATTAAGATAGGTTTTAAATGGATTTTCCGTTTGTAAAGTACCACCACCAACATGGTAGACTTCCGCGTCAGGGCAGTACATCACTTTATAATTAAGGTTTTTTAATCGCCAGCAAAGATCAATTTCTTCCATATGGGCAAAAAGGTCTGCATCTAAGCCGCCAGTCTCTTTCCAATATTTACTTTTGATAAAAAAGGCGGCACCGCTGGCCCAGAAAACTTCAGATTTTTCGTCATACTGCCCATGATCTTCTTCGTAAACATTAAACAAGCGTCCGCGACAAAATGGATAAGCATAAATATCCAGGTAGCCACCTGCTGCGCCGGCATATTCGAATTGATTTTTATTTAATTGCCATTTAATTTTTGGTTGTGCCGCTGCAATTTTTGCATCACTCTCCATCAAGGCAATTACTGGCTTAATCCAGTTAGGGGTAACTTCAACATCCGAGTTGAGTAAAATGTAGTAATCTGCCTTTACACGTTCGAGTACTTTATTGTAACCGCCAGCGAAGCCATAGTTCTGATCGTTTTTGATAATCTCGACAGTCGGGAAATTTTGTGCTAAAAATGAAACAGAATCATCGGTTGAAGCATTATCACCCACAATTACCTGCAGGTTATCATATTCAGACCGTAAAACTCCTGGTAAAAATTGATTCAGAAATGCTTTTCCATTCCAGTTTAAAATAACAACGGCTACAGAAGGGTTCATTGGGGTAATTCGGGTTTAAATTTCCAGCGTTTATGGCTCCAAAGCCAATATTCGGGCTGTTCTTTAATAATGTTCTCTAAAAATTTGAAGTGAAGATTGGTGATTTCGTATTCCTTCATTTCTGAAGGATTTAAGCACATCGGTAATACCTCCACATGGTAATAACCTCGTTTGACCACGGTTACCTTGAAATAATAAATAGGTCGGTTGGTAGATTTTGCAATCTTTTCAACGCCTAACAAGGCTGCTGTTGGCTGCTGAAGAAAATCAAGGAAGTACCTGGTATCTTCGCGACTAGGGGCCTGATCACTCGCAAAACACAATAAGGTAGGTTCATTTTTATATGCAGCTATGCCCCTTAGTGTTTGGCGCATCGCTATAAAAATATTCCCATACTTAGTCCGCATCTTATCAAACCATGATTCAAATATTTTATTGGTGAGTGGCTTATAAATGACCATGGTTTTAGCAGAAATGCTTAAGCCCAATGCCAGTGTGCCCAATTCCCAGTTTCCATAATGGCCTGTACAAGCTAAAATACTTCCACCGGCAGCAAAATGAGTTTCGAGTTGTTCCAATCCTGAAAATTTTACCCGCCTGAGGGTTTCTTTTTTAGAAATGGTACTCATTTTAATGATTTCAAAAATTAAGTCAGATAGAAAGTGAAAAAAATTCTTTTCAATTTGAATAATTTCTGAGGAAGCTTTTTCCGGAAATGATAGGATTAAATTCTGACGGACAACTTTTTTTCGATATCCAATTATGTAATAAAGCAGATAATATAGTAATCTTGCAAAAAAAAACAGCAAGGGTAGAGGTAGCAGCGATATCAGGAATAAAAAAAATACGCCCAAATGCGCAAATCCTCTTTTAATCATTATTTTTAAAACGTTTCAGCTACAAACATAAATTTTCAAATGCAAAATACAGCAATACTTCCATTATTTTATCTTCCGCCGGTGGGCTACTTCAGCTTATTACAGGAAGTAGGACAAGATTTTTTAATTGAAAAAAATGAGCACTTAGCGAAACAAACTTATCGCAACCGGGCAAGTATCTATTCACCGAATGGAAAATTAGATTTAACCGTACCTATTATTAAAGGTGCTAAGAATCATACTAAGATGAAGGATGTGCGCATCAGTTACGACTTTAAATGGCAACGCCTGCATTGGTTAAGCCTCGAAACCTGTTACCGCAGTTCGGCCTATTTTGAATTTTATGAAGATGAACTGGCTCGTTTCTACAATGAAAAATTTGATTTTCTTTTTGATTATAATTTAGAATTACTGGCCTGGTTAACTAAAAAGCTGAAATTACCATATGAATTGAAGGTTACGGAAAGTTACGAAGATGATATTCCAGCGGCACTTGATCACAGGGGAATGATGAATCCGAAAAAAGCTGATGAGATGGCAAACAATAAGCCTTATTATCAGGTTTTTGAAGACAGGCATCAGTTTTTGCCTAATTTAAGCATTGTGGATTTGCTGTTTAATCAGGGTCCGCAGGCCAAACTCTATCTATAATGGGAAAAAACAAACCACGTAATCGTCATAAGCACTACAACGTACCGGAGCCAGGCACCAGTCCGGGTAAATATGCCATTGACGAAAATGCATTGAAACCTAACATCACGCTTCACACTTATAATGAATCCAGTTATAAAAAAGAAGATCTTGAGCACATCAATAACATTGATAAGCTTATTCAGAATAAGGATTTCTATTACTGGTTTGATATTAAAGGTCTGGCAGATCCAAATATTTTCGAAACATTGTTTTCAAAATTAGATATCAGCAGATTGGTGTTGGAAGACATCACCAGTTCTTATCAAAGACCAAAATTAGATGAGTATGATAATGATGACTATCTATTTTCGGTAAGCAGGCATTTGTATTTAGGCGAAGAAGATGTTTTGTGTAATGATCAAATCTCATTTATTTTATCGGAGCGTACGCTAATTACATTTCAGGAATCTTATGCCGACTGTTTTGAACCCGTTAGGAAGCGTCTGGAGATTGGGAAAGGCAATATCCGGATTGGCGGCAGTAGTTATTTAATGTATGCCATTATGGACGTAATCGTTGATAATTATTTTGCCTTGCTGAACTTTTGGGGCGAGGAGTTAGACGCTATTGAGGATCGGCTTTATGACCATCCCGATAGGCGAATTATGTATGATACGCAAGCCATAAAGCGATCTCTGATTACGATCAGAAAGGTGGCCTGGCCTGAACGGGATAAGCTCAACGACATTATCCGTTCGGATAGTGCATTGATCTCCGACCTAACCAAAACCTATATGAAGGATGCCTATGATCATTGTATTCAAATCATCGATTTTATAGAATCACTTAAAGAGATTGCATCGGCGAATATCGATATGAATTTATCCATCACCAGCAACCGGATGAATGAAATTATGAAGGTATTAACGATTATTTCTTCCATTTTCATTCCTTTAACTTTTATTGCTGGTATTTACGGTATGAACTTCAGCCGTGAAGATCCGGTTACGGGTAAGGTATTGCCTGGTAATATGCCAGAACTTTATAGTCCACATGGTTATCTGTGGACCTGGATTGTAATGGGCGTAATTGCGATCATTCAGATCATTTATTTTTGGAGAAAAGGTTGGTTTAAATAATCGTTATTATTCTTTTTCATAAGTATTTAATTTTGGTAGCTTTAGCAGGTTTTAGGTTAGGCTAACAAGATGCAATCATTCGAACTAGATAAAAGCGACGTATTAAAGGTTAAAAATGCAATTTTAGCCGGGGATGAAATCCTGAAAGAGGTTTTAGATGATTATCACGCATCTGAAATAGCGATTCTTTTCGAACGCCTGGATAAATCGGAGCAGCAACACATCATTAATTTGTTGCCTGCTGAAATCGCTTCAGAGATCATCTCTGAAATGGATGAAGAGTCTCACCCTGAGGACTTACTTTTTCAGCTTCATCCAGATAAACGTACAGAAATTGTTGAGGAACTGGATTATGATGATGCAACGGATATCATCTCCCAGCTTGAAGATCATGAGCAGAATGAAATTCTTGAAGACCTGCAGGATGAGCATGCATCTGAAATCAGGAACCTCTTAACTTACGACGAAAAGACTGCTGGTGGTTTGATGAACACAGAAATCATCTGTGTGAACATTAACTTAACTAAAAAAGATGCGATTGATGAGATTATCCGCCAGAGTGAGCAGATGGAAGAATTTTACACCATCTATGTAGTTGATGACGAGGATATTTTTAGGGGAATTGTATCTTTAAAAGATATCATCAAAGCCAGGCATGATGCAAAAATTACCGAACTGGTCAAAATTGATGCGGTTTATGTGCATCCGAATACCGACCAGGAGGAAGTGGCTAACCTGATCTCTCAATACAACCTGACCAGTATTCCTGTTATTGATGATCACCAAAAGCTACTAGGCCGCGTTACTTTTGATGATGTAATTGATGTGATGGAGGAGGAGAGTACAGAGGATATTTTGAAAATCTCCGGTGTATCTGAAGATGAGGAGTTGAGCGGTAACTGGGTAGAGGCGGTGAAGTCCCGTCTTCCATGGCTGGTGATTAATCTTGGGACAGCTTTTTTGGCTTCTTCTGTTGTTCGTTATTTTGACCCTACAATAAAGTTAATTCCATCTTTAGCTGCGTATATGACCATTATAGCCGGAATGGGCGGCAACGCAGCTACGCAGGCACTTGCAGTAACAGTCAGGCGTATTTCACTCTACGACTTAACGGATAAACAAGCCTATAGAACGGTCTTGAAAGAATTTACTGTCGGATTAATTAATGGAGCCGTGAATGGCTTAATTGTCTTCCTTTTTGCCTTCTTCTTTGATGGAAACCCAATGTTGGGGCTGGTAATCTTTCTGGCCATGACGGGTAACTTACTCATTGCAGGTATTACAGGTGCAGGAATTCCATTGATATTGAAAAGGGTAGGAATTGATCCTGCCATTGCTTCATCTATTATCATTACTACATTTACTGATGTTTTTGGTTTCATGCTGATATTAGGTTTGGCCAGTAAACTTTTGCTATAAATTATTAATAAAATTCTGATCCCATGAAAACGACAAGACACAACTGGAGTAAAGAAGAAATCCTCGAAATTTATAACCGGCCATTTCTGGATCTGGTTTATGAAGCAGCTACCATCCACCGGGAAAATGAAGGTTATACTGAAGTTCAGGTAAGTTCCCTTATTTCCATTAAAACCGGAGGCTGTGCGGAAGATTGTTCTTATTGCCCACAGGCAGCGAGGTATGATACTGACTTAACAGTGCAGCCGCTTATGCAAATTAGCGAAGTTGTTAATGCAGCGGTTAAAGCTAAAGCTGGTGGCGCTTCACGTTTATGCATGGGTGCAGCCTGGCGGGAAGTTCGTGATAACCGCGATTTTGACCGGGTAATTGACATGGTGAAGGCAGTGAATGATATGGATATGGAGGTTTGCTGCACGCTTGGGATGTTAACTGAAAATCAGGCACAGCGTTTAGCTGATGCTGGTTTATATGCCTATAATCATAATATTGATACCTCTGAAGCGGATTATAAAAGAATTATCTCAACAAGAACTTATGATGATCGTTTAAACACTATCCAAAACGTTCGAAAAGCTAAACTTACCGTTTGCAGCGGCGGGATTATCGGATTAGGTGAAACTGTTGATGATCGCGTTTCTATGCTACAGACATTGGCCAATATGGAGCAACATCCTGAATCAGTACCGGTTAACGCATTGGTACCAGTAAAAGGCACACCGCTTGAAAATCAGCCGCGTGTACCCATTTGGGACATGGTCAGGATGATTGCCACCGCCCGTATTGTTATGCCGAATGCTGTTGTACGTCTTTCGGCTGGAAGAAATGAGATGAGTACATTAGAACAGGCTTTCTGCTTTATGGCTGGCGCGAGTTCCATCTTCGCGGGTGATAAATTGCTAACAACGCCTAATCCAGCATTTGTAGATGATATGGCAATGTTTGAACTTTTGGGATTAAAAACCCGCGAAGCTTTCAAAAACGGCAGGCCGATAAACACGAAAACTGAGCAGGTGACTTTATAACTGAGGTACCATTCCGGATCTCATTTAGTTAGGAATAAAAAATTCCCGTCTTCGTAAGAATGACGGGAATCCGAATAATTTATATATTAACTAAACAGCTGTAACCCTTACTTCAATATTGCCCTTTACGGCTTTGGAGTATGGACAAGCTCTGTGTGCTTTATCTGCGATAGACTGTGATTCTTCTAAAGAAATCCCCGGGATATGCACGTCCAAATCTGCTGATAACGTAAATGCATTATCATCCTTGTTAAAGGATACTAAAACCTTAACATTAGCCTCACTCACATCAACGCCTGCGCGTTCTGCAACTGAACCCAATGCGCCAAGATAACATGGTCCCCAGGCTGCCGCAAATAATTCTTCCGGATTTGTTGCTCCACCCTGACCACCCATTTCTTTAGGTTTTCTCAATTCGAAATCTAAAATTCCATCACTAGATTTAACGTGACCATCTCTGCCTCCTGTAGCTGTAACTTCAGCCGTATATAACTTTTCCATGCTTAATAATTCTTTAGTAAGTAAGCTTAACAAACCAAGGCAGCCATTGTTTGATATTGAATAACTGGCTGCTACTCGGGAAGAGGATATTCATAACCACTAATAACTATATTAGTAGTAGATTTAACGTGAGAAAGTAGTTTAACGAAACAGTTAAATTTTAATCTTCCCCGTTAGTTTATAAATGTCATAAGCCACTTTCTGAATCAAATCAAATTGCTCTGGCACCAGGTCTTGTCCTTTGTGAATTTGAAAGCCTGTATCTGCAACACGGATGAGTGGTACATTATCTAAGGTTTCTTTATTTTGCTCCAAATTTTCAATCGTCCTATCAAATAGGTAATCGGTATTGTTCGACATCGGTTTTAAGGCCTCAAAGCTCTCAAAAGTAAACTCGTGTTCCTTATTATACAAAGAAAGTGTAGCAACATAAGAAGATAACAAATGGTTGAGCGTGGTAAACTGATGCACCTCCTTAATAAATAACTGTTTACTCTTCGGTTCGGAAAACATTCTCTGAAAAAGGGAAGCCAAATTTGCCGTGCTAACGTATACTTCTTTTCTGGCTAATTTATATTCTGTTCTGTTATAATTTTTTTCAAAATATAACGTCGCTACCTGAGCATAGTATGCCTTATTTGCTTTAATAATATTTAACATGGCCTCTTTCAATTTCTCATGTTCCCAGGTAGGGAAGAGGGAGTAGCTGGCGAGTAATGCAATCCCGGAACCAATAAACGTGTCGTAAATTCTTTCCCTGGCCAGAGCGATAGATCCCATTCCCAGAAAATCGAAAAGGATGAGGATATAAGGCGTCATGAAGAGCACGCTCACCACATAGTTTTTACGCTGAAAGCTATAACTGCCAATCATACAAATCAATAAAATAACAAAGAGTGTATGTCGGTCATGTACATAAGTCAGCACCCCCATACCAACGAAAGCGCCAACTGTTGTTCCGATTAAACGTTGATAATTTCGTTCTTTAGTGAGACTAAAACCTGGTTTGGAAATCACCAGAATGGTTAGCAAAATCCAATAGCTGTGAGAAAAATTTAAAATCTCTGCCACAACGAAACCCAATAACATTACCACTGTAACACGTAGAGAATGCCTGAAAGTAGAAGAACTATAGGTTAAGTTATCAGTAAAAAGCTGAAAATCGAATTTTTGCCGCTTGATAAACTTTTCTGTATCTACTTCTGCCTGGCGAATGTCTTTGCTGGTTCGTACCTTAAAATAGCTGAATATCGTTTTAACTCTGGCTAAAATATTTTCTATGTTAACCTCAATGTTTTTGAGTGCGATAATCCCGATGGTATTATATTCCTGATTGATATTATTTTTTTCGAGGTGATTGATTTTAATTTTTAAGCGTTCAATTTCAATCAATAATCTTTTGGAAATAACTGGTTTACCACCACTTTTTAACGCAAATGCAATGTCATCCAAGGCATATGAAATTCGCTTAATCGCCATCTCATAATCTTTTAATATCCCTGCCTTGTCAAATTGTTCGTGCAATTGCTGGTAGTTATAATAGGTAGACATTACCTGCTCAAATAGGTCGACCATGTCTACAAATACCAGGAGCAAAAACCGACCCTCCGGGCTTGAATCCCTAACAATTTCCCTGGTTCTGAATAATAATTCCCTAACGGCATCCTGCTTTTCGTGTACTGAAACCTGTAGCTGAAGCAGTTCTGCGTATGTTTTATCGTAATTATTATTATGATGATAAAATTTCGCTTTTTCTCTGAGAAATTCTGCAACTTCAAAAATAGAATCACTCAACGATTGTTGTACCAGCCGAAAGGGGCGCAGCCGATAGAAGAAATAACTCAATCCGGTGTACCAAAGACTTCCTGCTAAAACAAGAAATGCATGTTTAATGACTTCCTGCCAAGGGCGAATATCATCTATACTTAAAACGATAATCAACAATACCGCAGTGCCTACAGATGCCGCCCTAATGCCATAAATATAAAACATGGAGAATACAAAGCTGGATGCTCCAAGCAGGAAGGCTACGAAATAGGGGCTTTTATTGGTTAATCCCGTAAGGATGGAAAAAACAAAAATTAACACTGTGGTAACTAACATGGCGTTCCGTCGATGCACCATGGGGCCTGGGCTATCTACAATGCTCACGCAAAGCGCACCTAATGATAAGGTCATCCCAAATTTGAGCATCCCAAACTGCGCCAGAATTAAAGAGGGAAGTAGCACACCAAGCGTAATGCGTAAGCCATCGGCGAAATACGTACTTAATAAAAAATCTTGTATGTCTCTAATGGGTTGCCTGATCTGCATGTTACAAAAATAACATTATCGGCAACTTTTTGTTGGGATAAAAATTCAACTTTTTTTAAAACTAAATACCTACGATAATTTCTTAAGCGATAAGATTATTAACTTTCTCCAGCAGCTTATTCAGATCGAAGGGCTTAGCCATAAAATCGTTAGCAGCACAGTTTATAGAAATATCTGCCGCACTGGCATGTGCGCTCATCATTAATACGGGAATGTTATTATTGATCGACTTTAGCTCTGCACAAACATCCATCCCATTTCCATCTGGCAACATTACATCCAAAATAAAAAGATCAGGAACATCATTAATATTTGCCTCCATAAATGTAGTAACCGTTTCAAAGCTGACCACATCATAATCCTCTAACCCTAGAATAAGTTCAATTACGTCCCTTATTCCTTCATCATCTTCTAACAGAAATATTCTCTTACTCATATCTTTTATCTACGTAATTAAAATCTATCTGGACTATAGAAAGTTTTAATAATCCGTTAAAAGTAAAACGGAGCAGTACAAATTAACAATAAAATAAGACCTTCCGTCACATATAATAACCTTTCTATCACATTTATCCTAACCAGGATTGCCCTTAGGGTGTATTGCTTTACATTGTAAATCCTAATGACAATAAATTATTAAAATCTTTAAAATTAAAAATATGAGACTTAGTTTACTTATCGTACTATGTAGCCTGGGTGTTGAGTTGTATGCTCAAACCCCTTCTAATCCGATTTACGAATCTGTTTACACCATTGAAAATGTTCGTGTAGGCGTTAGCCTTGCTGGTGCTATTTTTAAGCCCAAAAATCCTCATGCCGCAGTAATTCTTGTACATGGTTCAGGGCAGGAGAAAAGAATGATTAACCTGGCTTCAAATTTGGCTAACAATGGCATTGCCGTATTAACTTATGATAAACGTGGGGTTGGGGAATCGGGTGGGGTTTATGCTGGTCCGGAAGTGGGAACCAACAATATTGATTCAGCCAACCTAAACTTATTGGCTTTAGATGCAAGTGCTGCCGCCCAATCTCTATTTTCACATCTTTCAGATAAAAATATACCGTTAGGTTTAGTCGGATTTAGTCAGGCAGGCTGGGTAATCCCTATTGCTGCTGAAAAAAATAGTGAGGTATGTTTTATCGTTTTATTTAGTGGCCCGGCTGTTACCACACTTGAACAGTTGCGGTTTCAGTTTTACACGAATGGAAAAACTAATTTTTGGGAAGCTCACACTGATGCTGATGTTCGCGAACACATCAAAAATGACCCTGACCGGTACCAGTTTCCAGCTACCGATCCGCTTAACGCCCTCATCAGACTAAAAATTCCAGGATTATGGCTTTATGGCGGTAGGGATATCCAGGTTCCGGTAGGCTTATCAATAGAACGACTAGACATGCTAAAGGCGCAAGGTAAGTTTTACAAGTATCAGTTGTTTCCCACACTCGGCCACAATACTGCTTTCTCAAAATCTCAGGAACCATTTAATGCCGCTATCCAATGGATCAAAAACATTAGTCATCGTTATAAGAAAAATGGTTATAGGAAAGGTAATTTGGATAAGCCTTAAAATAAAAAAACCTGCAACTAAGAAATTGCAGGTTTTATATTTTGGCGGGGAATCGGATTACCCGTTACAACATCTACAGGAACTTTTTAGAATAATCAGGGAAATCTATAAGAATAAGAAGCTAATGGATGATAATCTCGATTCGCAAAATGAATGTAAGTAGATAAAAGGTTTCCAAATTCATTTAAACCTAGGTTTTACGAAAGCTAAGTTGTAATACTGTCTAGTGGAAAATTGTAGAATTTCTATAATAGTGTTTAATTTGGAATCGTTGCAAGCAACTGTAATCGCGGTGCATTCGTTGCAAACTCATAGGATAATCAAGTATATTCGCTATTCAGAATTTTAATTCGATGGAAGTTAATCAGCGCATACGAGATGATTTTAAGTTTGATCTGGAAAGAGCAAGGTTTGCTTTTGCGGATGTTATCCGTGAGAATTCGGATTATAGCGAAAAACTACTCCATGAGTTTGCTCTGTTACCCACAAAGCCCAAGTCTTATTTGCATTTTCATGAGACAATAACGGTGGCAGATTGGGCTAGAAATTGTACTGAAAACAAAAGGCCAGTGATTAATAGCAGTGGAAACCAGCCAGTAATGGCAAATCTTATCGCAGATACGGAAATTGATAAGGTGGCTTCCAGGCTGATTGGTGAATTCAACCATATGGTGCTGAATAATGAGGTACCAGAGAAATATTATGGACAGGTGTTAGCGGAGACGCAAACGGCTGTGGCACTAGATCTTATTCTAGAACAAATGGATTTGGTGGTTAAGTATCCCATATTAAATGATAAGGTTAGCGATTATGAGGGATATGCCATAGTAGCTGTAAAGCGTCTAATTCAATTGTTTAAACAGGTTGGTATTGAGCAGATGCGTGTTGATTTGAAAAACTATTTTCTATCACTTGGAGCGGAGACTGCTCGAGTTATGATTCTCCATATGAATGTAGATTCAATTGTTCGAGATGGATTGTCTGAGCGGTTCAAAATACTTAAATTGTTTGCAGACGACATAATAACTACACAATTCGCCAGTACCTCTCCCGAAAATGAGGTGCTGAATCATCATACGGAAACGCAAACTAAAGGGACAATGATAAATTTTAGCAGCGAATTCCTAGATTCTTCCAATTACCTGCGCGTTGTGGAGAAGCTTGTAGCAAACAATAGGGTGAGGGCAGTTCCTGGTGAGGATCGTTTAGTCTTTGTTGGTACTAGGAAAGGCGCTTTATACGAGGCGGTAACCATTTTCGAGGCGGCGAAAGATTTGGGTTATTTAAAAAGGCGTGACTATAGCTATTCAGATATTTCGGCGATACTATCCAATACATTTTTGAATTTTTCACTTGGTGCCAGAACGGTTCGTGATAAGAAGACGTTCAAACGTTTGGAAGATTATAAGCTGATCATCAGCTAAAACGTTCCAAACATTCCGATTTCTTTCCAAGCTTTCCGGTTTATTTTTTTGACAGCGTTTAGTGAGCTAGGTTAGCGGTATGAAAATATCAAATGCGTATTCAGAAAGCCGAGGTGCTTTTTTTTACAACTCAAATTTTAGATTCTCTGGTAACCAAGAAGTGATGAATGTTTTGACTTTTGAAGGTAAAGCATTGTCTCGAAGGCAACTTAGCGCACTCACTGGATTGGAGATCGCTACCCTCTGTAAAATACTGCATGATTTGGTTTATCGGTACCAAAAGGTTAGAGTTTCCTATCACGCCAGATGCCGAACAACTGGTAGAATGGTTATTTATTATTCCATTTGTAATTAGATCAGCTAAGCTGGTTTTAAATAAATGCGGAGTTGAAAATTTCTTTCTCCGCATTTATTGGAAAATAATTTGAAGGATAATTACTTATTTGCCATTGGTAGTTTCTGCGAAATCAAGTACCACTTCTAATTGATCGAAAATCCATTTTCTTGCTTTGGATTGTTCTGGAATGTTGTAGTCTTTGATATCGAGCCTTCCTTTGTAGTCATTTGGTAAATCAAGTAAATGGGTGCACTTCGTAATTAACGAATTGAATTTGGCCCACATGTCCCCTGACCGTCGTCTGCAGACTGAAACAAGATGATTGTTTGCTTCCCATTGTAAATATTGACCTGTAAGCGGTCAAAATAATTCAATACGGGATAATGTAATTTAATTACCTGGTCACCAGTAAGTGCAGACTGGTGTAGTACAAAACCATTTTTGAGAGAGAATTTGAGTCCTTTATGGAAAGAAGATAGGTCTCATTATCCAGTAAGAATTTCGACTTGGTAATAAAATCATTCACCAATAGTACCTGGCCCGGCCATCTACGGTACTTTCCCATACTAAAAACAGTTGCGCTTGTCTTTCAACAGCAAAAATAAAGGTGTCTTCATTAAGGCTTTCGATATTTTTTTAGTAGAAAACAATAAGCATTTATCTTGACACAAAAAAAATCAGCTATTCAATTGAAAATAACCAGAAAAGGTATAGAAATGTTGTTAGCTTTAACTTTTAACTAAAATCTTATGGAAACGCTCAAAATCGACCTCGAAAATTGTTACGGTATCAACAAACTGGTTCATGAATTTAAATTTTCAGAATCCAAGGCGCAGTTGATCTACGCACCAAACGGTGTGATGAAGTCATCTTTAACTCAAACTTTTGAGGATATCGTCTTGGCAAAACAGAGTCAAGATAGAATTTTTAAAAATCGGCCGAATAAAAGAGAAATTACAGTGGATGGTGCAGAGTTGAATCCTGAAGACATTTTTGTTATTCAAAGAATGAAGGAAGCAAGTTTTAAAGAAGCAACCACCATTCTTGTCAACAAAGCTCTCCGCGAGAAGTATAACGAATTGGTGGAAAAAACTACAGATGCAAAGGCAGCGTTCATCAAGCTTATTCAGCCCAATTTTGGTATTAAGGATAATCTCATCGAAACTGAGATTAATATGCTATTTCGAAAAGACTTTTTCGTAGTACTGGAAGAACTAAAGAATGACGTGAGGGAACAGGATAAACCCCACCATGAAAACATTATATATAATGAAGTTTTCAATGAAAAGGTTTTAAAGTTTCTTAGTAGCAAAAGCTTTAACACCAAGATTGTGGAATATATAAGCATATATGATTCTCTTGTCAATAAAAACGACAGCCTGTTTATGAAGGGTACGTTCAATCATTACAATGCAGATATAGTTAGTAAATCCCTGAAAGAGAATAAGTTTTTTGCTGCGAAACATAAGATTAAAATTAAAGACCAGGAGATTGACAACATCGCTGATCTTGAAGCGCTCATTGAGTCTGAGCGTGAAAAAGTTCTTAAAGATCCTGAACTTAAAGGAAAGTTCGATGAAATAGACAAGGCACTAAATGGCAATTTGGAACTTCGAAAATTTCGTGCCTATGTGGAAGACAACCAAGAGATTTTGGCCGAACTGGCTGATTTGGATGGTTTCAGGAAAAAGCTGATCCTGAATTACTTTGTGCTTCACAAGGTAGACTTCGATCACCTTTTAAAAATCAACACAGACACCGAGGTTGAGAGGAAAAAAATCATCGATGAAGCAAGTTCAGAACATGAAGAATGGAAAAATGTGATTCGGGTTTTTAAGGAACGGTTTTCCGTTCCATTCGAAATCATGATTGGCAATCAACATGAAGTCATCCTCTATGACAAGCCAGCTTCTTTGGTTTTTCGATACTCTGACGCTTTTGATCATGTAGATATGGGGGGGCCAGAACTTCAGGTAAGCCTGAGTACTGGCGAACAGCGTGTCTTTTACATTTTGGATATTATTTTTCAATTTGAGGTTAAAAGGAAAACCGGAAACAAACAATTGGTTATTGTGGATGATATTGCAGATTCCTTCGATTACAGAAACAAATATGCGATCATTCAGTATCTCAAGGATATTTCTGAAGAAGACAATTTTTTCATGATTGTATTAACCCATAACTTTGACTTTTACCGTACTTTTAAAAGCAGGCTTGGTGACAAAATTAATTATCAGGGGAACTGGATGGCGCTGAAAGGGGCAGGAGAGACGAAGCTTACAGTTGGCGAAAAACGTGATGTTTTTCCGCAATTGCGCCTAAAATATTCTGAATGCGATTTGTCATTTATTGCGTGTATTCCTTTTGTGAGAAATTTAGTTGAATTTACAGCAGGAGATGATCACCTATCTTATTTGACTCTGACCTCATTATTGCACATGAAACCAGCCAGAACAAATCCTGCAGTAGCCTCAACTGCTGATTTGACAAAAGGCGAAATTCACGACTTGTTCAGTTCTATTTTTGGGCTCATTCCTCCATGCACCGATCGGGATAAAAAGGTGCTTGATTTGATCTATGAAAAAGCTGCCGCAATAATCGGTGATTTGGAGAATTTTAATTTCACTGATCTCAAACTAAAGTTAGTGCTTTCTCTTGCGATTAGGATAAAGGCCGAGGAATATATGCTTAGTAAAATAGCAAATGCACAATTCCTCAATAACATTCATAAAAAAATGACTGGTAAAATCCTTAAGCAATTTCGGATAGAAAACCCAAATGCGTCTGCTGACTTAATTATTATGGATTCTGTTAATCTAATGACCGCGGAAAATATCCATGTAAATTCTTTTATGTATGAGCCATTGATGGACCTTTCTATTGAGCATCTAAATAAATTGTACGTGGATGTCTTCTCATTGATTTAATTAAACAGTGCAATGAGGCAGCATGCATTTCCAAAATCAAATACAATCTCCCATTTTATTTGCACATATTTGTCGAATATAGCGTGACGAAATTCTTTAAGAAGGGTGCCTCATTCTGACCTCAGCGAGGTATAAACATAAAGAAATTTGCAAAATTCATTGTTTATGTGGGGGGGGCGCTAAAAGTGACCACTGGTTTTCATCCATCTTGGCCATATTTTTCGGCCTATATTGTTCACTCGATTTCGCTTGAAAGTGGCCACTCGGCTCATTTTAAACGATTTTAAATTCCAGAAAAACAGGAACGTACTCAATAGGTTGTTTCGCCTAGAGAAACCGAATTGGAGATGTTCTAATGGCCTTAAAATCAAAAATTATATTTCTTATTAAGTGGTAATTCCGCAACTCCACTTGAAACAGCTTCTGCGAGGGACCTTCACCCTTGGACTATCTGCCACCAGCCCACAAACTTACCGGAAAAAAGGATGGCAATTTCGAATGCCGGTAACGAACAATCCATCTGCACCGACCTCTAGACCAAAGTATCCAAACTTTTAACACTTAAAGACTGTCGGTCATGTAGGATTTCCAAAAGTCTCAGACAATTACTTAGAACTATACCCTGACCATACCACAAAGCATATTCGCACAAATCCTTGCAATAATTTCCGCCTGCTCGGCCCCATGTTCCTTTTTCTCCTGCTCGGTCGACTGAATCCACAGCGTACCTGCTTATGTTTGTGGTTTTTTTCACAAAGTTCTTCAGGTTGACCATGGTCAGCTCCAAGGCCCAAAACTTAAGTTTTGAAAGATGTTCTGTCTACAAAAATACTTTTTGCTACACGCCTCCCGCGGGTCAAAGGCACCAACAAAGAATCTTTGCCTGAACCAAAACTGAGATGTATAAAATCAACTGACGCCCTAGGAGCGAAAAGGTTTTTAAATGATAAAAAGGAGAAAGCAGGACAGCAGCATAAAAGGTTTGCCTGATAACAAACCTGGCTAAATCATTTGATCTGTAAAAGATTTGCTTTATCAGTTTATCTGCTATATTTGTAATGATCAAGGCTGCAACGACCCAGGTAGACCCAACTCGCGTCCTGCAAAGGAAGTAGCGTAATGTTTGTTAAGTTTTTGCAGCCATTTTTTATTTCATCGAAATACCACGTCTGTTTTCATATATCGTATATAACCAGACCTTTGACATAATGACATTGCCATTAGCGGTATCAATGATTTTTTTTCGTTTGAAGATCATGGTAGCCATTGCCTGATAACGATGGTCGAATGTGACTTTCGCTCGCACGGCTGCATAATTCATAGTTGTTTGCTCATTACCAATAGTGAATGATTCCCTCGAGCCAACATTTTGATAATGACTAGTGTTACTTATTATAGGTAAAATGCAGCCAAGTAATTGATAGGATTGGTTGATTCGTATCTTATTGCGGCGGTACCTGTTAATGTGATTCCAGAAGACCCTGCTGATAATGATCTCACCAAGCCCACCGTGCGTTCTCTCCTGTACTCCGGCAGCCGCCAGAGTACGGAATTTTTGCTGGGCACAAATCTTTGCTGATAATTTACTGTTTAGGTATTGGAAATCTGATGGAGCTGTTTTGATCGGTTCGGTTTGTCGATCCATTTGATGCAAGCAGAGTTTTTTCAGTTCCCCTTTAGTGTGCGATCCAAAACGATTTTTCTTGTCAATCAGCACGTAGGAACCTGCTTCAGGTGCATAAGAACTCTCCGAATTCAAGTCTGTCCACCAGGCTTTAGGCATATTTTTATTGGTGGAACTATCAACCCAGATCAAAATCACCGCACCAGGATATTTCTCCCAACGTTTTTTTCGGTCATCTATGTACTTTTTTGACAGGCTGATGTGGATTTTGCTCGGACGTTTAGCCACTTCACGGAGGTAAGAATGACCTGTTTTAATCTGAACATAAATTACTTCACCTGTCACTTCGCCATTTTTAGCAAGAAAAATCATTCCATCAAGACCATCATCATTTGCGGCACTAAACTCCTGAAATCTACATTTCCAATGCTCTCTAACATATTGTTCAACCAAACGAACCCCGGTTGATTCTGTTTCAGATTTTGTATTGCTCACTTTTTTATTTGATCAGTTAAAGCTTATTTTTAATTGATAGGTCAGTGAAATTTGACTCGGTTGATTCCGGGATAAGTTTCGTATCAGTCGAGAATCTACAGCCAGCGTAATGGTATTTAGGATTATTGGCTTCTTCCTGTTTCTCTGCCTTGATAAACAAACAATATATCAGGACAAATAAAGCATATAGAAATATCACAATGATCGCCCTTTTATAATATTCCTGAGCAAGTACCAGACTATTGACTTTAAGGTTTATTATGTCCTGGTTTTTAATGGTATGTTCTGCCATCTTCTTAATCAATGCCCGCTGATATTCATTCTCATCACCGCCTAAATTTATATCGGAATACGTAGTGACGTGATAACCTCTGCGCTCGAGGGCACTAATCGCAAACCAAACCGTTCTGATGGTATAGATAATCAAAACGAACGAAATGCAAATAACGACCCTTATTGCTAATAAATTTTCATTTGAGTTCATCGTCAATGTGCTTGCAGCAACCACAACCGAAGAAGATATACCAATTGCACTGATCAATGAGGTTGCTTTTGATTCGATACTGGCACGTCGGGAATCCTCGCTTTCTGATATTTTCTGATTGACTGCAAAAGCCTGCTTTAAATTTATGTCAGTAATCAAAAACTCCGGCTCGGCTTCTTCATTGGTATTTGGCTCATCTTCTTCAACCGGTATATCAATTAATGGCCAGAAAAATTCCCTGACATGATGTAAAGAGCTGCTAAGCCAGACAGGATACAATTTCATCGGATATTGGATAATTTAATTGTTTTTCAATCCAGGCCCATTGGCCATTTGGGTTAATTTCGAGAAAAAGAAAAGAATCATCCAAACACTGGATAAGGTCAATTGCACCGAAATTCAAACCTAATTCTACAGCAATCTGAATGCACTTATTCGAAATTTCCTCTGGTAATTCTATCTGCTCATACGCTAAGGGTTTTTCTGATCGTCGCCAGTCAACTATTGCCTCTTCAGATACTTGAGAATGAATTAATGCCGCAAAGACTCTCTTTCCCACAACAGTCACTCGGACGTCTGCCTTTTTTTTGATATGAGATTGTAAAAAAACAGGTAACGCATTGATGCGATGTGCGTTGCTATCATCAATCCGAATCTTACTGGTAAAAATCACACCTTCCTCTACACCAGCCTCTACCAAACCAGACTTCAATGGCTTAATAATAAGTTCGCCCTTTTCATCAGAAAAACATCTAGCTGCATCAGGTCGATTTGTGATCAAACTTTCTGGTATGCTAAAACCAATCTTTTTAGCGGTCAATAGCTGGTGAACCTTATTTTCCGCGATTCGGATCGCATCTACCGTATTAAGCCATCTTTTCTCAGCGAGAATCTTGTAAAGTCCTTCCAGCAAATATGCGAATTCACCACGGACGAAATTAGCTTCGCCTGGAGTTAGTTTCTCGGTATTTACCATGACTTCAGGACGCCTGAAATAGACCGCATCAAAGCTCAGTAGATTAATCTCCAAACCTGAATTCACCTCAAATAACGAATAGTTACCTAAACCAATATTTAAAACGATCTGAAGCGATACACCAATTTCTTCGGTGTTAATCCGGTAGAAGTCAATGCGTTTTTCTCTTAGTTTTTTAACAATAAAATCAGTGGTAATGTCGTCTTTATTGGTAAGCAGTAAGACTTTATTTGTCATCTTTTTCGGCCACTGTGAATGTTTTAGTCTTTAAAATTAACAGAAGATCATGTTGATCAGTAAGCTCACCTGCAACTCTTGTCTGCGTTGACAGCTCGATGGGATTTACTTGTTGATCATCGCGCTCGCCACTTACTTTTGTATGAGTCACAGACATCACATTTGAAGTTTCCATATCAATAAATGGGATTTTAGTTCCATTATGATCTATGACATTTAAAGACTGGTTAGTATCGTAAACATACGGAGTAGCTTCTCCATGTTCAGTGCGCTGGGTAATAAAATCGAATATTAACGGTTTCATGAGAAAATTTAGATTATGAGCTAAATATACTAATCGGAATGCAAATGTGAAAGCTATTCTTAAGAAGTATCAGCAATGTAAGTGACAAATAAATCTTAATCAAAATTAATCTGTTCCACATCACCTCCTTCGCCTTAACCGCAAGACATTCCTGCTAAGCGCCCATGCGGACTATATATGTATGTTAGTATATTTCATATTCCCTGATTCGAACATTTATTGATAAAAAGGCTTTATTCAAAATAAAAGAAACTTTGATGGCTAACTAGGGCACCTAAGTAACAAGCCTAAATCTTTAAGATATGAAAAAGCAACTCGACTAAACTAAAAAAACCGACTTCCTTACTGGCTGTCTTTTGTGAACACATTTAACTTGCTCTATTTTTTGATATCCAACCGTTTTCCCTTGTCTAAAATGCCTGGGTTTAACTGTGAAGCAAGCGCCAAAGCTGCACTTGGATCAATGTTCTCAAATCCTCCGATGCTTTCCTGTGAATCGGTAAAATTGAAGTTGAATTCAATGCCTTCGATTTTATAGCTGTTCTCAGTTCGAAAATTTAAAGCTATTGTTGCCTTATCGTATTTGGATAATTCCATCAAGGCGAGAGAACTTAACTGAACTTCATAAATGGTGAAACGATCTTCTTCGCTACCCGAAATCATTATGGTAATTTCGAAATTCTCGTTGTCAGGGCAAGGTTCAATTTCGAGGTGACAAACTTGCCCGTTTAAAACATGCTGAAGCTTAGGCGCAAATTCACTTATAGTATTATCAAAAAGAACATTGATTTCTGGTTTTTTGTCGTGGTATCTAAGCGTAAGAAAAGATTTTCCATCCTCATCGATTGAAATGTACGCCTCTAAAGGAGCATCGAATTTTTGGATAAATTGAAAGAGTTGGTTCATAGTTTGATTTTTAAATAAAGATCTATACCTCAGCATAAAAAAAAGAATCATTTCGCGCTTATTAACCATTTATGACACCACTATAGCACATCTAAAAATAAGAATATCTTTGAAGGTTATCGTTCAACATTTGCAATACACACAACATGATGAATTTAATGAAGCAGCTCCTTATGGTTTATCCAACCCAAAACCTTTTAAACAATAAATAGACATTGAATACTTCGATAATTTAATTGAAAAGTTGGAATTATTTAGATGGTCTCAAAAAACGAAGGATTTGAATTTATTGTAGATGAGAGAATTGTACGAATATGTTCCCTGATTAATCTATACTCACTTAAAATGTTATATGAGCTATCGTACTAATTGATTGCGCTTTACATTTTTTTTTATCTTTAAGGATATAATTAATGGATTACATTATGAATGTTGATAAGAGAATTTTTGTCTAGTTTTCAGGAGCTTGGATTCGGAACTGAATTTTGGCATGTTATCTGAATCGATGGGCTTCAAGACATTGAAGGATGTTTGTTCAATCTCACCGGAAGAACTAATTAATAAAAAAGAATTTACATATACATGGTTAGGACAGTTAGCTGACTATATGAATAAGAAGGGCATCCTGCACTGGCTTCAAAAACAAACTTGAATTAATATTGTATGTAATTTCAACAATCGATCTTTATAAAAAGGTGTAACTTGGCGGAAGCACTTCAAAAGATCGAATTTTTAGAGAAAAAGCACGATCTGAAGGTAATAGCGGTGAGTGAGCCATTGGACATTGACACAAGCGATCCCTCTGTATTTTTGCTCCGTGCTTTCAAGTACCTGATCGCTAACCAGGAATTGATGACTATACGGAAACGGGCAAAAGTTAGCGCAAGACACGCACAGGAATCAGGCAGATATCTCAACAAAGCTCCGTATGGCTATATCAACGGTAAGCACACCGATGGAAAAATGATTTTGCAGGTAAACGAATCGCAAGTTTTTATCATTGAAAAAATCTACAGGGATTACCTGAACGGTGTTCCTCATTTTATCATTCATAAGGAGGTGAAAAAGCTTGGTTTTCCGCATAACTCGGCCAGTGCAATATTTCGGGCGCTTACCAATCCTTTGTATTGCGGATTGGTAAGGGTTTGTGCATATGGCAAACTTGCCGAAAAACTGGTGAAGGGTCAACACGAGGCAATCATACCTGAATCCCTTTACTATCGGGTTCAGGATAAGTTAAAAGGCAATAAAAGAGAAATGAAATCCAAGCCGAAAGAAGAGTTTCCTTTAAAAGGTATCATTAAAAGTCCGTGTTGTGGCAGAAATTTAACTGCTGGATGGAGTACAGGTAAACTCAAAAAGTATATGTATTACCGTTGTTTGGATCATTCAAATATAAACATATCTGGGATAGAGTTACACGAAAAATTTGAGGAGTTGTTGCGCCATTTAAGCTTTACCAGTGAATTTGTAAATGAAGTTGTCCAGTTGGTCTCGGGAAAAGTAAAAGAGATTCTTAAATCGAATGAAAATAGACTAAAAGAGCTAAGGCAGCAATTGCAGGGGATAGAAGTGATGATAGCAAATGTTGATCAGAAGCTTTTTTCTGATGTGATCAATGATGATACTTACAAGAGGAACATGCAAAAATTCAAAGGGGAACAGGGTAAGTTGAACGATGAAATTGAAAATTTAGATAACCTGGCAGACAATATCCAACAGGATTTATTGGTTCTGCCGTATATGTTGAACCTGCATCAGGTATATATCGATGCACCGCTTGGGCAGAAACATGCAATGATTAGAGAGATGTTCAAAGAAGGTATCACATATAAAAATGGGATGTTTAGAACACCTTCGATTAATCAAGATTTAAAATGTAACACACTGTCATTAAAGCAAATAGGGTTGCTCGAAATCGAGCAACCCTATGAGTTTGAGAAATCATTCTCCTTATGCGGAGAGTGGGGGATTCGAACCCGCGGACCCTTTAACAAGTCAACAGTTTTCAAGACTGCCGCAATCGACCACTCTGCCAACTCTCCGGTGCAAAAGTACAAACTCCGGCTAAATCTGCAAACTACGTTGACGTTTTTTTTATATTAAGTTGATAATTGCTTAACACAGAGGAAGAAAAAATTATTTTCTATGAATGTTTTCGTCTATTGGATCACTTTTTTTAAAGAGATTATAGTTGGGGCGAATGATTTTCACACTTCTTTTACTCACATCAACACTGGCATTTAGTTCAAAACCGATCAATAAAATGAATGAATTTAAATACAGCCAGATCATAACGACAATTAAAGTTCCGATGGAACCATAAACTTTGTTGTAAGAAGCAAAATGGTTGATATAAAAAGAGAAACCCCAAATGGTCAAAAAAGCCAGAATAGTGGCCAACCATGAACCTGCGCTAAATAGTTTCCATTTCTTGGCGTGAGACGGGCCATATCGGTATAAAATGGAGATGGTAAAGAAATACAAGGCAGCCAATAACGCCCATCTGGTAAATTGAATCGCATAAACGGCTAAACTAGCCTTTAAGTGAAGTTCTTCTTTAATGTATTT
Organism: Pedobacter sp. CFBP9032; assembly: GCF_034045265.1. Classification (NCBI taxonomy): domain Bacteria; kingdom Pseudomonadati; phylum Bacteroidota; class Sphingobacteriia; order Sphingobacteriales; family Sphingobacteriaceae; genus Pedobacter; species Pedobacter sp. CFBP9032. The sequence continues at coordinate 351,798 of NZ_JAXCWE010000003.1, read as the reverse complement.
CAATAACACCTCTCCCAAAGCCATGGCCGTAATGCAGGCAATAATAGATAAGCAGATAAAGACAGTTAGAGCCAGCGCAATCAAGCGCTGTTTGATCCATCCCCTGGTTTCGATAATCAATGAAGATTTATTAAAGGCCTTCATTAAATTCTTCACCCCGTTGGTGGCAAAAAATATTGCTGATAAAAAACCAAAAGATAATAAGCCTGTATTTTGATTTTTTACAATGTCGTTCAGTGTAGATTCAAAAGCATCGTAAGCATTGTGCGGCAAAACCAGTTCAATTAGACTTAGCAATTGATCCTGGAAACCATGGATTGGAATGAAGGGAATCAGCGTAAATAAAAAGATAATACCTGGAAAAATGGCTAGCATAAAGCTATAAGCCAGAGAGGAAGATTTATTAACCAGCGTGTCTTTACCAATCTCCCGAAAGAAAAATGTTGCAACCGTGTATAAAGGTAGCGGACTGAAACCAGGCAAGACACAACTCTTGGTCCACTCAATAAAGCTTGAGTAGAGTCTAAGATGAAGTAATTGCCTATGTAACCATTCCATTAATTATGCTTTAAAATATTTTCTAATGCCTTCCATAAAAATTTCTGGCGGCTGACAAGGTTTTCTGGTCGATTTATCTACAAATACCAATGTTGTTCTGCCAATATTAATCAGCTGTTCTTGATCGTTATAAATTTCGTAATCTACATTTAAACGAACGGTCGGTAACTCTTTAACCGAACATTTCACCGTTAAAACCTGATTATAGAAAGCTGGCTTTAAGTATTTAGACTGTAATTCCAGTAAAGGTAACATCACACCGTCAGCTTCCATCGATTCATAAGTTATACCCGATGAAGCCTCGAAGCATTCTGTCCGTGCAATTTCGTAATACAGCGCATAATTGGCATGATGAACAATTCCCATCTGATCTGTTTCCGCATAGCGAACTTTCACTTTCGTTTCGTGTATAAACATTATCTAAATATATTTTTCTTGTTTAGCGCCTCGCGATATTTTTTAGCATTAATTTCATGCTGTGCTTTTGTTTCTGCAAAGTTATGATAGCCAGAAAAATCTTCTTTGGCGCACATATAAATGTAGTTGTTATCCTCTTTGTTTAATATCGCATCAATGGCGTTAATACTCGGCATCATGATGGGCCCAGGAGGTAAACCCGCATATTTGTAGGTGTTGTATAACGACTGAACCTGTAATAACTTGCCAGTAACTCTTTTTACGGTAAAATCATTATTGGCAAATATCACCGTCGGATCAGCCTGGAGCAGAATACCTTTATTTAAGCGATTTAAATATAAGCCAGCGATTATAGGCATTTCTTTATCATATAGTGCTTCGGCATCTACGATTGAAGCAAGAGTATAAACCTGGGCAGGTGTAAGGTTTAGACTTGCTGCTTTCTGCTTGCGCTCGGCATTCCAGAATTTTTCATACTCCTTATGCATTCTTTCAAAAAAGTCTACAGGAGATACATTCCAGTACATTTCATAAGTGTTCGGTATGAACATGGCATAGATATTATCCCGGTTAAAACCATACTTAGTAATTAAATCAGTAGAATCCAATACGCTGATAAAGCTGAGCGAATCGGCCTCTAAATTACTCGCCAGATAAGCGGCAAAATTCTCCTTTTTACGGATATTTTGAAACTTAAGTTTAACAGGTTCTTGATTTCCAGACTTGATTAAATTGATTAAAGTCCGGTTGGTCATTCCTTTTTTCAGGCGGTAACGACCAGGCTTTAAATTTGTAGGAAGATTCATTTTTCCCGCCGCGGTAGCAAAGGAGGGTACACTTTTCAGGATATCTCTTTTCTTTAGGTCTTCGAGAAAATTATCGTAGGTGATTCCAGTTTTAACATAAATATATTTCTGATTCTCTGTAACATTTGGAGAGAAATACACTTTATAAAAATTAAGCGCAAAATACGCACCGATTAATACAATTATAACAAAAATGGTAATTGCTATTTTCTTTCCGGTACTTAACTTCTTTTTTTCTATCTCATTCATTTTAAAATGGGCGTATTATTGTTGTTTATTAGATAACGTAATATTAATTTTTGTTCCGATGGCTACTTTCGTCAGTGAATCTACAGGCATAGGATCTTGTTGCGTAATTACGGCATTTGCACTGTCAGTAATGGCACCATCATAGATGATATTTCCCAAGCTCAGATTGGAACCTTTAAGGCTGAATTTAGCCTCATCTACGGTTAAGCCGACTAGTTGAGGAACGTCAACTTCCTGGTTCCCGCGGCCATCTCCCAACACAAAATTGATTCTTGATCCTACAGGGATAACATCTCCTGGTTGAATCGGCTGTCCACCAAAAGAAGCTTCTAACACTACATCTCTACTTACGTCGGGTTTGTAGGTAGTATCACCAAGTTTTAACCTCGAGCTTTCAATAATGGCTTGCGCCTCACGTAGCGTTTTAAAAGCAATATCAGGGAATTTTGTATTTGGAATTTTACCTGCATTAATAGTCAGGTAGATTGTGCGGTTATCTTTTACAAAAGTGTTTGGATCAGGATCCTGGTCGATCACAATTCCAGCTGGCTGATCCATAATAAAGACAGAATCGACCTCGTATTTCAAGCCTGCATCTTCCAGTTTCTGCACCGCCTGCTCAAAAGCCAGGCCTTTTACCAATGGTACATTTAATCCCTGCCCATGTTTAGTGTAATACCGCAGGCTAAAAAAAGCAATCAGAAGAAGACCTACAACAGTTAAAACTGCGGCTAAAATGTTGTTCCTAAAGGATTTCGTTTTTAAATAATCTATAAATTTAGACATGAATGTTAAATTCTGGGGTTATGCGTACAACTCAAATGTAATCATTAATGTATTAATGAATTATTTACGGCATTTCGTTAACAATAATCACACCATTAAATACTTTGCTCATTAACAATTCTATTCTTCAATAATTAAACTTTGCACAAAGATATTTATATTTTTGAGGATATATTTACAATCAATTTCAATTTATAATTAAGGATTTTCCACATGAAGAAAACGATTGCCCTGCTAACAGGCGGCACCACAGGTGAATGGGTTGTTTCGGTAAAAAGTGCCGCTACTATTGCGCAAAATATTGATGCCGATTTATACGATGTTTATAAAATTATGCTCAATGATCATAGCTGGTTTTATGAACCTGCAGATTCTGTGAAAATCGAAATTGATAGAAATGATTTTTCTTTAACGCTGGAAGGAAAAAAGATTAAATTTGATGGCGTGTTTATTGCCATCCATGGTTCGCCGGGCGAGGACGGAAAGTTACAGGGATATTTTGATATGTTACAGATTCCTTATACCGCCTGCGATGCGCTGACTTCCTCCATCACCATGAATAAAGGCTATACAAAAGCAATTGTAAATGGAATTGATCAGTTATTCACCGCCAAATCAATTCAGATATTTAAAGGTGGAAACCATCAGATTGATCAGATTAAGGAAGAATTGAAATTACCGTATTTTATCAAGCCTAATAGCGGCGGTAGCAGTATCGGTATGAGCAAAGTGAAACAAGCTGCTGACCTCGAAATTGCGCTTGACAAAGCTTTTAAAGAAGATAGTCAGGTTTTGATTGAGGAATTTGTAAGCGGAAGGGAATTTTCTATCGGAGTGTTTAAAGCAAACGGCGAGGTAACTGTTCTTCCAACCACCGAAGTGATTCCTGCCAATGAATTTTTTGATTTCGAAGCAAAATATACACCTGGTGCCACAGAAGAAATTACACCTGGAAATATGAGTGAAGAGGAGTATGAAAGGGTGCATCGGATTGTTAAGGATATTTATAAAAAGTTGAATTGCAGAGGAATTGTGCGTATTGATTATTTTCTGGAACATGAAACTGGTAACTTTTATTTCATAGAAATAAATACTATCCCCGGACAAACCGCTACGAGTTTTATTCCTCAACAAGTTGCTGCAATGGGCATTTCCCTGAAATCGTTTTATACTAGCTTGTTAAAAGAAACTATTGCTTAGGTCTTTGAAACGAAATTATTAACCTGATGGAAATTACAAGGCTTATTGAAAAAGGGTTCACGATAAAGAAATTTAAGAAAGACGCTATTATATATGAGCCGGGCATGCAGCCCAAAAATGTGTATTTTATTAAAACTGGCGAAGTACGCATGGTTACCATTAGCGATGGCGGAAAGGAATTTATTCAGGGGGTGTTTAAAGCCGGGCAGTACTTTGGTGAGCCTGCATTATTGATTGGCCGGCCTTACCTGGCGTATACAATTGTAAATAAGGATTCTGAAATTATCCAGGTGAGTAGCGCTGGTTTCTTCGCTTTAATAGAAGAGGAACCTGATTTTAGTATGGCGCTTATTAAAACCCTTAGCAATCGGTTGTTCTATAAATCCATGATGCTTGAGGAGTTGGCTAACGAAAAAGCCGATCACCGACTGCTTACTTTGATTAATTATTTATTAAACGATATTGAGGTAGGAGATTCATTAAAATTCACACGACAGGATCTCGCTGACATGACGGGTTTAAGAGTGGAGACGGTAATAAGAGGAGTGAAGCTGCTTAATGCTAAAGGACTCATCAAAATGATTAAAGGGAAAATTGTACGTTCAATGTAATAATGCTCATCAGTTAGGATAATACAATTGGAACATGATGCAGATCATAAATGCTTGGTGGTTTTAGTGATAGCTTTGCTTTATTAAACATTACAAATATGGCAGATTTATCAAGTTTTCAAGCTTTTATCCAATGCAAATGTCCCCGATGCCGTAAGGGGGAAATATTTACCGGAAGTGCATATTCTTACAAATTACAAAAAACAAATGTTTATTGTCCGCATTGTAATTTGAAATTTGAGCGGGAACCTGGATTCTTCTATGTTGCCATGTTCGTAAGTTACGCCATGAATGTTGCAGAAATAATTACTATTGGCGTAGCTTCTTATGTATTAGGCCTACCATTGGTTTATGAAAATCTATGGTATTACGTGGGCATTATTCTTTTTGGGGTGCTGCTGTGTTCTCCAATAAATTACCGGTATTCCAGGGTAATCTTATTACATTATCTTACTCCCGGATTACACTACGTGTCGGGAAGTGGAGATGCTATTGTAAAAGGGTAATAGATTTGTATTATACTACTATCTTGCGCTGCTTCAACAAGCCCACCAGCAAATTAATAACTGGTAAGCTTTGGATGATGATGAAAGCTAAAATCAGGAGATGACTGGTTCTGTTGTAGCTTTCAAAGTGCTTAATTGTACCTTCGTTTGATATTTCAACCAATGCTAAATTGTTGTTGAACTGATGAGAAAACCAATAGGTTATAGTTAGGAGTATGATTGAAAGCGCAATATGCAGCCATATTAGGGTTTTGAAATAGTATATTTTTTCAAGAAATTTATAGCAGGCTGCAAAGAATAAGATAAAAACCGATGAATATTGCAAGTACTTGCTCACAGATATGATGACGGTATTAAAATTGAACGTAAAGTTTATGGTTTCGTCAGGAATTAAGAAAGAAATTAACAATAGTGCTATTGCTATAAAGATTAGGAATTTATAAGGTTGGAGAATCTTCGGCATTAAAGTTTTTCGAGAGCATAAACAAGTTCTTTGACCTTGTCTTCAGCTGTTAATTCGTATTGATATTCATCTTCAATACTTCCCATTTTTGCGGTGGTATTTTTATAAATCATTTTACTTTGAACAAATACCTTTGCTGAAGCATGAAATTCGGTAGCACCTGTTTGCGCATAGAGTTCTTTAATATTTCCGGCATTTATACCAGCGCCAGGCATAATGGTTATTCTTCCATCCGCCTGTTTAACCAATTTGGCTAACTGCTCCATTCCCGAGAAAGCGGAAGTTGCCCCACCGGAAGATAGTACCCGAACAATACCCAGTTCAATTAAATCTTCGAGGGCCTTTTCCATATCATTGCTCATATCAAAGGCTCTGTGGAAAGCCACTGGCATAGGCTTAGCCAGTTCGATTAATGTTTTACATCGTTCTATATCAATGCTACCATCAGCATTAAGGATTCCAATTACGATTCCTTCACACTGTAATGATCCACAAGCCTTTATGTCTTCAATCATTAAGTTGAATTCCATATCAGAATATAAAAAATCGCCTCCTCGCGGACGAATGATCGGCCAAATTTCTATAGTTAAATTTCTTTTAGCTAAAGCGATCTGACCGTAGCTCGGTGTAGTGCCACCTTCTGCTAAATTATCGCAAAATTCTACTCTCTTGGCTCCACCATTTTGTGCAGCCAATGCAGATGCATAGGAGTTAGCACATACTTCTAAAATACCCGACATATTCGTTATTCTTCTTCATTAACCGGACCAAGAACTTTCCATCCTGAAGCGGATTTATAAGTGTTTAATTTCTGAATGGAAATACCGCCGTCTGGAAACCAGCACACTTCGGTAATGACATAATGGGTTTCATCAATTTTCTCCCGCACCGAAAATGCATTTTGCAAATCGGCAAATGTTGGAAAGCCGTGTTCTGTGAGGTTATTGATGAAAGAGAGTTCAAGCACCTCAGCTGTACTTGAAATAATTTCTTCGTCGAAATCCATTTTCATTGCCATCAGCATGACTTTTGCTTCTTCATGAAAATCTTTACAACTTAGCGCTGCATCCAGGTTTTCGTTACTATAGGCTTTTTCCAATGATAAGATTGCACCTTCAGGCGTTTCAAGGTCTACTTTAAAGTGATCTACTCCTTCATCAATATAAATTCCAATACTCTCATCAAACTGAGCCTTATCTGCATCAGGAATACCATCTCTGATCGCTCTTATGGTGTAACCACCTATTAATCTACCTTGTTCGATAATCATCCAGTCGGAGATATAATTTCTATCTACCCCGATTTTTTGATCAACCTTAACTGTTTTTACATCAACAGGTACGTTACCTACAATGCCGAAGAGATTTCCATATTCATCAAAACTGGGTTCGGTAAGCCAGATATGCTCTCCAATTTCGCCATCTATAATGCGAACCTTGATAGAGAAATACGACTGACCGGGCTTCGGCTGGATTAAGCTTTCTTCAAAATACCAAAGCGTTAGATTGGCTTTTTCAATAGCCCAATTCATTCTTTCGTCTTCATCTGGCACATAAATCATTGTCGGTTCGCCCTTGCGTTCTGCTACGTTCTTTTTGCCGAAAATTTTAGATAGTAAACCCATGCACTAATAATAGCTTTTTCCTTTAATTAACAAATCTTGCTTTTCTGCATTGCAAACCGCAAAACTAAAGCCTTGTTGAATGGCGTAAGCACCATACTCGCCTTTTTTATTTATGGCGAGGAAACCTACCTGAATATTTTTTGCCGTTTCCGGCTTCTTTTTAATTATCCGCATTACAGCTTCTTTGCAGGCTGCCTCCGGGGCATAGCCCTGCCTCATCAGTTCGACTACCAAAAACGATCCGACGTTACGAATTACTTCTTCGCCTACACCAGTTGAGGTGGCACCACCTACTTCATTATCTACATACAAACCAGCACCAATAATCGGACTATCACCAATTCTACCATGGAGTTTATAGGCCATTCCGCTGGTGGTACATGCACCAGAAATATTCCCCCTCTCATCGATCGCGAGCATCCCGATAGTATCATGGTTATATTGATTTCCAGGCAGCTTTTGAGGTGCAGCTTTATCATAAAGCTTATTTTCGATGTTCATTACCGGATCATATTTGGCTGTTTTTAACCAATCTTTCCATGCCTTTTCGCTGGATGGCGTCAGTAAATTTTCCTTTTTAAAGCCTTGTTCCAGCGCAAATTGTAAGGCACCATCTCCGGCTAACATTACGTGAGGCGTTTTTTCCATTACTTTACGGGCAACAGAAATTGGATGTTTGATATGCTCCAGTGCTAATACAGCACCACAATTTCCCAATTCATCCATTATGCAGGCATCAAGTGTTACTTTACCATCTCTGTCTGGCAGGCCACCGTAACCAACTGTTTGATTTTTTTCATCCGCCTCCGGTACCCAAACTCCTTGCTCTACAGCATCTAAAGAACGTCCGCCCTTTGAAAGCACTTTCCAGGCATCTGCGTTTGCTGCAATCCCAAAATCCCAAGTGGATATAACAATCGGTAAATTTTTAGCAGGTTGTAATTTAGCAGGAATGACATCAGCCATGCTGGTTTTATCAAGAGCCAATAAGCCTGCAGAAAGGGCAGAGGCTTTTATAAATTTTCGTCGGTTAAACATTTAAGCTTAGTTATATTTAGGTTTAGAGGATAGTAAATTGATCTGCATCTTTTAAGAAAGGAAACTGGCGTCTGATTTTGACCAGCTCTTCATAATTTATTGTTACGGTGTACATGTCTTCATCTTCAGGCTTATAGTAAACGGTGCTGCCATAGGGATCGATAACCATAGAATGGCCACCATGATAAACCTGATTGCCATCGTGTCCTACACGATTTACACCAATCACATAGCTCTGGTTTTCAATCGCACGTGCTGGAATGAGTGCTTTCCAGTGTGCAGTTCGGCGATCTGGCCAGCTGGCAACGATTAGCAAAATATCATACTCCTCATTTACATTACGCAACCAAACGGGAAAGCGTAAATCATAACAAACAGCAAGACGAATTTTCCAGCCCTTTAACTCTACAATCAGTTTGCTTTCACCAGCACTGAAATTATCATCTTCGTCTCCCATGCCAAATAAATGGCGTTTATCATAATGTTGATGTTGGCCATCCTTATTCATCCACACCAGGCGGTTGTAATATTGGCCGTTTTCCTTAACAATCAGGCTTCCTGTTACAATGCAATTGTATAAACCAGCCATTTTCTGCATCCATTGCATTGTAGGCCCACCCATTTCTTCAGCCAGGGCTTCAGCATTCATACTGAAACCACTGTTAAACATTTCAGGCAAGATAATTAAATCTGTTTTCTCCCTAACGCCCATAGATAAGCGGAGGGCAAGGTTTACCAGATTTTTTTCTATATTTTCCCAAAATAAATAAGCCTGAAAGATGGTTACTTTCAGGTTTTCTATTTGAGTGTAAATAGGTGCTTCCATATTATTTGGTTTGCAATATTAAACATTTGTTAGTTTTTCTGCCGCTAAAGCCAATGTGGTGTTTTCTTTAGCGAAACAGAAACGAATAATTTTATGATCCGTTCCTTTTTGATAAAAAGCGGATACCGGAATACTGGCGACACCAAACTCCCTGATCAGCCGCTCGCTAAAATCGGTGTCTTTTTCATCACTGATGTCATTATAACTTACACATTGAAAATATGAGCCATGGCAAGGAAGTAATTTAAAACGGCTTTCCTTCAACAGGCTTCTAAAATAATCGCGCTTTTGCTGAAAAAAACTCCCAATGTCATTATAATTCGAAGGTTCCTGAATATACTGTGCAATAGCCTGTTGCATAGGGCTATTTACACTAAATACATTAAATTGATGTACTTTTCTAAATTCCTTGGTCAATAGTTCTGGTGCCAGGCAATACCCCAGCTTCCATCCGGTAGCATGCAAAAGCTTCCCGAAAGATGCGATAATAAAACTTCTCTCTCTTAAATCAGGGAAAAGCATCACACTGTTGTGCTTTTGATCATCATAGATCAGGTGTTCATAAACTTCATCGCTCAAAATCAAAATATCGGTACCGCTAATCAATTTGATCAGCGATTTCATGTCCTCTTTTGATAAAATACTGCCAGTTGGGTTTTGCGGAGAGTTCAAAATAATCATCCGTGTACTGGAGGTAAAAAGTTTTTTTACCATATCCCAATCAATTTCGTATTCTGGTGGTGCGAGTTCGTATGTTTTAACTATTCCACCAAATAATCTGATGGTTGGCGCATAACAATCGTAAGCAGGTTCAAAAATGATCACTTCATCTCCTGAATTAATTATGGCTGCCAACGCGGTAAAAATAGCTTGAGTTCCACCAGCAGTAACCGTAATTTCAGTATCAGGATCGTATTTTACGTTGTAAAGATTTTTTACTTTTTGGGCAATGGTTTCCTTTAGAAGTTGATTGCCAGGCATTGGTGCATATTGATTAAAACCATCTTTCATGGCTTTATTAACCAATTCAACCAATTTTGGGTCAGCAGAATAATCAGGGAAACCCTGCGATAAATTAATGGCATTGTATTCCGCGGCAAGCTTAGACATCACTGAAAAAATAGTGGTACTTATGCCAGGAAGTTTTGATTGTATATTTAACATGTTATAAGCGAAAATAGCAAAAAAAGCTTAGAAGATTAGTTACTTTTTAGCTAGTCGCTTTACATCATGCGATTAAACACCTTATTATCAATGTTTTCAAATCAAGTATTTATTGACCTTATCATTCGTTAGAAACGAATATGACATAGAAAAAATCCAGCTTTGCAATCCTGAAGTTAGGGTTAATGTGCTACTATTGCAGTATCAGCCGATGCTTCAACTTCTGTTTTAATCAGCTTCTGGCCAACTAACAGGCAAGCCATGGCAATTAATGCAGCTACGGTCATTACAAGTGGCATAGGGATTACGGAATGTTCGCTAAATAAACTCACCATCACCGATGCCAAGGCACCCAATCCCATTTGGAGTGCACCCATTAGTGCAGAGGCACTTCCTGCATTTTTACTAAACGGAGCCAGTGCCAGTGCCGCCGCATTTGGATTAATGAACCCTAAACAGGATAAAAACAAGGCAATAAAGCCCAATGTTAAATAAAGATTAAGCCAATCATTTAAGGCAAAAATTAAGAAAATAATGCTGAATATGCATTGCGCCACTAATGCCCATGTTACAATTTTTTTACTACTAAACCATCTCAATATTAGACTGTTTAATTGGCTTGATCCAATAAAAGCAACCGATAACAATGCAAAAATCCATCCATAGCCAGTTTTACTTACTTCATAAATTTTCATAAAAACCGTAGGGGATGAAGAAACATAAGCGAATAATCCAGAAAAAGTAATGGAACTGATTAAGGCATAGGTAGAAAATTGAGGCGCTTTTAAAACCGTAAAAAAGCTATTTAAAATTGGTTTGGGTTTAAGAGAATAATTTGGATCTGGCTTATAGCTTTCCGGTAACTTAAATATAGATGCAAGAAAGATTAATATGGCCATAAGCCCCAGAAAGACAAATACATATTGCCATCCAAGTGCAGAGATAAGATAGCCACCTGCTGTAGGTGCAAGCATTGGCGAAACAGCAATGACTAACATTAGCGAGGCAAAAACTTTAGGACTTTCTTCTACCGTAAACAAATCTCGGACCATCGCGATAGAAGCTACCGCAGTGGCGCAACTTCCAATTGCCTGAACGAAACGCAAAACGATGAGTTGATTTACATCTGTAACTAACAGACATAGGAAGGAGGAAAAAATATAAAGTGCCAAGCCAAAGTATAATGGTTTTTTCCGGCCAAATTTATCTAAAAGCGGGCCATATAGTAATTGACCAGCTGAGATTCCAATGAAAAATGCAGATAGCGAAAGTGCTACTGATGATTCGTTTGTTTTTAAGTCTTTTGCAATATCCACAAAGCCTGGCAAATACATGTCAATAGAGAATGGTCCAAGCGCTGCTAAGGAACCTAAAATAAGGATGAGAGAGAATTTGTTTTGCTTAGCCATAATGATTAGTTTCCGAGGCGCAAAGATTGGCAGATTTATTTTCTTAACCTACTTTTTTAAACCAATTTTTGTAAAAAGATAAATCCTTTAAAAATTAATAGCAGAAATTATCATTCTGATTTGAATTATCTCTAGATTTATAAACTATGACTTTTAAAACCAAAGAAAGCCGATTACTCCTTGTCTTAGGATGTTTTTTCGTGGCAAATGCGATACTATCTGAATTTATTGGCGTTAAACTATTCAGTGTCGAGGAAACGTTGGGGATAAAAAAGTTCGATATCAATTTATTAGGCGTAAAGAATCTCTCATTTGTGATGTCTGCAGGTGTGTTGACCTGGCCGATTATTTTCATCATGACTGATATCATTAACGAGTACTTCGGTGTAAAGCAGGTTCGCTTCCTTTCCATTTTAACGTCTATTCTAATCGCGTTTGCATTCTTGGTGGTTTGGGGTTCCATGCATTTGAGTGCTGCCGATTTTTGGGTACACCAAAATATCAACGGTGAAGACCTAAATATGAACAATGCGTTTGCCGGTATATTCGGTCAGGGCATGTGGATTATTGTAGGCTCCATTGTCGCTTTCATTGTGGGGCAATTGGCAGATGTAGTAATTTTTCACCGCATTAAACGGGTAACGGGAGAAAAAGCCCTGTGGTTACGTGCCACAGGCTCCACTTTGGTATCGCAGTTAATTGATAGTTTTGTGGTAATCTTTATTGCCTTTTACCTCAATCCACAATATCATTATAGTTGGCAAATGGTGGCCGCTATTGGATTGGTAAACTACACTTACAAATTCCTTGTGGCTATTTTAATGACACCAATTTTGTATGTTGTACATGCCATTATTGATGGTTATTTAGGGAAAGAACTCGCGCATAAATTGATGCAGATGGCAGGCAGAGGATAACGACTGAATGTTAAACCAAATTTCTAAAGTATGAGAATAAATTATTTACTGGCATTTGTAACGCTTTCGGTATTGTCCTGCTCAAATGAAAAGCAAAAGAATGCTAGCCTTAACCTGGAGGGGAGTTGGCAGCTGATTTCCGCCACCACAATAGAAAAAGGTAAAACGCAGGTTACCAATTATGATGGTGATGTTAAAATGATCAAGATAATCAACGGATCGCATTTTGCCTTTTTAAGGCATAGCAGCAATCCTAAAGATACCACTAACTTTGATGCAGGTGGAGGAAGTTATACTTTAAGTGATGACGACTATACCGAACATCTTGATTTTTATAAAGACAAAAAATGGGAGGGTAAAACTTTCAACTTTAAAATAGCTCTTGACAAAGATACTTTGATTCAAAAAGGAGTAGAGAAGGTAGTAGAAGCCAATATTGATCGCGTCATTATAGAGAAATACTTAAAAATAAAGCCATGAGCTAAAGCACAAAAAGGTCGGAATCGCTCCGACCTTTTGCTTAACAACAAAACAAATAAAAAAAATTAACTTTAAAAAAATCTTATAGGGAAGCCAGTTCTTCAGCAAAAACATTTTCTGCAACCTGTTCTTGTTTATAAATCTGTCTCCCGGTGTAAGCAATAAACACATCAGCATCTAACAGTAGATCACGGTTTTTAATGAGGTTTTGTAATTTAACGGTACCAATAACATACTTAAAATTACTTGCAGAATAACGTTCACTAATCCCATCAAATGCTAATAGTGTAATCAAATCTTCATCTGCATAGCGTAGGTAAACTTCAAGTAAAATATCTTCGGTATGTTTTACGCCATTCTCTGAATGATATTTTTTGTATTCATAACGATAATCATAACGTAATGCTGCAATATCTGATAATACTGCTGCGCCTGTTGGATGCCCGCCTGCACCTTTGCCAAAAAAGAATTGCTTATCGGCGAAAGCGGCCTGAACAGTAACGGCATTGTACTCATTTTCTACATTATACAGGAAATCATCTTTCGCCACGAGCTTGGGCAGTACATAGGTAACAATGTCAGTTTTGTTTACCTTTCTCGCAGTAGGTACCAATTTGATTTTGAAATTCTTCTCACGGGCATATTTGATGTCGTTTGCAGAAAGATTCTGAATTCCAATGTTTAAAATGGCATCAGGGTTAACGAATAACCCATAGGCATGAGCTGTAGCGATAGAAAGTTTATATTTTGGATCATAACCTCCAACGTCAAGAATAGGGTCTGTTTCTGCAAAACCCAAGTCTTGTGCTTCTTTTAACGCGGCATGATAGCTTTGGTTCTCATTAAATATTTTTGATAATATGTAATTCGATGAGCCATTAAAGATTCCGCTTAAAGCATGGAAAAGTTCGTTATCATAGTATTCTTCCAAATTTCTGATGATTGGAATACTTCCACAAACCGCACCTTCATAAAGCAAAGAAGTGCCATGCTCTTGTTGAAGATCTACTAACTCCTTTAAGTGTGTGGCGATCATTTTTTTGTTCGCAGAAACGACATTCTTGCCATTTTTCAATGCGGTAGTTACAATTTCGTAAGCCGCATCCGCATCATTAATCAACTCGACAATGGTATTTATTTCCGAATTATTGAGGATTTCATTCCGATCTGTAGTAAATAAATCTTTGTTAAGCGTACGTTTTTTCTTCGGGTCTTTTATAGCGATTTTTATAATTTCCAGATTCAGATTCTGACTTTGAATGATATCCAATAATCCTTGTCCGACAACGCCGAAACCAAATAATCCAATTTTTAAATTCTTACTCATATTTTTATAGTATCAAGTAGCGGTGTTAGGTAGTGATATTGGGTGGCTGGTATTAAGTATTAAGTATTAAGTATCGAGTATCAAGTATCGAGTATCGAGTATCGAGTAGCTGGTATCAAGTAGCTAGTATCGAGTATTCGGTATCTAAACCAAGCAGTCAAAAGCTGTCCACTACTAAATTTGTTTTTACATTATTTTCTGTTTGCTTAAGTTTTCATCATTGGTCTTTAAGCTTTTACACTTTTAGCTTTTGCCTTTCAGCTTTCCCTTTAAGCAGTATGCTGCAACTTGATGATCTTTTTATCTCTGCTTTCTTTGATAAATGTTCCGATAATATTTGTTAAAGCATTCGTTTCAATTAAAAAACCATCATGACCATATTCGGAGTGAATAGCAGCAAATTTTGCATTGTTAATTTGGTCTGCCAGGAATTTTTGTTCCGATAATGGAAACAGAAAATCGTTTTCAATTCCGATTACCAATGTATTTGCAGTGATTAGCTGTAATGCTTCTGCAATACTATTTCTATTGCGACCAACATTATGGCTATCCATCGCTTTAGTTAGATAATAATAACTATAAGCGTTGAAACGATTGATCAACTTTTCACCCTGGTAATTCTGATAGGATGAGGCCCTAAAATGATCTGTCTTATCATTTACACTTTCCACCTGTGTATTGCCATAAGCATTGTAGGTTCTATAACTCAAAAGTGCAATGCTTCTTGCAGTTTTTAAACCTTTACTTCCGCCGTTAGGCTGATTGGCAAAAAAAGTTCTATCTGTAGCAATTGCCAAACGTTGACTTTCGTTAAAGGCTATTCCCCAGGGAGAATGTACCGCATTTGTAGCTACGAGAATTAAATTCTCAATACGTGATGGTTCAATAATTCCCCATTCTACTGCTTGCTGACCGCCTAAAGAACCGCCAATTAGCAATTTAATAGATTCAATTCCTAAGTGATTGGCCAGCAACTGGTGTGCAGATACAAAATCGCGAATGGTAAACTGGGGAAAAGACAGGTAATACGATAAACCAGTCGTCGGGTTTGTACTTAACGGATTTGTGGTGCCATAATTAGAACCTAAAACATTTGCACATACGATATAATGATCTTCCGGATTAAACAAGGCATTCGGCCCAAATAAACCTTCCCACCATTCAAAAACATCTGCATTAGCGGTTAGGGCATGGCATACCCAAATCACATTACTTTTGCTGGCATTAAGCTTTCCATAGGTTTGATAAGCAACCTGAAGATTTTGAATCTTTTTTCCGCTTTCTAATTTGAATGATTTATGATGATGATAGGTTGCCGCGAAATGCGCTGAATTGCTATTGTCTATACTGTTTTGCATGTTGTAATGTACTGTCGTTAAAAAAAGCTTAAATTCTTTGCCACTTATGCATGGATATTCTCTGCGTTTATGGCAGCGAAAGCTTGCTCAAAATCAGCTTTAATATCATCAATATGTTCAATGCCAACTGAAACTCTTACGGCATTTGGTTTTACTCCTGCAGCTAATTGCGCCTCACCACTTAACTGCTGATGCGTAGTGGCTGAAGGCTGAATAATCAGCGTCTTCGCATCACCAACATTAGCCAGGTGAGAAACCAATTTTAAGCTATCAATGAGCTGACTTGCATTTTCTTTAGTTCCGTTTAGTTCAAAAGACAATACACCACCAAAACCATTACTTAAGTACTTTTTTGCCAGATTGTGATAAGGGCTGCTGGCTAAACCAGGATAATGAACTTCCTTTACCAATGAATGATTTTCCAGCCACGTGGCCAGCTCCAAAGCATTATCTACATGGCGTTGCACGCGAAGCGATAAGGTTTCTAATCCTTGCAATAGAAGAAATGAATTGAAAGGGGAAAGTGCCGGCCCTAAATCTCTCAAGCCTTCTACACGGGCACGGATGATGAATTGAATATTTCCGAAAGGCCCGCCAATACCGAATACATCATTAAAAACCAATCCGTGATAGCCTTCAGAGGGTTCTGTAAATTGCGTGAATTTGCCATTTCCCCAGTTGTAACTTCCACCATCTACGATAACGCCACCGATACTGGTACCATGGCCTCCAATCCATTTAGTTGCAGATTCTACTACGATGTTCGCACCATGCTCTAGTGGTTTAAATAAATACCCACCAGCACCAAAGGTATTATCAACAATAAAGGGGATATCATATTTCTTCGCAATAGCAGCAATCTTTTCGAAATCAGGAACGCTAAAAGAAGGGTTTCCTATAGTTTCTAAATAGATTGCTTTGGTATTTTCTTTAATGCTTTGTTCAAATTCTTCAGGAACATCCGGATTAACAAAATCAACCTGAATGCCTAGGCGTTTAAAAGCAACCTTAAACTGGTTGTAGGTTCCGCCATAAACATGCGAGGATGAAACAATGTGATCACCTGCTTCCAAAATATTATGAAGCGCTATAAATTGCGCCGCCTGCCCGGACGCAACTGCCAATGCAGCAACACCGCCTTCTAACGCTGCAATCCTTTTTTCAAATACATCTGTGGTCGGGTTCATCAGGCGGGTGTAGATGTTGCCGAATTCTTTCAATGCAAAAAGGTTCGCACCATGTTCTGCATTTTTAAAACCATAAGAAGTGGTTTGATAGATTGGAACTGCACGTGAACCAGTTGTAGGGTCTATTTCCTGACCGGCATGCAACTGAAGGGTTTCAAATTTATAGGAAGCTGACATAATTTAAAATTGAATGAGTAGTTAACTGTTAATGAATAAATTGAACTTAGATTTTCAAGCTTTAGAAAGAAGAAATTCCAGGCTAGGGGCGTATCCTGAATAACCAGGACCTTCCAGTTTGAAAATAAACAAATGAGGAAGTTTTTTAAATTACTATATGCAACAGCACATACAAGTAATTACCTGCATATCGCAACAAATAAACGGAATAGAAGAGATATCTATTTGCTTGAGTTGAAGACTCGTTTCGCCCTGCGATTGAAGATTTATTGTATTCATCTTTTTAATTTATATCACCAAACAACACCATGTTAGTTGGTCAGGATTTGGCACCTTCTCTTTCTGAGGGTTGCCAGTGGGTCATAGAGCCAGTCTCTCGCCACTTCTTTATAAATCAATCCGATTAGATTGACTTTTATTAAGCTTGTCGCCAAATAATATTTCAAATGTGAGAATTTATTTTCAATTCACAAAATAAAATTTCGAAATATTGATAAATTAATGTTTTTGAAGCTGAAAATTCATGATTAAATAGTCCTTGAAATAATTAATAAGAAATTAACAGTTAATATTTTAAGTTTGTACAACCTATTTAAATTTTGATTATTAATGAAAAACGCTAAAATCATCTGTTTTGCACTGTCTATATTTTTTGCCAGCATCAATAATACCCATGCGCAGTTTGGTGGACTTAAAGACAAACTTTTAAAAGTTGGTACAGCTCAGGGTGCAAAGGCACTTGGCGTCGATAAATTTTTAAAACAGCCTGGTGCAATTACCACAAGCTTTGAAGATGTGAATCGTGAGGGGGAAATGATGCCTGATTTTAAAGCTACCTTAAAAGCACAACCATTATATTTATTACCGAAAAATCCGGAGGGTGGCTATTTACTTTGTGAAGGACTTTACGAAATGACCAATAAAAGTTATTGCCTGATGGCGGGAACTTTTGCACCTGCTAAAGGTGATGGCTACATGTTTGCGCCAGTATTAGGTTCAAAAGAAGAAGTTGTGATTGCCATAATCAAAAGTGCAGAAAAACATTCGGAGGTAGAACAGCATGATATCCAGGCATTGCTATGGACCATTATTGCGCGTACCAGGTTTGCTAATTATAACGGACAGGTGAAAGTTACTGCCATGAAATTACTAAGTCCACAACAGATAACCATGCTGGAAGGCGGTGCTCTAGGGGTGCTTCCATTTGATGTGATGCAAAAAGCTAAAGATCAGTTACCTTCTGGCATAAGGGCAGTTTTTGAAGCTGAAAATAATATCAGACAATTGGTTTCCTCGGGTAATTACACATACGCAGATATGGAAAAGTATGCTATAGTTGCTGGGATGGCACCGCCAAGAGCAGATGTGCCAAGCGGTATCTGGACGAAACACCCTGATGGATATTATTTACGCTATTTTCCTTCAGGTTACTCTGTTACTAAGGTACAGGTATATGTGCCGAAAGAATTAGTCGTTTCAGGAACGAAATTAGTTTATGATGCCGCAGGAGATATTGCTTGTCCCGCTAATACGGGTTCACAAAGGTTGGCACAAACTAATGAACCATTAAATCCTAATTACTCGGTGAAATTAGTCACCGTTTGCAATCCGAAATAGTAAAATGTAAGCATTATAGTAATAAGATTTGTCACTTTGTACATTGGCAAACATTATTAAAGGCATTATTATGAACGTTGTCCAGAGGAAGAAGGGACTTGTTTTATCAAGAAAAAGGTAGAAAGAAGCCTTCGGCGGCTAGCCGTGGCAAGACTGCGTAGCGGGAAAAGTTTCGGTAGATGCTGGCATCAGCCGATAGATGAATGCTACAAAAAAATTTCTTTTACGCTTCGGGTTTAAAAGGATTCTGTTTTTTCCTGACCGGACGGGCCTTTTTTCTTTTGACAGCAAAAGAAACAAAACTGCCGGCTCGCAATTTTTCTGTTAAAGTTAGTGAGTAGGCTTGGTCAGTGCCATCCCAAAAAATTGACCATGCCGGTCTAAGAGCAGAACGAAGAAACGGTGGTTTGGCCTTATTGGGTAGTGATAGCGATGGCCATTATTATTATAAATCTAAGTACACATCCTAATTCTCATCGTGCTATGGCCCCCCTGCTATCCGGCCTAGGAAATGATGGAAGGAGAAGCCGTTGAAATTTTTACACCTCCGTTCAAATCTCCCCACAACCCAAGGTAGCGCGAACGGCTCCTATAATAAATCTTTATTACAAAGCAAATCGAGCCCTTGCGCTACCGCCATTTAAATTTCAACGCGCTAATCCGACATCAGATCCAAGCCTTGATTTTTGTTTCTTTTCATCAAGGAAAAGAAAATAGCCCTTCGGCGGCTAGCCGAGGCAAGGCTGCGTAGTGGGAAAAGTTTTCGGCAGGTGTTGACACCAGCCGATAGATGAATGGTACAAAAAAGTGTCTTTTATGCTTTGAGTTTAAAAGGATCTATCGTGTCCTAGCCGGACGGGCCTTTTTTCTTTTGACAGCAAGAGAAACAAAACTGCCGGCTCGCAATTTTTTTATCTAAGTCAGTAGATAGGCTAGGTCAGTGCCATCCCAAAAAATTGACCATGCCGGTCTAAGAGCAGAACGAAGAAGCGGTGGTTTGGCCTTGCTGGGTAGTGATAGCGATCGCCATTCTTGTTCTAAATCTAAGTCTGCATCCTGCTTTCTCATCATGCTATTGCCGTCCTGCTATCCGGCATAGGAGATGTTGGAAGGAGAAGCCGTTGAAATTTTTACACCTCCATTCAAATCTCCCCACAACCCAAGGTAGCGCGAACGGCTCCTATAATAAATCTTTATTACAAAGCAAATTGAGCCCTTGCGCTACCGCCATTTAAATTTCAACGCGCTAATCCGACATCAGATCCAAGCCTTGATTTTTGTTTCTTTTCATCAAGGAAAAGAAAATAGCCCTTCGGCGGCCAGCCGAGGTAAGGCAGCGCAGCGGGAAACTTTACGGCAGGTGATGACACCAACTTATATATAATGCTGCAAAAAAATGTCTTTTACTCTTCGGGTTAAAAAGGATTTTATTGTGTCCTGGCCGGACGGGCCTTTTTTCTTTTGACAGCAAGAGAAACAAAACTGCCGGCTCGCAATTTTTTTATCCAAGTCAGTAGATAGGCTAGGTCAGTGCCATCCCAAAAAATTGACCATGCCGGTCTAAGAGCAGAACGAAGAAACAGTGGTTTGGCCTTGTTGGGTAGTGATAGCGATCGCCATTCTTGTTATTAATCTAAGTCTGCATCCTAATTCTCATCTTGCTATGGCCACCCTGCTATCCGACCGAGGAAATGATGGAAGGAGAAAACGTTAAAGCTTCTACCACTTATAAATCTAAGTGTACGCATCCTAATTCTCATCATGCTATTGCCACCCTGCTATCCGGCCTAGGAGATGATGGAAGGAGAAGCGGTTGAAATTTTTACACCTCCTTTCAAATCTTCCCACAACCCAAGGTAGCTCGAACGGCTCCTCAAAAAAATCTTTATTTAAAGAAAATCGAGCCCTTGCGCTACCGCCATTTAAATTTCGACGCGCTAATCCGACATCAGATCCAAGCCTTGAGTTTTGCTTCTTTTTGTCAAGAAAAAGAAGAGAGCCCTTCGGCGGCTAGCCGAGGCAAGGCAGCGCAGCGGAAAAAGTTTACTGCAAGTGATGACACCAGCCGATAGATGAATGCTGTAAAAAAATGTCTTTTACGCTTCGGGTTTAAAGCATCTTATCGTGTCCTGACCGGACGGGCCTTTTTTCTTTTGACAGCAAAAGAAACAAAACTGCCGACTCGCAATTTTTTTATCCAAGTCAGTAGCTGGGCTGGGTCAGTGCCATCCCAAAAAATTGACCATGCCGGTCTAAGAGCAGAACGAAGAAACGGTGGTTTGGCCTTGCTGGGTAGTGATAGCGATCGCCTTTCTTGTTCTAAATCTAAGTCTGCATCCTAATTCTCATCCTGCTATTGCCACTCTGCTCTCCGGCCTAGGAGATGATGGAAGGAGAAGCCGTTGAAATTTTTGCACGAACGTTCAAATTTTCCCACAACCCAAGGTAGCGCGAACGGCTCCTAAAATAAATCTTTATGTAAAAGCAAATTGAGCCCTTGCGCTACCGCTATTTAAATTTCGACGCGCTAATCCAACATCAGGTCCAAGTATTAAAAGTAACAAATACGCTATAGGCTTCAGTATAAATCCCACATCATAAAATATTATTTTTATTAATTTTGCAGAGTTTTTTTTTTGCAAAATCATCACTTTCCCAATATATGAGCGAAATAGATACCAACCATAAGCGCTTTCATGCACTTGTATCTGCGATTTCTGATGTTGTTTACCGTTTGAGCCCAGATTGGGAGTTAATGTATGAAATAGATGGGCGAGGATTTTTGAAAAGTACCTCATCCCCTATCACCGGGTGGAAAGAAAAAAATATTCATCCCGAAGATATGGAGATCGTGAATTCAGCTATTGCAAAATCCATTGAGGAGAAAAAGAAATTTGAGCTTGAACATCGGGTTTTACGGGTAGATGGCAGTACTGGCTGGACACTTTCCAGAGCTGTACCTATATTCGGAGATTCGGGTGAAATTATGGAATGGTTTGGTGCGGCTGCAGACATTACAGATCGCAAAAATACAGAACTGGCACTTCAGGCAGCAAAAGAATCTGCAGAAAAGCATCAGCGACTTTATGAAACGGTTACCTCGAATACCCCTGATTTAATTTATGTATTCGACCTTAATTATCGTTTCACTTATGCAAATAGAGCCCTACTGGAGATGTGGGGAAAAAGCTGGGATGAATCTATTGGTAAAACACTACTTGAAAATGGATATGAACCCTGGCATGCCCAGATGCATGAAAAGGAATTAGATCAGATTATAGCTAATGGTCAATCCATTCGTGGAGAAGTAGATTTCCCACATTCAACCCTTGGAAACCGGACATACGATTACATTCTCACACCAGTATTTGATGCTGAAGGAAAAGTGACCGCCATTTCAGGCACCACCCGTGATGTGACAGCGCATAGGGAATCTCAATTGGAAAAGCTCAGGTTATCGGAAGAACTAAAATCCTTAAACAATTCTGCAGAAAACATAAATGAACAACTTAATGCAACCAATGAAAAATTACAGATTTCAAGAAATCTGTTGAGTGAAGCAAATGGGAACCTGAAACAGATCTTAAATATGCTACCCGCATCGGTAGTGGTAATCCGTGGCTATGATCTCATTGTGGAGATGATCAATGATAGTAATTTAAATTACTGGAACAGAACCAGGGATGAAGTAATAGGTAAAAAATTCCTCGATATTTTACCAGATCTGGCTAATCAACCATTTGCCGGCCAATTGCGAAGAGTAATGGAAACGGGCGAAATTATTGATATTAAAGAAAGTCCGGTGCTTTTCACAATGCCTGATGGCTCCATACGGGAAACATTTGTAGACTATACTTACCAACCATTACAAGATGCTTTTGGAAATTGGAACGGGGTATTGGTGATGTCATTTGAAGTCACAGACAAGGTTAAATCCAGGAAGCTTTTAGAAAAATATACAAAAGAGTTAGGTATTTTGAACGATTCCCTATCTATTGCTAATAATAAACTGGCAAAAAGTGAGGCGCGTTTTAAATATTTTATTGAAGAAGCACCAGTGGCGATTGGCGTTTTACATGGAAGAGGATTAATAGTAGAAACGGCGAACCATAAGATATTAGAGGTATGGGGCAAAACTGCGGACATAATTGGCCTCCCACTATCTGTGGCAATTCCTGAACTGGATGGACAACCATTTCAGGATATTCTGGATAATGTGTTTACCACGAATACCCCATTTTATGCAAATGAGATCAGTGCAATTCTGGAGCATGATGGAGAAATGAAAGAGATTTTCTTCAATGTGGTTTATCAGCCGGTTACAGGACTAGATGGTGTAGTCTCTGACATCCTGATTGTAGCAGCAGATATTACTGAGCAGGTAAAAGCCAGAAAATCAATTGAAGAAAGTGAGCAACATTTCCGGAACCTTGCAGATCTTGTACCGGCAAAGATTTCTAATGCCCTGCCAAATGGAAAAGTTACTTTCTTTAATCAACACTGGCTGGATTTTGCAGGAATGAGTTTTGAAGATCTTCGAGATTTTGGTTTTTACCACATGATGCATCCCGATGACATTGCCGGCCTGCAAAAAGGGCTTGAACATGCAGCAATTAACCATGTAGCCCATGTTTCAGAAATGCGTTTTAAAAACAGAGACGGAGAATACATCTGGCATTTACATGTTGCTTCTCCAACCTATAATGAACAGGGTGATTTGAAAATGTGGGTAGGATCTACAACAAATATTCAGGAGATAAAAGAAGAAGAACAGCGTAAAACTGATTTCGTGAGTATGCTGAGTCATGAACTCAAAACGCCCGTTACCTCTATTAAGGGCCATGTACAATTGGCTTTACGGTTACTGAATAAAGAAGCTTCAACACCTTCCATACAAAAGCTTAACTCCTCCTTTTTAAGGATAGATAATCTAATCGTACAATTGACATCATTAATCGGAGACATGCTTGATTTGAGCAGGCTTGATGCAGGAAGAATGGACTTAAGGTTAGAGCGTTTTGCTATTGATAAACTTGTTAACGAGGTGGTTGAGGATTTCCGGTTAAGCCATCAGCAATATGTGATTAATTTAACCACAGGTGATCAAATCATGATCAATGCGGATAGAGATAGAATTAGTCAGGTGCTGATTAATCTAATCTCCAATGCCATAAAGTATTCGCCTGAAAATAAGATGGTTGATATTGATGTTTCACTGGTTAGTAATCAGGCTCAAATTGCCATACGGGATTATGGAATAGGGATAAATAAAAGTGACCAGAATAAGATCTTTGAACGCTTCTACAGAGTTGATGGGCGGAATGAAAAATTCTTTAGTGGTTTCGGAATTGGATTATTTTTAGCGCACGAGATTGTTACCCGGCATGGTGGTATCATTTCGCTGGAGAGCGAGTTGGGTAAGGGCTCAACCTTTGTATTACACCTACCCGTTAACACTTCATTTTTAACACCATAGATTCAGTAAGGTAAACTGATATCAAGTTAATCTTTGCATTAGATTCTTTGATTTGAGGTGCAAACGTTAGCCTCACATCTTCGAAAATATGCTCGAAACTAAGCAGTTCTTCTTTGGCCTTACAGCGAGGCTCCTCCTGGCGGGATATCAGTGAGGTCATGCATAATTTGCTGCATTTTGATCAGGCTGTTTTCTACTTTTTCTAAAAGTATCGAAAAACGCTTCATTCCCTTCTCTGTTAACTGCTTCAACATTTCTATCGTAAGTCCGAGGCTGGTTAGCAGTGGTTTGAATAGTATGAACTATGCCATTTATTTCAAGATGAATTAACATCAAGCCAGAAACAAAAAATGCAGGCAAAATGTAATTACCTGCATTTTAAAGATTAATGAAATGCTTACGCTATCGTAACATTCACTGCATTTTCACCTTTTTTTCCTTGTTGTACTTCGAAGTTTACTACGTCACCTTCTCTGATATCATTCTTCAAACCTGAAACGTGAACGAAAATTTCTTTTTTACTACCATCTTCAACGATAAAACCAAAACCTTTTGATTCATTGAAGAATTTTACTGTACCTGTTGCCATTACTGATGTTTAATGTTTATAATAGATTATTTAATGCAATTTAAACAAATAAATCATTGAAATCACATTTCATTAAATTTTTCTAAATTCAAAATGCCCCCTAACATTCGCTTCATTTAGAAGCATTAAGGTTATAGCAGGAAACTTAACTATAATGTTACTAACACATCAGCGACCAAACAACTTATCAATTTTACGATGAAGCGAAACATCACTTACCCGATGCAACTCCGTCAACAAATCAGTAGAAATTGGTGGCAGATTTGGATAAGCATGTTCCTTTAAAAGGTTTCTTAATGCTAAATTGATCCTTGTTTCACCTATTAATTCCCTTAATTTAGCCATTACCACCAATCCCTTTGAATAATACAGATGGGTATCTTCTGGCCTTGCCCTAAATAGCGGCACCTCTTTCCCGAAACCACGTTCACTCAGATAAATCTGCTCGTGGATTTTAACTTTAGCCCTCATGGCATCAATGCCGAGATACCGATTAGCCAGAACCAACTCCGTGTACATGGCAAGCGTTTCGGTTAATAGCTTCGAACCCTCCCGCTCAGCTGGCGCCAGCTGTGCATTTCCCCACCATTGATGGGATAGTTCATGTGCGGCAAGTTCATTAATCACATCCTGGCCACGATCAGTCTGTAGATTATTATGAAAAATCAGGTGCTCCGTCATAAATACAGTAGCCGGATAGGCAGTTCCGGCGAAGCCATCTGTGAAAGAAGATACTTCTGCAAAGCGAATGGTCTTATATGGATATGGCCCAAAATTATCCTCGCAATAGTCTAGTGCCCTGGCGGCATTTCTGATCAGGTGTTGCACATTCTCAAAATGATGCTCGTCATAATAAACCTCTATATTTATTCCCTTAAAGCGCATCTGCGTTAACTTATAAGCCGCAGCAGAAAGGCCAAATCTAAAAGGGATTGGTTCTGATGATTGGTAATTAAAATAATTACGATCCTTCGATTTCCATTGCCTGGCCAGGTCACCTACACCTATCACCGTTTGACCTGTGGGTACAGAAACTGTCATATCCAGATCAATAAATTCATTCTGTCTCCTCTGTGCCTCGAGTTTTATTAGTGGTGTAGGCTTTGGCAAATTCCTTTTTCTCCGCTCAGCAGCATTACTAATTTCTTTATCCGGTTGATAACCAAATCTCGGAAAATAATTACTAATGCGTAAGAATGTCCCGTTTCTAACAATTGCGTTAAAAGACTCATGCCCCATGAAACCATTCCATCCAGATCTAAAAGAAAAGGAAAAAATGGCACTATCACCAGGCATCATCGGTTGCTGAAGTTGAACCAATCCATTTTTTTTACTTAAAACTTCGCTTCTGACACCAGTCTGGCAGACAATATTCTCTACCTGGATCGCCTCATGAAAATTTAGCAGTAAACGAGTGATGGGCAGCTTGTCCTTATTCTTTAAAACATAAATTCCGGAAACCTGATAAGTATTTTCAACTGGATAAAGGTCGATTCTGGTCTTTACACTGGTGATCACCGGCTGAGCAATATCTCTGAATTTACGATAGCTTCGCTCGTAATTTTCGAGCTTTTCCATTTCCTGAGCAACACTAATCTTTGGGCTTTTCCTGTAGAAATAAATTCCGCTGAACAACATCACTAGTAAAGGGATACTTAAACTAAACAGCTTTTTTGGTGATAATCTGTTTAAGTTAAAAGCCTTAACCATCCATATTAAACTCACCAGGCTAATTCCAAAAAGTATTCTCCAAGAGAAACTGACCATATAGTTATCCCATCCATTCATCTCACTATACCTGGCGGTGTAGGGTGCTATAAAGCGCAATAAAGGATTGGTTATTCCCAAGGTTTTACCAAAAGAAGTAGCCAGGACTAATATAAAAATACTGCTGATGAGTAAGCCGATCCAGCTTAAGTTGATCATCTTTTGCAAGAGCAAGGTTATTCCAATACAAATCACTAGTGGAACATCAATCAGCCAATACAGGGTAAAATAGATTTGCCAGTCTATCCTGGCATAATTAAACAGTACCTGAAAAGCGATGCCAGTGATGATAATGATAGTGGTTAGCAAAATAACCATGATGGAAAGCGAGATCCATTTGGAAATCAGCAGCAGGATTGGTGGAGCAGGTGTACTGCATTCTATCAGATCAAACCTTGCATTCTTGCTCTTCCAGTAAAGTTCATGCGCATAAAATAAGATAACCAATATCAAAATCCCCGGCAAATTAAACAGAATGCGATTGACCATTAAGGCGCTGGTTGCATATTGCTGAGGCAAGCGAATACCCTGATCTATGCTTCCATAAAATTCCATGGATAAATAAAATACCAGTCCAAGGGAAATCAGCACAAAAGGAATACTTTTCACCAGTACATTGAATTCCATGTTCACCAGACTTTTCAGGCTTTGATAACCATATTTCCATCCGTGTGGGTAGCCGATCAACTGTTGGTAAGGAAAATTTAAAGTTGTTGCCTGATCCTCAACTCCCTTCTTTCGCTGATCTCCATTTTGCTTAATCCTCAGCCGGAAGCGCAGGAAGACTAATGATAAAATCATTAATGATAGAAACAGATAGCCAATTCTATTCAACAGCATATCTCCACTTAAGCTAAACACCGCATTATTTTTCTTCGCCACCGTCCATAAGTTAGTCTGCTCATAAAATGCCGAGAGGCCAAAGGGATCTAGTTGAGCGGAAAGCCTGAGGGCTTCTTCGGATTGCGGTAGACTGGAAGCCATCATGGGCGAACCAGAATATGTTAACATCACCAGATAAATGATGTAGATAAAGAGACCTGCTAAATATACCATCAGCTTACTGTGTAAGCTCCAGGCAACTGAGCTAACCAGTGCGGCACAGAGTAAGAGATTCGGGAAACCCAATATTAAAACAGGCTGAAGGTAATACCAAAGATTAAATGCCTGGTAAGATGCACGATCCGTATCAGCCAAATGCCCTGACAAATACCCGAATATGAGCAGGCTGAAACAAAGCAGACTCAATAGCAGCACGGTAAAGAAACGGCTCAACAGGTACTCCAGCCTGGTTATGGATGTGGCATACAGGATTAGGCTGAATCCGGAATCGTGTTCTTTAAAAAGAACCTGCGCAGCAAACAGCGTAGTGATAAAGATGTTGCACAAACTCAACAAGCCAATCATATTGGCGATGGCATAGGGAGAATTGAGGTAAATCTCGCCGCCTGGGCTTAAAGATAATTTAATACCGATAAAAAATCCCAGTGCAAATAATAAGAAAAAGACAATATAAATGCCGGTTCGCTTCAAAAAAGCGCCTAATTCAAATTTCAGTAAAGCTATCATGGACTAATTTGTGGAGTGAAGCAAATGAAAATACACATCCTCTAAATCTACTTTGGCTGGTTCAAATCCATGACCGGGATCTTTATCTGCATAAGTATGAATGAGAAGCTCCCCCATACTTAAATGGGCAGAAATGAGATCAAAGTCTTGCTCGTAAATAGCTCTTTGTACCTTTGGAATAGTTTTCTGCCAGAGTTTACCAGCCATACCTGAGATAAAATCAACTGGCTTTCCCTGTGCGATGATTCTCCCATTTCTCATCACGGCCATTTGGGTACAAAGGTTCTTTACATCTTCCACTAAATGAGTAGACAGGATTACGATCTTTTCCTCTCCTATTTCACTGAGCAGATTATTAAAGCGGTTGCGCTCCTCAGGATCAAGGCCAGCGGTAGGCTCATCCACAATAATAAGTTGAGGATTTCCAAGCAATGCCTGGGCCACCCCAAAACGTTGCCGCATTCCTCCGGAAAAAGTGTGCACTTCCTTATTCCGCTGTGCATAAAGATTAGTTTGCTGTAGTAAGGCCAATACCTGCTCTTTCCGCTCTGATCCATCCGCCAATCCTTTAAGTGTGGCAATATGGGTCAACAGATCGTAAGCAGAAACTTTTGGATAAACCCCGAAGTCCTGCGGCAAAAAACCGAGGTATTTTTTTACTGATCCGGGGTCATCCAAAGTGCTGGTGCCGTTAAAATAGACCTCGCCCCTGTCTACCTGTTGCAAGCCGGCAAGAGTTTTCATTAACGATGACTTTCCTGCCCCATTTGGACCGAGCAGACCAAACATGCCATTACCAATTTCCAGCGACAAACCATCCAAAGCCTTGACACCATTTTTATAGGTCTTGGTTAAATCTTTGATAATAAGTGAATTCATATTTTTATAATTTTTGGGCAAAAGGGTGGCCCTCCCATCTTGCCGAGGGTTTAATAATTTATCATAAACAGCTAAAAAATGCTAATCCGCTACATACTCCAACACATCGCCAGGCTGGCAATCCAACGCCTTGCAGATTGCCTGGAGCGTATCAAAGCGAATGCCCTTTGCCTTGCCAGTTTTTAATACGGACATATTGGCCTGGGTCATCCCCAGCAGCTCGGCCAGTTCTTTGCTCTGCATCTTCCTTTTGGCCAGCATCACATCTACATTTACAACAATCGCCATAATTAAAGAATCAGATCATTTTCATTTTGCAATACAAAACCTTCCTTAAAAATAGCTGCCATAAAATAGGTAAACACCCCCAGCAGCATGTGTAAAATCACCAGAACCACCATGGGAGATTCGATGCCGTAAAACAGGGAAATTGCAAAGGCTGAACTTATGGGCAGCACCAGATTTCCGAGATAAAACCTTTTCAGCTGTCGGATACCATAAGCCGTGAACAGTTTAGGAAGCGTGAAGACTTTAAATACATTCCCCACCAGAAAAAAGAAGAGCGTATAAAGCCCCAACAACAGCAAAAACATCAAGATATAATCCCGATTATACATACCTAACAGATAAGGAACACGGGTGAAAGGATAAAAAATCTCAAAGCGCTGATCCCCCTCGATAAGATTCAGGGACCATCCGGTAGACAAGGCAATTAGCGAGAGCAAAAAAGACAGCGCATATCCTAAAGCTAAAACCCTGCTCAGGGCTAAAAGTATTCTGGCAACAAATCGAACAGTATTCATGCATTTTGTATTAATTACTGCAATTATACCATTAATTATCGTAAAACAATAATTAATCAAATATTAATTATAATTTATTTAAACAATAGTTATCCTGATTTTCATATGCTTAAGCCATCCTTAATGCCTGTTAACAACGTTCCAGTGTTACATTTTTCAATGTCGGTTTCACTATAGTAACAAATAAATACACTAAAAGACTTCGAAAGTTTTAATGATTCAAAACTATAAGAGACTAACGATTTTTCCTACCGCATCCCCCACCTAAACTTCGTAAGTTGACCAATTTGAAAGTGCTTCAAATGAATTTTTCAATATGCTTCCCTTTCGGGATCAAAACCCAGGAAACGCCGAGGATAATAAACGATAAAAACATCCAACTATTTTATTTAATCAAGTGATCAGCAGTTAGCGTTACTGTACCTTTTAATTCAAAATGGTCAGAAGTTCCACCAATCAAAAGCTGAAAGCGCCCCTTCTCTGCAACTTGTTGGTTATCTGAATTGAACAGTGCAAAATCTTCAGCCGTTAGCTTAAACTGAACAGACCTTTCCGCTCCTGCTTTCAAATGAATCCGTTTAAACTGTTTCAACAATTTATTCGGCACCACCACCGAACTGATTTCATCCTTAACATATAATTGAACCACTTCATCTCCATCTTTTTGGCCTGTATTTTTTACCTTTAAAGTTACCATTACCGAAAGTTGATCCTGATCTTCCGCTTTTGAAACCCTTAGGTCTGCATAACTGAAATTAGTGTAGCTTAAGCCATATCCAAATGGAAAAAGAGATTTTGCTGTTCCTTCTACATAATCATGCCTCGAAGAATTCTGGTAGCTGTAATAAACCGGCAACTGCCCCACAGATCTGGGCACAGAAACGGGTAATCTGCCTGCCGGATTATAATCGCCAAAGAGTACATCCGCAATGGCATTGCCACCTTGCTCCCCCGG
Source organism: Pedobacter sp. CFBP9032 (assembly GCF_034045265.1). Taxonomy (NCBI): domain Bacteria; kingdom Pseudomonadati; phylum Bacteroidota; class Sphingobacteriia; order Sphingobacteriales; family Sphingobacteriaceae; genus Pedobacter; species Pedobacter sp. CFBP9032. The sequence goes on along the minus strand of NZ_JAXCWE010000003.1, from coordinate 321,040 downwards.
ATACCATGCATTGAGTATAGCAGGCACATTTTCTGCCGGCCAGTTGAGATGGAGCGGCCTGCCTTGAATTAACACCAATACTACTGGCTTACCGGTTTTAACTATGGCTTTAAGCAATTCCAGCTGTTTACCCATAAGTGCCAGTGATTCGCGGTCAAAACCTTCGCCACTTTCAATATCACCTGTGTTTTTCTGGTCTATAGCCGCTGCCCCGGTTTCCAGGTATGATGTTTTAAAATCCCTTGCACTAGAACCACCCAACACGACCACGGTAACTTCAGATTGTTGTGCGGCAAGAACTGCCTCATTAATATTAGTATTGTTGGTATCTCTAATGCCGCAACCTTTAACGTAATTGATGATCACATCTTTAGGAAATTTATTTTTAATCCCGTCTAAAACCGTAACAATGTTTTCTCGTTTCTGCGTAGCAGTATAATCGCCCAATTGATTGTATAGATTATCTGCGTTTGGCCCAATCACTGCAATGCTTTTTAATTGTTTACTTAAAGGGAGTGTCTGATTTTGGTTTTTGAGTAAAATAATAGATTCTGAGGCCACCTGTTTTGCGAGTTTAACCGCCGCCTCATTATTCACAACGGTACGGGCCAGTACAGGGTCTGTATATGGATTTTCAAACAGCCCCATTTCAAACTTTTTAGTAAGCACACGCGTTACAGCTTCATCTATTCGTTCCATTTTTACCTTACCAGACTTAACTGCAGCAATTAAAGGTTCAGAAAAAACCACTCCACCTAAATCTACATCTATGCCTGCATTCATTGCCAGTGCCGCAGCTTCGGTATAAGTAGGTGCCAGATGGTCGATATCCCTAAGCCCGTTAATGCTATAAAGATCTGAAACAACCAGCCCCTTAAATCCCCAATTGTTCCGCAGTAAGGTTTTAAGCAAGGCCGAATTGCTGCTGTTTGGCACGCCATCAATGGAGTTATAAGCCGTCATGATAGAACCGACACCAGCCTTCACCGTAGCTTTAAAAGGCGGGAGATAACTTTGAAGCAATTCTCTTTTCCCTAAGTTTACGAAACCTCCGTTATGCCCACCCTCCGGTACGCCATAGGCTATAAAATGTTTAAGCGTAGCGATGATGTTTTCTCCGCTTTTAAGATTGGCATTTTGAAATCCCTGAACCATTGCCACCCCCATTTTGCTGGTGAGGTAGGTATCTTCACCATAGGTTTCTTCTACCCTGGACCATCTTAATTCCCGAGCCAAATCTATCACCGGCCCATAACCAATGTGGCCGCCCTGTAACCGGGTTTCCTTTGCAATCACACTTCCCATTTGTTGAATTAACTCCGGATTCCAGGTGCTACCTTGCCCTATAGCGGTAGGAAAAACCGTTGCTCCAATAGCCATATGTCCATGCGGACATTCTTCTGCGAAGAATAAAGGAATTTGTAACCGGCTGTTTTCAAGATTCCATTTCTGGAGCGCATTGGTTGCCAACGAAGCGAAGTAAGGATCAAGTCCATTTTCCAAAGTTTTTTTTGTCCAGGGATCAGCCCGTAAAGTGGCCCAGAGCATGCCAATATGCTGCTTTTGGATGGCGTTTTTGAACTGATCAGAAGGACTTATTGTTTCCTTTTTATCGTACATCTCCCACCCTAACAACACGTTAAGCTGTCCGATTTTTTCTTCCAGTGTCATTCTGGAGATTAAGTCTTTTACCCTGATGGGTATAGCCAGTTTAGCATTCTTATAGGGTTTTGCCGATTGCTGGGCATTAACCGTTAAGACCAGAAAACAGATACCAAATATAAACAATGATAAACTTTTGAGGAACTTCATGATGTTGCTTGAATTTTGTTTTTGTAAACTACAATTGTTGTATGTAGAACGATTGTGCGATAAGATATAAAAAATCGGGTAAATCAATTATTAATATTCTATCAAAATTACCCCTTTGCTCTCGCCCTTGCAGTTTGGCGCTAACGATACAAAAATGGCCGCCAGATAGGCAGCCATTTTAAAAATATTGATCATGTTTTAGAAACTATTTGATCAATGAAAGATCAACTTGCGAAGTTTTGGTGGACTTTGTTGTTAAAATAATACTTCGAAAGTTTGATGTACTGTCACCAAAACTTACAAAATTCCTCAGCGCACAGGCTTTTGAAATTTCGTAAGTAAACAGCCTCTTAGAAATTACTGGTTGTGGTTGTATCCCACCATAACCGTGAAGCAATATCATCTTTCCCGGAGTTTAAAAAAGTAGCCGCTTCTGCAACTGCTGCAGTATTCCCGGTTCGTTCTGCAGGTACAAATACCAGTCGTTTTATCCATTGATCAGCAGCAACAACTCCCCAATCCGGGCTACTGTCATTTTTAGCTACATGCGGAATTTTAGGATAACCTGTTCTTCTGAAATCTACCCATGCTTCTAAAGTGTTGGTAAAAGTAGCGATGTATTTTTGTGTAATAATTTTTTCCAGTTTCAGTTCATTGGAATCACCAGCATTCCAGGCAACTGTAACGGTAGAAAGCGCGGTAAAACTATTTCTGCTATCTTTTGGATCAATATAGTTGATGGGTTTGCTTGTGGCATCTGCGAGGTATGCATCAACACCTGCTGCACCCCAGTCTGCAAACGAAAGCCGTACGCCATTTTCATAATTGGTTTTAGCATCGCCTGCATTGGCCCATCCTCTTAAGGCAGCTTCAGCTTTCAGAAAAGCTATTTCTGATGCAGTGAAGCCTCTTCTTCTTTGTACCGATTTAAAATCTGCATTCACTGTAGAAAACGGAACCCTGTCATCTTTGGCATTTAAAAATGCTCCGCTGCGAATCCCCTTATATTTATAGGTAGGATGGTCAGTTACTAATGATGCATCACTCACTTCATTAAAATATTTAGCTATACGTCCATCTTTTAAACCCACCAGGAAAGATTCCATAGTTGCGCCCATACGGGTATCGTTCCAATCAAAACTAATCATAGAAACCGGCATCACATTTCCATTTAAAGGGATCAGGAAATTTTCAGCATTGGTACTAATTAGGCCAGCTGCATCTGCTAAAGCTTTTTCGCCTTGTGTTTTAGCTACAGTTGGACTAACCTTAACGATTCGCATGGCCAAACGAAAACGCACGGAATTGATTAATTTTAACCAGGCAGCTATATCACCTTTATAACTCGGGTCAAATTTAGTGAACCCAGTATAGGTTGGGTTCGCTTTAAAATTTGTTTCGATCTGATCTAACTGTGCAAACATGTTATTATATAAATCAGATTCTTTATCGTATTTAATTGAACCCAAACCCGCAGTGCCATAGTTGGCATAAATTACGGGGCCATGTAAAGCTGTTAATTTAGAAATAGCTAAAATTCTAACCAACTTGGCCCAATCGCCAAACAAGGGTAAGTTTTTTTCCTGAGCCAGTTCGATTACTTGTTTAGATGGAGACATTACACTACCATAGATACGGTTCCAGTAAGCATCAATCCAACGGAGGTAATAAGTTGTATTATTTACATTCCCAACATAAGGTGTTGGCGTACCCATGTAGCCCATCCAGTTATCATAACACAAATCTTCTTCAATTTGGTGTCCCATCAGGTTAAATAACATCACTGAAAAAGAAGAACCTACTAAATTAAAATCCTGCTCTAACAATTTATCTGTTATTTGATTGGGATTGGTATTTATCTCTTCGAAATTCTTGGTGCAGGAATTGAATAAAATCAAGGCAAGCACCACTAAACATATTTTTTTCATCACTTTAAGATATTAAAAGTTCAACTTAAGATTAAAACCGTAAGAACGGGTAGCAGGAACTGCGAAAACATCATTTGCCTGGTTGCTGTTGCTTGTACTCATGGCTTGCTCTGGATCAAATGGCGCTTTTTTATAGAAGAAGAACAAGTTGCGACCTATCAAGGAAACAGAGGCTGACTTAATGGCCGAACCTTTAATTGGTATATTGTAAGCTAATGATACCTGCGCTAAACGAACATTGGTTCTGGAGAACACATAAGGTTCCATAATCCCATTTCTATCTCCTACTACATTATAATACACTTCCGGATCTATTGAAGTAACGGCCGTATTTCCCTGAATGGCATTTATTGGCATCGTTGGTCCTGCATCGCGAATATCTCCTGTTCTTTTACTTACGCCGTATGAATCTAAGAATGCTTCTGTTTTAGAGAAGGCTACCCCACCAAACTTAGCTGTTACCAATGCACTCAAGCTAAAGTCTTTATAAGTAAAGGTATTATTCCAGCCTGTGATAAAATTAGGATTTAGATTTCCAACATATTCCTGATTAGCGGTTCTGGTTGGCTTTCCATCTGCATCCAATATTATTTGTCCATTTGCGTTACGGGCCAGCTTAAAAATATATAAATCGTTAAAAGAACCACCAGATTTAATAATCGAATTAAAACCTTCATCATTACTACCGACCTGGTATTCCGGGTTTTCAGCAATAAGCTGTACAATTTTATTTTTATTCTGCGATAAATTCACTGTGGAGTTCCACTTAAAACTATCATTTTTTATAGGGTCTCCACCCAACGTCAGCTCAAAACCCTGGTTGGTTACTTTACCTGCATTTATATAATAAAAGGTATAACCAGAACCAGAAGGAGCGGTTAAAGATAAAAATTGATTGGTACTTGTATTTTTATAATAGGTAATATCAAGATTTAATCTGTCGTTTAAAAAACGGGTTTCTAAACCAACCTCATTACTGATTACTTTTTCGGGCACCAACGTAGCAAAAGGAGTTTGTGTATTTCTATTAATGCCACCTATGCCATCTGGCCCGCCTGCACCACCTATGGTATTGCCAGGGTTTACAATATTATAAGGTACCTCATTACCAACTTTAGAAGTTGATGCCCTTAATTTTAAGAAACTTATTTCTTTAGGTAACGTGATCATCTGGCTTATGATGGCCGATAATCCAGCTGAGTAGTAAAAATAAGAGTCGTTTCCGGTAGTGGCTAGTGTAGAGGCATAGTCATTACGACCAGACAAATCTAAATAAAGCATATCCTTAAACCCTAGCGAGGCATTTGCAAACAACCCCTGTTTTTGTACCCTGCTATAGGTTTGGTTAACCACTAAATTATAGGGCAGGTTGGCAAAACTAAAAAAGTTAGGGTACTGAAGAGGTATGGTTCCATTGCCAAAAGTCATTCCATCATTAAAGGTATAATCCTGGATGCTGGCGCCCAACACACTGTTTAAACTGAATTTCCCAAAACTATTATCATAGCTTAAAATCGCATCACCATATAGGGCTTTATCATTATACTTGGTATAATTCCAGGTTCCATTAGTACTTACACTTACAGAATTACCGCCTGCAGCATAACGATAATCCAACAGTCTATCGTTATAATCTATATTTCCACGTACATCAAACTTAAAATGTGGTAAAAAGGCATAAGATGCTTTTGCCGTAGCGATTACCCTGCTACTAGTCGTTAGTTTGGGGTCGTTATTTAATTCCCAATAAGGGTTGTTTTGTTTTTCTTCCGAAGAATACCAGTTTTGCCTGTTTAAATTTCGGGTGGCATCGAAAATCTGATAATTCGTTTTATAATCCTCAAAGTTTCTTTCCCGTGCAAATAGATATAAGCCTGTTAATGGGTTATTGTAGTAACCTGCACCAGGACGATTTTTCGACCTTTCATAAGAAAACCTCACATTTCCACTCAAGGTAAGCTTATCATCAAATAATTTTGTTTCCTGACTTAAGGTTACATTATGCTTGTTATAAGTACTGGTGGGTACAATACCTGTTGCGTAATTATTTCCATAAGAAAAATAAGTAGTTGTTCTTTCATTTCCGCCAGATACAGATACAGTATTAATTGTGTTTACACCTGTTTGGAAAAAATCATCGATGTAATTATTCTGATAATCTCCTTTTGTTTTAGACCAGCTTCTATCATTTCCACCAACAGCTCCGTAATTAAACTGAAAATCTGGCATCGTTGCGGCACTGCTAAAATTTGTTGTAGAATTTAAAGCAATAGCAATTTTTCCGGCCTGGCCTTTTTTGGTGTTAATTAAAATTACCCCATTTGCACCCTGACTACCATACAAAATGGCTCCGTTTGCCCCTCTTAAAATTGTAACCGATTCAAAATCATCTTGATTTAGTGCGGAAAGACCATCACCACTATCCGTTCCTCCGTAAGAACCAGGCTGCCCGCCCTTATTATTTACTACCGGAACACCATCAATTACAAAAAGCGCTTCACTACTTCCGGCAATTGATTTAGAACCCCTAAGTACTGTTTTAGTGGAACCACCCACACCAGAATTACTAATTCCAATATCAATACCGGCTGCCTTACCACTTAAAGCTTCCATAAAATTAGGGCTTCCAGCTTTGGTAAGTTCTGCGCCGCCAATTTGTTGTGCAGCAAAGGTTAGTGCCTTCTTCTCCCTTTTAACGCCCAAAGCGGTTACCACTACTTCAGATAAATTACCGAATGATTTCAGCTTGACGGTTACCGTACTTAAATTGGTGATATTTACTTCCTGAGATTCCATTCCAACGTACGAAACCACCAGCGTAGTAGCATCATCCGGAATGTTTAAGGTAAACTTACCATCAGCCCCGGTAAGGGATTTAACATTAGTACCTTTAACTACAACGGTAGCACCAGGAAGCGGGATTCCGGTATCATCGGTTACCAATCCAGTGATGGGTTTAGCAAATTTCCGATTGAAACTATTCAGGTTATCTACAGCAGTGAACCGGTTTCGAATAACATTTTTGTTTGTTACCAAGCCCCCGGCGTTAGCGGTATTTTGTAAGCCCAGCGCGGCAACTCCCAGGAGTGCGAGTTTTAGTACGCTTCTGTTCATGCTAGAAAATGTTATTTCTATGGCACCGATAGTAGAATAAATTTTCCTCATTTTCATACATTTATTGGTTTGTTTAGTTGATAATTCTTTTTAATCTATTTAAGATGATGGTAAAGCAATCTCATTTATAAGGAGGTAATCTGAGGTTTATGCATAAAAACCATAAAACGTTTTACCTAATTATTCAAAATTTTGTTCTTTCTGTAATTGATTTAGTTATTCATCAATTAGAGCAGTAATTAAAGATTAAAATTGGCAATAGTTGTTGATTCGCTAGTTAAAACGATATTTAATTTGGTAGGCACAATTTAGTAAAAATATAGATACATTGAAATTAATTTAAAACTTATTTCAAATATTTTTAGCAGGCTAATTCTCTTCATAACTTATTGGTAGATTCTTGAAGCAATTACCTCAGTAAGCACCCATGCAAAGTATATCTTTAAACCAGCTAAAACGACCTTCTCAAAATATGATTTTAGATAATCTTTATCTACACGCTTATAATGACTACCTTACATCAAACCTATCCTCCCTATGGAAATTGCTGTTTTTAGTACTTGTGTGTATGATCAAGAATTTTTAGAAAAATATAATACCGGCCATGAGCTTGTCTATTTTGAACAAGCCTTAAATTTTGAAAACGTAGGCTTAACGAAGGGCTTCGATGCAGTTTGCTTATTCGTAAACGATAAGGCTAACGCAAAAGTGCTGGATAAGTTAAAAGATAATGGTGTAACGTTGATACTCTTACGTTGCGCTGGGTTTAACAATATAGACCTTGAGGCCGCAGAGGAAGTAGGCATACGTATTTTGAGGGTTCCGGCTTATTCTCCGGAAGCAGTTGCCGAGCATACTTTAGCCATGATTCTTACTTTAAATCGTAAAACCCATAAGGCCTACAACAGAATCAGGGAAGGTAATTTTTCGCTGGAGTCGTTAATGGGATTTAATTTAAATGGTTGCAAGGTTGCACTGATTGGCACTGGAAATATTGGTAAAGCATTTTATAAAATTCTTAAAGGTTTTGGTTGCCATGTTGTAGCCTTTGATCCTTATCCAGACCAAAATCTTATTGCAGAAGGATTAAGCTATGCCAGTCTTGAAGATACACTTCGTGACGCAGAAATCGTTTCCCTGCACTGCCCCCTCTCCGATCATTCATTTCACATGATTAATGCGCAAACTTTAAAGTTTTTTAAAAAAGGTGCTATGCTCATCAATACCAGCAGGGGCGCACTTATAAATACACCAGACGTAATCCAGGCCTTAAAATCGGGGCAACTTGGTTATCTCGGGCTTGACGTATATGAACAGGAATCGGGGTTGTTTTTTCAGGATCTTTCCGGGGAGGTTATCCAGGATGATCTAATTACCCGCCTCATCTCTTTTCCAAATGTACTGATTACCGCTCACCAGGGCTTTTTTACCCGGGAAGCCATGCAGCAAATTGCCGAGATTACCTTCGCAAACGCCGATGCTTTTGTTAAAGGTGCGGCAATGCCTAATGAAATTAAACCTTAATCACACGGTTGCCATGCCCAATAGATGGAAAAAAAGTGCGCTTTTCAGCAATAAAATTAAACATGAAAAATATTTATTTAATGCGCTGTACCATCCTCAACTCATTAATTAAAAACCTAAATATCAATAAATTAGATAATAGACAAGTTCTATTTAATCATCAATAATTTTAAAAAAAACGAACTTTAAATAAAAATATTTTTAATAAATAAAACAATTCCTCATTTCTCCCGTTTATATAATCGAGAGCGTTAATTTAGATTAAACGGGAACTAATCTTCGGATTAGGTCCCGTTTTTCATTTAAACTAAGTTTCGTAAAGATTATTAACCTAACCCACGGGTTGGTGATGCTTCAATCATCCAAAACTTTTCCTCATTAATCTGCTAATATCATGGGAGCTAAAGGCATGAATTTTTCTGTTGGTAAAACACCAACAGATATCGGAATTTCCTGTAACTAAACCCAATTACTATGGTTGCAGGGTAAAGATAATCTCATTTTTCCTAACCAAAAATTGCTGGCTATACACCTTACTTTCGTTCGTATTGATTTTTAATAATTCGCCCGGATAACTGAATATACTGCCCAGGGGTTCCTTTTCTTGAAGGCTATTTTCCAGATAGCTTGTCCAAAACTGGTTAGATCTTAAATCCAGTTCGTTTGCCCTGGTTTGTTCCATAATAAATTTCTGTAGTTCTTCGTTTGAAACACCACTTTTGGCTAAGTTATCAAATTCGTCATTTGCCGCCTTGATTAGCATCTCCATTCTTAATGGATCACATTCAAAAGAGATGGATAGCGAGTAGAAATTAACCGGCCATTTATCCTTAGTCAGATATACACTTGGAGAATAGGTGCCTCCTTCTACTTCCCTTAACCGGGTAGTGAGCCGGAGTTGCAACGTAGCCTTCAACAATTCTAAATACAGATTTGCTTTCCCCGAATACTTATACATTCCGCTGATGACCATTTGCACAGTTGCTTTATTGGATTTATCTCCGGTTAAATCTTTCCGGAGGTATCCTTGAGGAACCCGAATCTGTAAATCTTTCGGCGCCTCTATTTTCCCTTTTTGTGGAAGAGAACCCAAATAACGCTGGGTATACATTTTTAAGGAATCTACCTTAAAATTTCCTGTAAAAACAAATGTAAAATCTGCAGGATTAGCAAATCGTTCTAAAAATATAGATTTAACTTTTACCGGATTAATCTGATCGAAATCAGTAATGGAAACTGGCTTACGGCGTGGATGATAATTGGAGAGCACATACGTAATGGTATCTGTAAAGTCTCGTTCTGCATTCGGGCTTCGATTTCTAAAGGCAGATTTTGATTGCTCAATAATCTTGTTAAACCGTGCAGTATCCAACCGGGGTGCACTCATGTACAAATGAACCATTTCCAGCGCGGTTGATAAATCTTTGGATGCACTATAACCTGTAAAGCCTTCCGTTGCAGAGGAGATGTATGGAATAACATTAACAGCCTTTTTATTTAAAATATGATCCAGCTGATTGGCGTTAAAGTCGCCCAAGCCACTGTTTACAATAAAAGTAGTTGCATATTTTGCAGAATAATAATCTGCCTGATTATAAAGTGAACTCCCTCCTTTGCTAAATCCGGAGAATACCACTTCACTGTTTTTGAATTCAGTTGGTTTGGCATAAATAGCTACGCCGTTAGCTAACTTCCAATGATAAACACCTGCTTCCCTTATCTGCTCTTCTTTAATTATTTTGCCACCTGAAGGAATAGCTTTTAACAAAGCAGAAGCAACAACCTCCGATTTATAAGGCTTTACGGCTAATTTTTCAGCGGTATCCATCCAATCTTTCAGTTGTTGCTGATCGGGCAACAAAGCCTTTCCTTTTTCCGGACCGAAAACCAATATGGTACTGCTTTCACTCCCTAAGAATGTGCCCAGGTACTGTTGCGTTTCCTGTTCTGTGATACTGTCGATGTACTTATTAAACAGCCTACTCCGATCTTCCACACTTAGGAAAGCATCGCCTTTAATAAAATGATCAACGTATTCATCCGCATAATTGGAAGATTTAACTTTATTTTTTTCAGCCATTTGAAGTTCCATTGAGCCAGTGAGTCGTTCTTTTACAGATTGTAACTCTTCAGGAGTAAAGCCAAACCGCTTCATCTGTGTCACTTCTTGCCAGAAAGCATCAAAGCCTGCCTTTAGTTTTTCGGGATCTAAGGAAACAGCCAGCCCCAGTACATCTACATTTGCAATCAGCGGACTGATTCCGCCACTGGCTTGCAAGTAAGGGGGTTTTTCGCTGTTAAAGATTTCCTTCATCCTATTTTGAAATAGCATATTGGTTAATTGCCTCACCAAACTTTCCCTAAAATCTTCATTGGTTTTCATAGACAGGGCTGAACGTTTAAAGTAAAACCGGAAATAATATTGTCCAAGTTCCGGGTCGGTCAGCTTCATAAAGTCTTTTGAATTTTTCAGTGTTACCGTTTGTTGCTGGCGGGGAACCAGCGGCACAGGCGGTTTCAAATCAGAAAACAAATGAATAACCTGCTTTTCTACTTCCTCCACGTCAATATCACCAACAATAATCAAAGCTTGTAAATCGGGTCTATACCACCTTTTATAGAAATTCCTGGCCAGGTCTACAGGAGCATGCAGAATCACTGCAGTTTTTCCGATAGGCATTCGTTCTGCATATAAAGACTGATCAAAAAGAAGAGGCTGATATTGCTGCGCCATTCTGCTCGCCGCATCGCTACGTTGTCTTTTCTCTTCCAGTATTACGCCACGTTCCTGATTAAATGCTTCTTCATCTATAGTGGCATCGGCGGCCCAGTCGCGCATAATCTGCAGACCGTTTTTCCAAAGCGCAGCGCTATCTGTAGGAATTGGGAGTTGATAGATAGTTTCATCATATGAGGTAAACGCATTAAGGTCTGCGCCAAACTTTACGCCAGAACGCTCGAGGTAACCAATAAGCTCATTTTTAGGAAAGTGCCTGGTTCCATTAAAATTCATATGCTCAATAAAATGAGCTATCCCTTGTTCTTCAGCGCTTTCAAGTATTGATCCAACTTTATTAGCCAGGTAAATAGTAGCCCGTTTTGCAGGCTCCTGATTTTGCTTAATATAATAGCGAAATCCGTTCCCTAAAATACCTGTCTTAACTGAAGGATCATTATTTAAGGGCGATTGTTGCGCTCGGGAGGTTAAGGAAATTATCATCGTCAGGCCTAAAAGCAGCCCGTTTGTTATTTTCATATTTAAGGTTTTATTAACGCCTTTTTCTTCTGATTAACATCCAGGATACCGTCAAAGCGATCAGCGCAGGGAGAAATCCTAGAAAGGTCCATCGCATCCAGGCCACCTGCGTACTATTTAACAGGATTTTATTGTCTATCGGCTCCTCGCGCGTGGTATCTATCGGAAATTGTCCATGACTAAACCACCCGAACAATTCGGTTACGAAAGAAAAATTAATGGCTTTTGGCTTGGATCTGGACATTTCCTTATTGCTCATAAAATCGGCGTCTCCGATCAAAAGAATACGCTGCTCACTATTTTGGTGCTTCCTGCGGAGGGCAAATGCAACAGGATATGATTTTTTATCCTGATTTTGCCTGGCATCTTTCAGTTCAGCAGATGGATCTATTTCGTAGCCATTAATCTGCCAGGTATTCGCAGCCTGGGTAACCAAAACCGGAAGTGCATCGAAGATTGTTGATGAATCAATTTTAATAGGTGTGGCCGTTGGTGTAATCACAAACGGACTGTCTAGTTTTATAAAGCTGCTGGCGGGCATTAATTGTTTCCAGTTTTTACCCGATAGACCACTGATTACAAAAGATGGCTCATAATCTTTACTTTTCTGAACCAGCATGCCTTCCCCTATTGATGCTCCGGTGAGGGATAGTATCGGGTTTGCAACTGCTCCGTTCCCAGGCTCTACGGCTAACATCAAATTACCTCCATCTTTAATGTAAGTGGCAAGATTTTCCAGTTCCTGTGCATCATATTTAATTTTTGGATCGGAGATAACCAAGACATCAACTTTCTTTTTAAGTGCAGGCTGGTCTAACTTTATGGTGTTTACCTCAAAGCCCTGGTTAATTAGTGAGTACCGGAAGGAAATTTCATTAGTGGCGATCTGGTAATCCTTATCTCCAGACCGGTTGATACTACGTTCTGCATGGCTATCTACAAAACCGATTTTGGGCGCATTAACAATTAATCTTTTCAACGCGGCAGTAATTTCTTTTTCTGCAGGGTTCTTGAATAAATCATCAAACATTCTAAGGGTTACCTTCTTATTTTTATAAGAGATTACCCTGACTAACCTGTTCCGTTCTGGCTTTAAATCAATAATATTTTTAATCTGTTCAGGGCGAAGAAATTTTTCAAAATCTATTCCGGTAATCTTTGCCATTTTCATGGCTATTTGTTCATCATTCAATCCTGGATTCTCCTGGTATAACCGCTCATTCTGCGAATGATCCCAATATAAAATATATTCAAATTTCATATAGGGCATAAACCTGGAATACATATCAAAGTGCTTTTTATCATCGTTTTGATAAGAAGGAAGGCCGAGAAAATAATTTTCATCCAAAAGATTTACATAAGTGGTAATCAGCACTGGTTCAGTAAACTTATTAATCACCTTTTTACTGGAATCTGTTAGTGTCCGCCTGTTGTTCCGGGTCATATCTACATAGCCCATAAACTGTGGCATTGCGCTTATATAGCCTGCCAGCAACATTACAGAAATGAACAAGGTATAGCGCAAGAATTTACCCAAAAAAGATATGGTTCTGCGTTCAAACTGGAGCTTAAGTATTGTGAGCCCCAGAAAAAGCAAAATCACAATTATAAAGTAAAGGATATCATTGGATCCTATCAGCCCATTTATTGATTCTTCTGCCCTGCCGGAGATGGAAAGGAAATAAGTGATATCGCGAACGAAATCTATATCCTGCCAAAGCCCACCAACAAAATTAAGTGCAGCCAATACAACAAGTGTACTAATGGCTGCAACAACCTGGTAACTGGTTAAACTAGACATGAATAAACCAATTGCAGAATAGGCACAAGTAAGTAGAAACAGGCCTATCGTCCCGGAGAGTACAAACAGGAGATCAACGTGATCAATGGTAAAAAGAGAGATCAAACCTGTGCCCAGCAAAACGCTCATCAGCACAAAACAGTAGGTAATCATAGCCAGATATTTTCCAGCCACAATATCAATCATACGGATTGGAGAAGAATACAAAAGCTTTATGGATCCACTGTGTATTTCTCTACTAATCAACCCCATGGTTAAAAGGGGAATATACAAATAGAGGTACTCTTGCATTTTTGGAAAAAGAGAGAAAAATCCGGTAAAAACTGTACTGGTGAGGTCATCCATTACCTGCCCCATCTGCTGCGCCGTTTCCATTCGTTCAATCAGTGAGGTATATTGCCATCCGGCCTGTACCACAAAAACTATTAATACAATCCAGGCAACGGGAGAATAAAATAGCAGGCTTAGCTCAATACGGGCAATCCTTAATATGTTTTTCATTATTATTTTCTTTAGGATAAAAAAGCAGGAAGGGTATATGATTTTTGGTCGCCAACAGCTTTTTTTGAATAATTATTTATTAGAAAGTTGTGCAAAAATCTGGTCGAGAGAACTTTTCTCTAACGTGATCTCCCGCATCCGCCATCCGTGCCTGCCGCTGATCTCAATCAGGCGCTCACTAATTTCATCTCCGGGGGTAAAGTGAACCCGGAATTTTGTAGCATTAATGGCCTCAACTTTTTTCACGCCTTCTAAAGCTTCTATAATCTCGATTACCGGCGGATTTATGAGCGACATCACCAGGGTATCAGGCTCTATGTAATCGTTAAAGGCATCCATGGTATCAGAAAATACCATTATGCCATTTTCAATCATCTTTACCTGGGTACAGGTAGCCTGAATTTCTGAAAGGATATGGGATGAAAAGATTACAGCTTTTTCTTCGCCAATTTCCTTAATTAATTTACGCACCTCAAAAATCTGGTTCGGATCTAGGCCATTTGTGGGTTCATCCAGTACCACAAGCTTTGGTTCGTGAATGATGGCTTGTGCAATCCCCACTCGTTGTTTATATCCACCAGAAAGATTGGAAATTAATCGGTTCTTAAAATGTGATACCCCACATTTCGCCATTGCCTTATCAACTGAAGCTGATACTTTTTTACCATCAATAAGTCTCAGGTAGGCACATTGCGTAAGGTATTCTTGCACGGTTAACTCCATATAGAGTGGTGCGTTCTGCGGCAGAAAGCCGATTAGCTTCTTCGCCGCTATGGGTTGCTGGTTCATATTAAAGCCCCCAATTTCAACCTGGCCTTCGGTTTGGTTTAGTACGCCACACATAATATTCATGGTAGTGGATTTGCCTGCACCATTTGATCCGAGAAGGCCCATTACACCAAGTTCGCTAATTTCGAAATTGATATCCTTGATTGCCCAGGAGGTTCCATAGCGATGCCAAAGATTGCTGATTTTTACTATACTGTTATCCATCAATTTATAGTGCTTTTACTGGGCTGATACCCTGAAAATTCAGCAGTATCAGCCTCAGTCGTGAATGATTAATATCCCTGGTTCTGAATCAAATTTGGATTTGAATCAATTGCGGTTTGCGGTAGTGGAAAAAACTGCGCAAATGGACGCCAGGTATTTGGCTTAGCCGCAGACATTACTGCATTTATCCGACCGGTTCTTTTGAGTGTTAACCAACGGTCACCTTGTTCGCAAAATAGTTCAATCTGCCGTTCATGTTCTATGGCCAGGGCAACATTAACTGATGTTGTTAAAGGTGTTGTTAATCCGGCACGGCGGCGAATCAGGTTCACATCATCCAGGGCAGCTTGCGCATTACCGAGCGCGAGGCTGGCCTCTGCACGAATAAGATACATATCAGCTAAACGAAGTAAGGTTGGCAATTCAGCACGTCCGGCTGCAGTGGCAGCATCGGTATCCACATTGCGATATTTATAGGGTTCATAAGCTGTAATTCCACGTATGGTAACTGTTCTTACCCATGCATCCCGACGAAGATCCCCCGCCTCAAATGCCGAGAGCAAACTTTGCGTTAAACTAAACGGAGATGCTGAAGCAAAAGGTCCGCTTTGCAGGTTTTGCCCTTCGTTCGTGTAACCACTGGTTGCATTTAGTGCAGATCCCAATTGCAAAATAGCCTCTGTTGAATTAGCCAGGAAAATATCAGCTAATCGATTTCCGGGCAGCAATTGGTATAAGCTGGTGTTGGCAATAACTTCAGATGCATTTCTCGAAGCCTCCTGCCAGTTACCTGTTGCTAAATAGGCTTTTGCCAACATGGCTGTTGCTGCAGCCTTGTTTACCTGCTGCCTGTTGCTTGTGCCTGAATTGGATGGATAAGCATCACTCAAAGCAGCCTTCGCTTCGGTCAAATCCTGAATAACCTGGGCATAAACTGAGGTTGCAGCAGTTCGGGGAAGCGTTGCAGTTATTTCTACATTTGTAGTAATCACTAATGGAACATCTCCATAAAGCGCAACCAGTTGCATATACAGGTATGCACGCATCGCTTTCGCTTCTGCCATCAATTGTCTTGAAACAGATTCGCTAATGGCAGCGTTGTTGTTCAGCCCTTCAATTATCGCATTAAAACGGTAAATCGAAACGTACGAATCATTCCATATATCTGTAGTTAATGAACCTGCAATGGCATTGTAAGAATTATTAAACAAGGGTGCATAACGTGCAGGTGCTGCAACTGCACGGATTTCATCCGCAGCAATCGCGTTTGCCAACGTCATATTTACCCCATAGGCTTGAGAGGAAGAAATGTTACTATAAGCACCAGACAATGCGGCTTTAGCTGTTTCAGGTGAGGAAAATACAACTGAAGTAGGCCGTTCATTTACGGGTGCATCGATATTGAGTATTTTTTTACAACCCGAATTGGCCAGTCCAAAGGCCAGAAAGCAAGCCATAGTTAAAATTTTTGCTATATTATTCATTGCTCATCTATTAAAAGGTAAATTGAAGTGCACCAACAACTGTTCTTAACGGAGGAAGGTTTACCCCCTGCGATTCAGGATCAAAGCCCAGATAATTGGTTATCGTAAATAAATTTTGTGCCTGAAGTTGAATCCTCAGCCGCTGTAGCTTAATGCGCTTTAGCCAGTTACCATCAAAGTCATAAGACAGATTTACATTTTTTAGCCTGATGAAAGAAGCATCTGTTAATATAGCATCAGAGCTGATATAATCAGAATAGGCTTCATATGCATCATTAAAACTGCTGGTTACCTGAGGCTGTGTTGGCAATCCTGCATTGATATAGGCTAAAATTGGTTCAGCTGCACTGTTGTACAGGTAACCTGGAGGATAAAAGGACTGCGACAAAATATTCCTGCCTTTTTGCTTAACAAACTGAAACAAGAAATCCAGCGTTATTTTCTTGTAGCTTACCGTATTTGAAAAGCCACCATAATATTTCGGCTGGATAGCGCCGGCAAAATAACGGTCGCCACGTCCGGTATCTATAAAACCGAAGTTCACGGACCCGTTTCCGTTCAGGTCTGCAACTGTAGGCAAACCCGTTTGAGGATTAAAGCCCGTGTATTGAAATGCATAAAAGCTATTTAAAGGTCTGCCGATTTGATACTGAGAATAGTAAGAAGTTTTTTCGATATCTGGAAATTCCTTTAATTTATTTTGGTTTAGCGAAATATTAAAATTGGTAGACCAACTGAAATTTTTGCTTTTGATATTCTGTGAATTCAGGGTAAATTCCCAACCTTTGTTTTCAACTTTTGCCGGAAGATTTGCCTGATAGCTGGTAAAGCCTGTTTGGATACTTAAAGGGAAATTCACCAACTGGTTGCCAGTAATGTTTCGATAGAAAGCAACTGATAACGACAACCTATCCTTGAAAAAGCCCAGATCTATTGCGGCTTCCAGTTTTTTGGTTTCTTCCCAGCGATAATTCTGGTTGGCAATACGAATTGCATCAAGGCCACTTACGCCGTTATACACATATGGAACTGATACATAAGAATCCAGATATTGATAATCCCCAATCTGATCGCTACCTACAATTCCATAACTGCCCCGCAGTTTCCCAAAACTTAAAAAGCTGCTATTTTTGGCAAAACTTTCTTCAGAGAATACCCATGCAGCACCAGCAGATCCGAAGTTACCATACCTGGAGTCCAGGCCGAACCTTGAAGATCCATCCCTTCTAAAGTTCAGGTTTAAGATGTATTTACTTTCCCAATTGTAATTCAGGCGACCGAAGACAGATACATATTTATATTGGCTTGAGCTGCTACTGGTACTTACATCTCTGGCAGATCTTAAATCTTCTAAAAAGTCATCAGAAGGAAAGGCATTAGCCAAGGTATAAAACGGCTGTTTAGATTTTTGGGATTGCCAGGTTCCACCAATCAATGCATTCAGCTGCCCTTTTGCTATATTTTTAGTATAGGTTAATTGCGGCTCTACAATGTAATTGGTGGTTACATCATAAGCAAATATACTTCTAGATTCATTAAAAACTACCCCAGGGTCCATTGATGACATTGGATAAAATCTGGACTGATCCATATCAGAACGGTTAAAACCTAGTGATGTCTTGAATGTCAGGCCCTGCATAATATTATAGCTCATCACTAAATTGGTAATCAAGCTCGTCGAAATATTTTTTTGTCTCTGATTTAACTGTGCCAGGGGGTTTCGAGGAATCCCAAAATCGATACCACTCCAGTAAAAGCTTCCGTCAGCATTGTAAAGGGGATAATTTGGTGGCAAGCTATAGGCAGCCGAAGTCTGATCTAGTACCGAGACCGTATTTTTTTCAGCACTGTAAATCGCAGAAAGGCTGATTTCAAATTTTTGATCTAAGGTTTTATGACCAATGTTGAGGTTGGCAGCAGATCGTTGGTAGCCCTGTTGATTGGTAAACACATTTCCCTGATCAAGAAAAGTACCACTCAGGCGGAAGTTGGTGCGTTCATCGCCACCGCTTAAGGCCAAGTTGGCATCTGTCATCTTCGCACTGTTCCCGATAAGGAGCTTTTGAAAATCGGTATAACCATTCTGATCCCAATTAGTAAGGTCATAAGCTTGATCCGTTACCGGATCATCGCCAGTATTTTCATAACCCTTTCTGCGTATAGCCAGGTACTCCGCTGTGCTAAGTGTTTTCACAAAATGATTCACTTCAGATACACCATGTTTAACAGCGCCTTCGAGGCTAGTTTTTCCGGCTTTGCCTTTTTTAGTCGTAATTAATACCACTCCATTTGCACCGCGTGATCCGTAAATAGCGGTCGCATCGGCATCTTTAAGCACATTAATGCTTTCAATATCTGCCGGATTGAGGCTATTGAGCGGACTAGTTGCTCCGTTTGCTGCATGAAGTGAGTTTCCTGACTGTGCGTTGACGGCCTCTGCCAGATAAGGTACACCATCTACAATAAAGAGTGGATTATTTCTCCCTGCCAAAGAATTTGTACCCCTAATGGTAAAATTCATGGGGCTTCCAGGCAGTCCATTGCCCTGCTGAACATATACACCAGCTACCCTTCCCTGAAGTGCAGATGCCGGGTTAACTGCGGGTGTATTAAATAAATCATCTGCAGAAACACCCATTTCTGAGCCAGTACTTGTTCTTTTTGAGGAGGTTCCGTAACCAATTACATTTACCTCATCCAACCGGCCCGGATCGGGCTCCATAGTCAGCTCAAGTTCCTGGGTTCTTGATGCGCGGTGCTGGACATTTTTATATCCTACATAAGAAAAGATAAGAATCGTTTCATCCTTTGGAATTCCAATCTGAAACATGCCCTCCCGATCGGTAGTGGCAACATTTGGTGCATTGTTAAGTTTAACTGATACGCCGGGAAGTTTATTGCCAGCTTCATCAGTTACCGTTCCATACTGCAAAAATCCGGTCGTGTTTATTTTTTGTGCTGTCCGGTCTTGCTTATCTGTTAATGGTTTACGTGGAATACTTTTTAAAATTATATACTCATTGTCTACCATTTCATAGTCAATGCTATACTCACTTAAAATTTGAGCCAGTATTTCACTTACAGCTTTATCTTTAAAATTACGGTTAAGCTTTTTCGATTTGTTTAGTAGCGCCTCATTGTAAATAAATTTAATCTTGGTCTTGGATTCAAGAAGCCTGATAGATTCTTCCAGGGAAGAATTGACAAAAGAAATATCAATTTTTGGTTCATTTGCAGATTGGGCGTGCGCATAATTACCTGCGAATAACAGGACAGCGATGATACAAATCTGTATTGTTTTTATCCCCCTGAAGTGTAGGTTAACACAGTCTTGGGCACTTTGGTTCAGTAAGACATGGAAATCCCATGTCAAATATTTTTTATACATTTGAAAGGTTTAAATATTGAGAAATGAAAAATTTAAAACCGTAAATCGGGGGTGTTAGCGCACCTCCGATCTTAGTTATAGGAAGTAGATCTATATCTTCATCAAAAACAGCCTCCTCCCGTTAGTTTAATTTTATGCTGGTCGATTTTGTAGGTAGCATTGATAGAAAGGCAAAGTAATTGAAGCGACTTTTCCAAAGGAAGATTGGTCAGATCTGCAGTAATCAAACAAGCATTGTATTCCCCGGTATAACCTTCAAACTTCACATCAAATTTTTCTTCAAAGCGTTCCATTATTTCTTCGAAAGGTACTTTTGAAAATGACATATCATACTGAGTACCTTCCAGGAGCTGAGTAATTTTGGTGTCGTTAGTTTCAGAATTAAAAGACTCTGCTTTTTGGGCAGTTCCATGAAAAGAATGGTGAGCCGCAACCAGAATTTTTTGTGGTCCTAAAGACTGGTCTTTCCTAACCACTTCTACTTTTCCGGTTAGAACGGTAATGGAAAAATCTTTATCCTCTGCTCCGGTTTTGAGGTTAAAACTAGTGCCAAGTACGGTAGTGGTATAATTACCCGAGCGGATTTTGAAAGGCCAATGCTTATTATGGGCGATTTCGAATAAAGCTTCTCCTGTTAGCTTTACCTCACGGGAGCGGGTTCCAAAAGTTTCCGGGTAAGAGAGGCGGCTGTTTTTCTTCAACCATACAATACTACTGTCTGGAAGGATAATTCTTCTAATCTGCGCCTTGCTTTGAACGGTATGGATCACTACCGGGCTGTTTACGCCTTCAAAATATTGATAGCATAGGAAACTGATTCCCATAAAGAGCAGGACAGCAGCGGCTATTTTGATCCATGTAGGAAACAGCTTAACCGCTTTTTTTCTGGAATGACCGAGTTCGCTTTTAATATTACTCAGTAAAAGGTTTTTAACCTGTTCACGTCCCTCCGCATCTATATAAATCTCCTCTGGCAGAGGAGATTCGTACCAGGCATCAAGTTCAGCCTTTTCAGCTTTAGATAAGTTTTGATTCCGCCATTTTAAAATGAGGGATTTTATGTGTTCAGGAACCTCCATTATTAATAATATCTAATTACCATAATATAATAGAGTATCTTTTTTAAGCAATTACGTACGCAAACTGAAAATAAATAATATTTATTTATTTTTTTTACCGCAGTAAGCCAGATGACAATAAAAAAAAGGTGAGTTTTGGATCTTTAAGCGCTGTTTTAAGTACCCGAAGTGCTTTTCCAATCTGGGTATCTACTGTTCTTGGCGATAAATTCAACTGATCGGCAATATTCTTTGAACTTAAACCTTCATTCCGACTCATTTTGAAGATAATCTTACACTTTTCAGGCAAACTATCTACAATTAAATCAACTTGCGATTGCAATTCTTTCATTTCTATAGAATGAAACTCATCGTCTTGTGCCCAAAGTTCAAAATGTTCTGACGATTCTAAAGAGATATCGTCCTTGCGAAATTGATGTTTGCCTATGAAATGATAGACTTCATACCTGAGGGCAGCATAGATGTAAGTTTTGAAAGTGTACTGGAGTTTTATATGCGGACTGTGCTTCCATATTTTGATAAAAAGCTCCTGAACAATCTCCTGTGCATCTTCCCTGCTTTTTACCCGATCAAATGCCTTTGCCAGCAATGCTTCCCAGTATCGATTATAGAGCTCATCAAAGGCTGACACTGCACCGTCTTTTAACATAGTGATCAGCGCTTCATCGGTATGGCTTTTTAAATTAGGCATTAAAACGGCTTGTTGGAAAAAACACTAATATAGAAAACAATATTGAATTCGAATAGTCTGGCCAGCACCAGCAACCGCTTCGTCGACATGTTGGTATCCACCAACTAATAAATAATAGATTAGGGAAATAACTTAAGGTGGTTGGTGAGATACCAACCAATAGGTTAAAGATATAGAATTCGAATAGACGGGCTAAAGCACAGTAACCACTTCATCTGCATATTGGTATCCACTAACTAAAAAACAATAGAGTAGGGAAATAACTTAGGGTGATTGGTGAGCCATCAACCCGTAAGTTAGCAGATTAATATTCAGCCATTTCATCATCAGGATAACAGTACAACCACCTTTCACCTGGTTCGGAAGAGATAACAACCGGATGCATTTCGGCTTTGCAATGATGAGACATGTGCTGCTCCGGAGATGAATCGCAACATAGAGTATGCCCACAGGTTTGACAGGTTCGTAGATGAACCCACTCGGTGCCCAGCCTTATGCATTCCTCACAAACTCGTTTTTGAGCAAGTTTTAATTCTTTTATCGCCGCGATATGGCTACAAATTCCAGTGCTTTCCATAATTATAATTTTGATAAATATTGATGAACTTGTGTAACTGCCATTGCCCCCTCGCCTACTGCTGATGCCACTCTTTTAACAGAATTAAATCTAACATCGCCTGCGGCAAAAGAACCCGGCACACTGGTTTCTAAATGATAAGGAGGACGGTCTGCTTCCCAACACATTTTATATTGATCCAGGTTTATCAAATCATTCCCCGTATAAAGATAACCGTTTCTATCTCTGCAAATGGCCGTTTCTGAGGCCCATTCGGTATTGGGTTTTCCCCCAATGCAGATAAACAATTTCGAAGTTTCGTGCCAGTTTTCAGCCCCGGTTTCGCTGTTTAAGATTTTAATCCGTTGTAAATAATCATCGCCCTGGAGTGCGGTAACCTCCGAATAATACAACACATGAATATTTTTAATGTTGGCAATCCTGGTGATCAGATACTGGGAAAGTGTTTCAGAAAGATTCCCTTTTCTGATCACCATAAACACTTGCCTGGCGAAGCCAGAAAAATAGGTAGCTGCCTGCCCTGCGGAATTACCGCCACCCACAATATACAAATCTTTATCTTCACAGAAAGCCGCCTCGCTTGCACCTGCACCATAATAAACGCCTTTGTGAAAAAATTGAATTTCATCAGGAAGATTTAATCTTGCGTATTCTACCCCGGTGGCACAAATATTTGTTTTGGCAACTAATTTTTCGCCAGAGGCAAAATCAACATGAATTTTATTATCATAAAAAGTTCCCTTAATTCCTTCCTTTAAAAGCAAAATCTCGACACCAAACTTTAAAGCCTGTTGCCTTGCTCTTTCGGCCAGGTTAGCACCAGAGATTCCCTCTGGAAAGCCTAAATAATTTTCAATTAAAGAACTGGTACCTGCTTGTCCGCCAATAGCCTCGCGCTCAATTAAAATAGTTTTTAAACCCTCAGATGCGGCGTAAACAGCAGCACTTAAGCCGGCCGGACCCGCACCGTAAATCGAAAGATCATATTCCGTGTATTTAGGTTGGGTAATCCACCCTAGATTACAGGCAATTTGTGCTAAACTTGGGTTAATAATTACTTTTCCATCAGGAAACTCGATAACGGGATGTTTATCAGGATTGTTGAAAGAAGTAATCCCCTGGCCCCGGCCGAGGTGATCAAAAGAAATATCAATCCACTCGAAATCGACAACGCTGCGCTTTAAAAAATCTCTTATTGGATATATTTCAGGTGAATCTGGTTTGCCGTAAAGTTTAAGCTTGTTCATATCTTATTTCTCAATCGATTAGTACTCCTCATTAAATTAATGGTTACCACCTACAATAATTAATTTAGCAAGAACAATACCTACTTACAACAAATTGTATTCCAACACCTTAAGCTAAAATTAAAAAACATAAATTACTTTATTTCGCTAATTTACGAGCAGATAAAACCAATGAATGCTATGGGCTAGAACATATGCCTTTTAGCCAAACCTAATTTTTTAATTTTCGAATTCAGCGTTGTAGCCGGAACGCCCAGCAACCTCGCGGCCCCGTTCGGACCAGAAATTTTGCCATTGCATGATTGTAAAACCGCAAAAATATGATCACGTTCATTTTCGAAAATAGTTTTAACGGCCGTCATCGTTGTTGGTGTTGTTGCCTTTGAACTACCCGGAATTTCCACTTCTTTAATGATGTTGCCCGTTGTGATTAAAATTTGCCTTTCGATTAAATGTTCTAATTCTCTCACATTTCCAGGCCAACTGTAACCTACCATAGCGGCAATTGCTTTTTTAGAAAACCCTTGCAACTTTCGGTTTAATTTCTGAGCGAACTTGTTAAGAAAATGCTGAGCCAAGACAGGTATATCCATCTTTCTGTTTCTTAATGGAGGCAATAATACCGGAAAAACATTTAACCTGTAAAATAAATCCTGCCTAAATCTTCCTGCATTTACTTCTTCTAAAAGGTTGCGGTTTGTAGCAGAAATTATCCTCACATCAACCGGAATAGTTGTTTTTCCACCAACCCGTTCTAGTTCTTTTTCTTGTAAAACCCTTAATAATTTAACCTGTAAATCTAATGATAGCTCCCCTATTTCATCTAAAAAAATGGTGCCTTTGTGGGCTTGTTCGAATTTACCAATCCGCCTTTCTGTAGCTCCGGTAAAACTTCCTCGTTCGTGACCAAAGAGTTCAGATTCAATTAAATTTGGCGGAATAGCTGCGCAGTTAACTTTGATCATTGGTTTCTGCTTTCTGCCAGATGCATCATGAACAGCTTTAGCAATAAGTTCTTTTCCTGTTCCTGTTTCACCTAAAATTAACACCGTTGTTTCTGATGACGATACCAGATCAAGCAATTTAAAAACTTGCTGCATCTCCACACTGTTTCCAACAATAACAGGGTGCGTATAAAATTGATCGGTCTCTTCGGTTTTATGAATGGCATAGGCAGAAAGTTGTGCTGACTGGATAGCGAGCTCCATTTGTAGCTGTTTGATTCTTTCTTCGGCAAGCAGCTGTTCTATTGGCCAACTTATAATGCTTGATACGGCCTTTAAAACTTCTGCTTTTTCATGGCTCATTTCTAAAGGTTGCTTAAACCCAACTAAAACCTGACCGAAAAGCTTTTTCTGTTGCGTTAACGGAAGGGCTAGGATGTATTTTATCTCCATCTTTTTCCATAAATCCAGCTGCTCTTTTTTTGCTATTTGCTCGCCTTTTGTACTTAAATCTAAAAGCTGAAAATCAGTATTTATTGATGTTAAATTGATTAAAAAATCCGGATGTGGTTTAATTAAAAGCTTGCAATAACCGGCATTAAAATCATCGCAAAAATAGCGCTCAATAAAATTTGCGATTTGATCATGCGCTTTAATACCTGATAAATCATTCACAAGCTGATCAAGTGATTTGGAAATATCCGGATCACCACCTCGTTTTACCTTAGCTCCTGTTTGCTGATTTTTCGGA
Organism: Pedobacter sp. CFBP9032; assembly: GCF_034045265.1. Taxonomy (NCBI): domain Bacteria; kingdom Pseudomonadati; phylum Bacteroidota; class Sphingobacteriia; order Sphingobacteriales; family Sphingobacteriaceae; genus Pedobacter; species Pedobacter sp. CFBP9032. The sequence goes on along the minus strand of NZ_JAXCWE010000003.1, from coordinate 295,950 downwards.
GTTTCTCTTTCAGCCATCACCTGGAGTAAACCAGCCAGAAATTCGGCGATGTTACAACAAAAGGTTAAACCGTCTGCACTTAATTCGCGGTCGTGGTTATGGAGTTCAAAAGTCCCGAATGTTCGGCCGTTGCGCTCTAATGGAATGTAGCAGTGAAAATGATATTCTGTTGAATGATTAGTTAAGCAGTGATTTTCGCCAAAATCTTCGACCCAGTTTTGCCTGGATTTAAGAACAGGAAAATCAAATTCAGCAATTTGTTTGGTAATGAGTGAAAGACTTACCGGATCAGAAACCGTTTCTGTACAGGAAATTTCTCCAGAATTTACTTCGGCAAGATAAGCCCGTGTGATGTGGTTCATTTCTTCGTTATAGAGAACGAGTACACCACAATCAATTGAAAATAAGGGATGCAGTTTAGAAAATACACCTTGAAATAATTCTGACAAGCTAAAACATTTTTCATTTTCAGCATGCATGGAAGCTAAATCTTCAAAATAAGATCCAGGAATTTCCTTTTTATCAGGCGCTTCAAAATGCTTTAGAATCGAATCTGAATCTGTCTGGTTTTCGCTCATCTTTGCTTAAATAGATTTGTCTCTATAATTTTAATGGAAACAAAAGGTGATTAAATCTTGATAATTAATCCCAATCAACTACCTATTTAAAACATCTTATTCAGATAATTTGAAATAATAAAAAGCAGCTTTCTTAGGGATGAATATTCTTACACGCGCTCCCCGCGAATCCAAAGAACATGCCAGATTCAATAAAATAGCCTTAATGCATCTAATAGCTACATCGGGCGTTTTTCCATTAGCGATATTTCGCTAAATAGCGATTATTGAAAACGAAATACAGTAGCTATAAAAAATAACGGAAGATGTTATGGTGGCCTTTGTTGCGTGAAATACTTGGAAAGTATGGTATTGTGATCAAATTCGCGAAATTATTCAACACATGGACTCTGGAAATTAGATAAGTTGATTGATTATCCCTTCTGGCCAGCCTATAAGTGTAACCGAACAAATTGATTGCGCAAAAAAAAGCCCTGAGTTATTTTTCAAACTCAGGGCGAAATATTAATTGATCTACCTTATTCTTTAGGATTTTCCTGCAACCACTTCGATAGAATTTCCACCGTATCGGTAAAGAAAAGACGGTAAGTATCTTCGGTTACGAAGCCTATATGTGGGGTAGCCAAAACATTTTTGAATGTTCTGAATGGATGATTTGCATCAAGTGGTTCCTTATCGAAAACATCTAAAGCTACGCCAGCAATTTGATGTTTTTGCAAGGCATTTATAAGCGCTTTTTCGTCAACTAGAGGGCCACGCGAAGTATTAATTAAATAGGCTGTAGATTTCATTAATGCCAAATCTGCCTCGCCCACAATTCCCTTACTCCTATCGCTTAACACCATGTGAACTGTTAAATAATCTGCCTCCTGAAAAAGGGTTTTCTTATCTACGTACCTGGCTCCACCTGCTAAGGCTTTTTCTGGCGTGAGGTTTTCACTCCAGGCAATCACATCCATATCAAATGCCTTAGCAACAGCGGCAACTTGCCCCCCTAAGTTACCAAGGCCTAATATGCCAAGCGTTTTACCTCTTAAATCGTTTCCCACCATGTGCTGCCATCTGCCCGCGCGTAAATTGGCATTCTCTTGCGGAATGTGTTTAGCCAGCGCCATTAATAATGCCCAGGTAAGTTCTAAAGCGCCGTGCCCCAGATAGCCCGTATTTTGCACTTCTATTCCTAATTTTTGAGCGCCTTCTACATCAATAGAGCGGTTTCTGGCTCCGGTAGAAACCACCAGCTTCAGGTTAGGGAGATTCATTAATAAACCGGCTGTTAATGGCGTTCTTTCCCGCATCACGCAGATAATATCAAAAGGCATCAAACGCTTTATGATTTCATCTTCTTCATGAAGATGATTATCAAAGATTTCGATATCAGCATGCGCTTTTACCGCATTCCAATCTGCAAATGATTTAGCTACATCCTGATAATCATCAAGTATGGCAATTTTATATCGTGACATATTTATAATTTTTAAGACCCTCTTTCATTAAACACCTGAAATTCGGCTATAGCAGGTGTATCTTTTGAATGTTCTATTCTAATCCGAACCTTATTCGCCCACAAGCGGTCAAACCTATGAATTTTTATTTTATCAGTCTTTGTGCCATCAACAATCTTCTTCCATTCTATGCCGTTCCAATATTCAAGTACATAACTATCGATGTTCGGTTTTTGTTCGGCAACAACAATCATGTTAATACCCTTTTCATTTTTAAAATCAATTTCGTACCAGCTTTTTTGGACTTCTTTATTAGATCGCCAGGAAGATTTGTAACTGTCATCATTTGCAAAATCCATAATATCCATATCATCACTCCAGGTCGAATTTGCAGCCTGTTTTAAAGCCAGGTTGCTGGAAATTATTGGAAGTTCGAGCGGTGGTAATGGAGTTGTAGCGCCCTCATTCTTCCATAACCTGCCAACTTCTTTTAATGATTCAATCGCATTATCATCAATTAAACCATCCCGGTTGGGGGCAACATTTAGAATAAAGTTACAACTTGCCATATTTAAAGGCTTAATGAGGTTGTCTACAATTTCTTGTGGCTTTCTAACCGGAACGGTAGGAAAATCTGTTTTCCAAAACCACGAAGTATTAATTGGCAAACAAGCTAAAGATGGCATTACTTTACTTTCCTTATCCATCCGCTGACCTGCACCCATTTCATAGGTTTTAATATCAGTGTAATAAAGTCCCTCTGCAGGGTATTTAGCACCATTTAAATCCATGACCAAACAATCGGGCTGTAAGGTTTTAATCAAGGTGTAGATATCTTCAAATGGCACATCATCATAAGAAATTCTAGACCATGGTGCATCCCAGCCATCAATAATCAACGCCTCAATTTTACCATATTTGGTTAACAGTTCAGTTATTTGCTGCTTAATCATATCAATATGTTTTGGCGTAATCTGATTTGGCCTAAGCTTGTGGTGCGTATCCAGGATCGAATAATAAAGCATCACTTTTAATCCGTTTGCGCGAAAGGCATCTGTAAACTGCTTCACTACATCCTTACCATAAGGACTATTCATGACGTTGTAATCGGTACTTTTAGTATCCCAGATACAAAAACCACTATGGTGTTTTGTGGTTAAACAACCGTAACTCATATTGGCCGATTTTGCAGCTTTGGCCCATTGGTTCGCATCTAACTTTTTAGGGTTAAATAATTTTGGAGAGGCATCAGGGTCGGGCCAGTCGGCATTGGCATAAGTTGGAATATTATAGTGGATAAACATCCCAAAACGTAAATCGACAAACTGTTGCTGAAGTACATTTAATTTTTTAGCTGCTTCTGAGTTTTTAAACTGTGCCATTGCACTTATAGCAAAAAACAACATTATTACGGGTAGTAAAACGTTTTTGTGAATAGATCTGAGTTTCATTTTTTTGTTGGTTAATTGATTGTTTATGTAATTGGTGCTGATGTAAAATTAATTTTCCTGGAGGAGATTGCCCAGTAAATCCAAAGTAGAATACAGATCAAAAGTGCTGCATCCGGATAGAAAAAAGAACTGGCAAAGGCAATCAGATAGGTTGGAAAACCATATAAATAATTATTCCGAAGTTGTTTAATTGCCTGGTCGCTGATTCCTGGCCGCAATAAACTTTTATCTTTCGTAGCTTGTTGCCACAATAAATTAAAGGCAATGTTAACCAAAACAAAAATTCCGGTGTAAATGGTTACCGAAAATTGTTTAGCATCGCTGAGGTAAAATCTGGCGAGCAATGCACTCGGATAGGAAACAAGCGAAACCAGGAAAAGGATAAAGCCATTGGCAAACATTAACCCTGTGTTTCGCTTGTAGATTTGTTTAAATACTTTGTGGTGGTTAACCCAAATGATGAAAATACTAAAAAATGAAATGACAAAGGCAATATATGCTGGCCATTGACTGATTAACGTTTTAATAAGTGTGGCAGGGTTTCTGCCCACGTTAAATTCGGGCACATGAAGTTCAAGTACCAGTAAAGTAACCGCAATTGCAAAAACACCATCACTAAAAGCTTCAATCCTGGCCGTTTCTTTTTCCATTTTTAGTGTTTTTCTTAATCATTAAAAATTAATTTATTTACCTGTGCTATTTCTGCCCGGCTAATGGTATGACCCATATTTTCATAAATAATTTCAGTAACGTTTGCCCCCATTTCTTCCAGCAAAGCGGAACTTTCCTTTACCCGGCTTACCGGAACATGAAAATCCGGATCGCTGCTCCCGATAAAAATTGGTGTCCCATCGAAGTCGCCATGGTAATTTCTATGGTCTACCTGATCACCAATTACGCCTCCCGTAAAAGCCACCACACCACCATAGCGCGCAGCCTGCGATGCCGCAAATTCTAAAGCCAGGCAAGCGCCCTGAGAAAAGCCTAAAAAGTAAATTTGTTCTTTGGAAAAACCTTCTTTTTCCAAATCCACAACCACATCTTTTATCAATTTTAAAGCATTAGATAAAGATGGTTCATTTTCTGCTCTTGGCGATAAAAACGATTGTGGGTACCAGCTATTTCCTGGTGCTTGCGGCGCTACCAATGCGAATGAATCGACATTCAAATCGGCTGAAAGTGATAATATGTCGCGTGCGGAACCGCCACGACCATGAATCATCACCAGTACTTTTTCTGCAACAGCCAGGCTTTTGCCTGATTTTATGATTTCCTGCATTTTCTTAATTTTTAATTTTCGTTACTTTTATTCCAGATATCCCGGTAGCGCTCTTCGTGCCGCTTAAACTGCACGTGTACGTATGGGCACATGGGAATAACCATTAATTCATTTTCACGGGTATAGGCTACCATCGCATCTAACAGCATTTTAGCATAACCTTTACCTTCCTTTTCAGGTGCTATTTCGGTATGATAAACCGTTAAATCTTTCCCTTCGATATCGAAAATCATTTCGCCAACTTTTCCATCTTCGTCATAAAGATCAAATGAACTTGGCTCACCTTCCTGAATGTTTAATTTTACTTCTGCCATGATTGTTTAACTTAACTTTGGGAGTATTTTATCTAAACCTTCGCGTAAATGCTCGTGTTGGTGTGGCAACATTAAGTGTGTACCTAATTCGTTTAATGGTTCGTCTACAGTAAAACCCGGGTTTTCTGTAGCGATTTCGAAAAGTACGCCTCCGGGTTCTCGGAAATACAGGGAATAGAAATAATCTCTGTCTATTTTAGGCGTAATGTTAAGGTTTTTACTCAAAATTTTCTCCCTGAATTCCATTTGAGTGGCTTCATCTTTAACCCTGAAGGCCACATGATGATTAGTTCCCGAAGCATTTCTACCGCGAATACCAGCAGGTGTTTCCAACAAATCTACAATTGATGCATTTTCTACAGCATCGGTAATAAACCGGTAACGATTTCCCTCTTGCGCCAGTAAACGATAACCAAAAATATCAGTTAAAATTTTAGCGGTCTCCTCTATTTTCTGAAGGGTTAAAGTGGTACTATGGAAACCCCTTGTTGCCGTATTGTTCTTGATTTCATCCGTTTCCCAGGGCTTGCGCAGATCTTCCGCTTTCGGCACGATTAAACTCAATGATAAGCCATCCGGATCTTTAAAGGCCAGGAACTGCTCACCGAAACGTTCTGCTATATCTTTGGTTTTGATGTTGGCTTGGCCTAATCTATCGAGCCAGAAATCTAAACTTCCCTGTGGTACAGCGTATCCGATTTCTGTGGCCATTCCAACGCCTTCCGTCCCTTGCCCAATGCCATCCCAGGGGAAGAAAGTCAAAATCGTTCCGGCGGAGCCAGTTTCATCTCCGTAATATAAGTGATAGGTTTCCGGATCGTCAAAATTTACGGTTTTTTTTACCAGGCGTAAACCCATGGTTTTAGTATAAAAATCGAAATTCTGCTGTGCATTTCCAGCAATTGCGGTAATGTGGTGCAGTCCTAAAATAGTATTATTCATATCGTTTAAATTTTATTTATTGTATAACTAACTTAATTTATCAGTAGATTTTTGTGCCAGTTCGTTGTGTTTTTTAAAGCGAACATCAAGGATTAACCCATTATCATTCCACATTTTTATCTGGCCGTTTAACTGTTCGGTTAAACCTGTCATTAAACTCATTCCCAGTGATTTGGTATTTTCAGGTTCAAAACCATCTGGCAAGCCTATCCCATTATCTGCTATTTTTAGTTCACAGATTTCACCTTCAGCCATTAAAAATGAAATATGAACCGTGCCTTTTCTCTCATGAGGGAAAGCATATTTTATGGTATTACTAATGGCCTCGTTTAAAATTAAACCTAGTGGAACGGCCTGAGCAACATCCAGTTTAATGGATTCGGTTTCAAGTGTGAATTGTACTTTTCTATCGGTACTAAAACACTCTATCATGTAATCTACCAGCTCTTTGATGTACCATTTCATATCTATTTCTGCCAGATTATCAGATTGATAAAGCCTTTGGTGAATGAGCGACATGGCATGCATGCGGTGCTGACTATTTCTTATGGCGACCAATGCATCATCATTATCCAAATATGCCGACTGAGTATTCAGCAAACTGATTACGATTTGTAAATTATTTTTAACCCGATGATGTATTTCCCGAAGAAGCCACTCCTTTTCGCCTAAAATTTTCTTAAGTAAATCATTTTGGGCATTAATTTCCTTCTGCTTTTGCTCCAAAATTAAATTACTCTGTTTCTTTAAGCGGTATCGGTTATAAATCAATCCCACAAAAATAATCGCGACTAAAAGGCCAGCGATAAAAATGTACCGAACATGCCCTTCACGCTCAATCCGAACCTTTTGCAGCTGATTATTCTGACTCAATAAAGCAATGTCTTTATCTTTTTTCTCCGTTTGATATTCAATTTCCAAACCCGAAAGCTGCTTATTTTTATCGTTAAAAAATATAGAATCTGCCAACCGCTTGTATTCCTTATAATGTGCAATGGCAGACCATGGCTTGTTCAATGCAGAATCTACTGCAAACCATAACCGATGTACCTGAGAAAGCACAATGACGTTGCCCTGAGTAGCAGCTTGCTTTTCATGTGCTTTTAAATACTCATCAGCCATTACAAACTTCCGCTCATATATCAGCTTTCTGATGATACTTCTGTAAAGCAAAGTTTGATTGGGATCATCATCAGGCAGCTCTTGATGAAAGTTTAACAGCACCTTAAAATATGGCGATGCTTTCGCATATTGATGTAAATCGTAGTAACTGTTAAATAAAATATACGGAATCCGAAGTTTCATATAAGTATCCGTTGAAGGGTATTTTCGCGCCATTTCCTGCAGCGTTTCAATGCCTTCTTCAATTTTTTTCATCCTGATTAAAACAGTGGCAATATTTGCAATAATCGTTTGCAAATAACCGCTGTCATGATAAACTTCGGCAATCCGCCTCGCTTCTGTCCAATACTCCAGGGCTTTCTTATCATTGCGTAAATAGAAATAAATTAACCCGAGGTGATTACAGATCGAACTTTTCTGCAAACTCGTATCGCCCAGTTTATCTGCAGTTTTTTCTGCCAGCAAACCATATTTTAAAGCATTAGAAAAGTTACCAGCATCCGTATTGGCGATACACATATTATTGTATATCCCTTGTAATTCTGTAAAATTGATGGATTTATACACCAAAAGTGATGAATCCATTAACTTGAGCGCTTCCTCAGATTGGCCTTTTAAAGTGTAATAATCGCCAAGGTTTTTAAGCGAATTTCCTTCTTCCAGTTTGTTGCCGGATTGACGATATAGTTTTAAAGATTTCCAGTTAAATGTGATCTTTTTGTCTAAATCTTTTCCTTCGTTCCCATAAAGTTGACCCATTGCCGAAAACGCCGCTGCCAATTGGTCTTTTAAATCCTTCTTTGTTGCGTATTGAATAGCTTGTTGATATGTTTTTTCTGCAGAAATTTTATCTCCTGATTCCCGTGCAATATTTCCGCTCAACACCAAAACATCGGCAATAGCTTTCGGATAATCTATTCGATCAGCCAAAGTCAGTGCTTTATTTTTATATTGAGTTGCCTTTGCTAAATCAGCTTTTAATTCGCCGGGTAAATTGAGGTAGTAAGTTCCAATACCTATTAACAGATCAACTTTATCTTCACCATCGTTAAGCTTTTCAAGTCTGGCAAGTGCCTTTTCAAATGCTACTGTGGTTTTAATATCCTGGCCTTTTAACAGACCAGGAATGATTAAAACCAGCAGTACAAAAAACAGATATCTAATCAATTTTACTACAGCAACATTATGGAAAACGTTATTTATCATCAGGCCGATTTAGTTTCTCTTGTATTTGCCCGGGTAGTGTAATAGCAGATTACCATGGCAATACCTGGCAAAAAGATTCCTACTAAACCAAATAGTTTACCCACCAACGCCCCCAACAAACAACCTGCTAAAAATCCACCCAGCGTAACTAAACCTCTGGATATTCCTGCAAGGAAATCGGCATTTTTAAACCCGGAGTTGCAATATGACCTGATGTCTAACGCAAACTGAGTGACGTTACCTGTCATCATGGTGGTTGGGCCAAATGTATCTTTAGCGAAGAGTTTGCCAAAAGCATTTTGTAAGCCCATGGCAATCACCACAATCATGGTTACTACATACATTGGCCAGGTAACTTCTCCATTATCGATGTAGCCCAGCGAATAAGCAATTACACCACCAATGAGAAGTATAATGCCTTCGCATAAAAGCAGCAGATGCCTGTTTGAAAATTTTGCGGCTATCCAGCCACCAAGCATCACAGCGACCATAAACATGGGGAAAGTAAGCAGTTTAATCCATGCATCTCCATCAGCGCCTTTTATCATTTGATAGGCAAATACAATAAAGTTACCCGTTACATGAGCCGAAAATATCTTATCGGCAGCAACAAAAGTAATGCTATCACAATAACCCGCTATAATGGTTAATACCAGGGTTACAAACCAGATATTAGGTTGTTTTTCTTCCATTTTTTATGTTTTAAGATAAATGTGCTCTTAACATCCAAGCCATGGTTTCATGCGTTTCCATTAAGCCTGTTATGTAATCGCTGGTTCCGGCATCTTTCAGCGGACCTGCATAATTATTAATGTTTTCCCTTAAGTGAATAAGTATGCTTTCGTGGTCTTCAAGTAATGTTTTGATGTAAGTCTGTGCATCATTTTTACCGCGATCATCCTCGGTTAAATGCGTTAACGCTAAAAATTCTTTAAGTGATGCAGGTGCATAATGTCCCAATTTTCGAATCCGTTCGGCAACCTCATCAACAATATTTTCCAACTGCGTATATTGCGCTTCGAAAAACTTGTGCTTGTTGTAAAAGTCTGGCCCCTCAATGTTCCAGTGTGCTTTACGTGTTTTGGTGTATAAAACGTATTCATCAGCAAGAATTTTGCTTAACGAATGTGCAACCGCTGCTAGGTTGTCTGGGCTGATTCCAATTTTAGCTTCCATAATTTTAATGTTTAATTGATGTGGTTAATTAAAAAAAGTTTGTAATAAATAGTAGTCGATTGAAAAAGTACCTGGCCCTATTGCCCATAAAAAGAGCATGGCCAAAGTGTACATGTAAGGCACATCTTTTACTTCGATAGCGTCTCTTCTGTGTACAACAAAGTATCCTATTGCGGTTACCCCAATAGATGGTAAAAGGAAAAGGCGGGTTCCAACACCTATTGCAACCAGAAAAGGCACAACGGTATCAGAAAATGTGGCCACCAAACCATTCAGTTTATCAGGTAAACCTAAGGGATTTGGCACATGTTCCTTTTCTCCATTTTGCACACGAAACTTTTTCATTCCGTGTACCCTGAAAAGTTCTAGCATGAGCAAAACCCTGAATAGTAAAACGGCTATATTGTTAAATTCCGAACCTAAATCGGAATAAAGCAGGTATTTGATTAAATTTTCCATTGTTAAAAAGCAAAGCATGAACAACCTAATGCACCCCAGAAGGCGGTGTAATTATTTACTGGCAGATTACTTGTCCTCACCGCATCGTGATTGTGCGCATGAACACCGCAACTACCTACGCAAGCGTGAACTGAAGCTAGCACTGAACCGGAACCGTTTGCGCCTTTGGTGTTTCCCTGCTGATTGGCTTTATGATGAGCTGCAGCATAATAGCCATTGTAACTATTGGTTGGCGACCAATCTGGCAGAATAGGGATTTTTGGTGGTGAAAACGAAGAAAAATCGCCCTTGGCATAAACAATTTTGCCATCAACAATGGTCAGATCAGATTCGATTCCTTTGATATCATCATCCGGTACTTCAAAATAATCGCGGTTAAGTACCGCTAAATCTGCTAGCATACCCACTGCAATATCGCCTTTCTTTTGCTGCTCATTGGAGAACCAGGCACTGCCACGGGTATAAAGTTCCAAAGCCGTTTCCCTGGTTAGAACAGTATCCTCATTGTATATTTTTAATCCGCCAACGGTTTTACCTGCCGTTAACCAAAACATCGACACCCAGGGATTATAACTGCTCACACGGGTGGCATCAGAACCACCACCAACAGGAACTTCCATTTCGAGCATTTTCTTTACAGGAGGCGTTTGTAAAGCTGCTTTTTCGCCATAACGATCTGTAAAATATTCACCCTGATAGGCCATTCTGCTTTGAATTGCTATTCCACCACCCAATGCTTTTACACGTTCTATATTTCGCTCATCAATGGTTTCTGCATGGTCGAAAATCCATGGTAAACCTGCAAAAGGAATATCAAGATTTACTTTTTCGAAGACATTTAAAAACCTGCTGATGCTTTCGTTATAAGTAGCATGCAATCTAAACGGCCACCTTTTCTCTACTAGTAAACGAACAACACGTTCCAATTCAGCTTCCATGTTTTCGGGCAAATCTGGTCTGGGTTGAAGAAAATCTTCAAAGTCTGCTGCCGAGAAAACCAACATTTCGCCTGCACCATTATGGCGATACATATCATCACCCTGGTACAGATTAACCAAATTTGTCCAGTTATCGAAATCTTCAAACTCTTGTTTCGGGCGCTGGGTAAATAAGTTATAGGCAATTCTAACAGTTAATTGTTTTTGCTCATTCAGTTCATTTACCACCTTATAATCGTCGGGGAAATTTTGAAAACCTCCACCCGCATCGATCACGCTGGTGATGCCAAAACGGTTAAGTTCTGTCATAAAATGCCGGGTAGAATTTACCTGATGTTCGTAAGAAAGTTTTGGCCCTTTTGCCAGAGTGGAGTACAAAATCATGGCGTTCGGACTCGCAATAATTAACCCCGTAGGCTCGCCATTTGCATCTCTCTGTATTTCGCCGCCCGGAGGCGCAGGTGTGTTTTTTGTATATCCAACCGCTCTTAAAGCCGCACGGTTCATAAAAGCCCGGTCGTACAAATGCAGAATAAAAACCGGTGTATCTGGCGAAACGGCATTAATTTCATCTAAGGTTGGCATTCGTCTTTCGGCAAATTGAAATTCAGACCACCCGCCCACTACACGGACCCATTGTGGCGATGGTGTTTTGTCTACCTGCTCTCTGAGCATCCGCATGGCACCTGCAAGAGATGGAACCCCATCCCAGCGCAGTTCTAAATTAAAGTTTAAACCACCGCGAATTAAATGGATATGAGAATCATTAATTCCGGGTACAACACGTTTTTTATCGAGGTTAACCAACTTTGTAGATGAACCCGAAAACTTCATGACTTCGCTATCATGACCAATGGCGATAAACTTCCCGTCTTTGATGGCAACAGCTGTTATCTCTGCTTTATGTTTGGCAATGGTATGAATTTTACCATTGAATAAAATCATATCTGCACTCATAATTTTTTCGTTTTTATTGAAATTTATTGGAGATATTAATTCTTAATCACAGAAATTGCTTCTTGAATGCCTTCTCCTGCGGTTGTAAAAAATGCCGGACCAGCCAACAATATTATTTTAGAAACTGGCTTAAAAGTTGACATATTTTTATCCTTCAACCAGGTTTGCGCACGGTAAGCCTCGAAAATTCCTTTTACCACATTACCAGCAACGAGTGCCGTTGGTGAATCAATTCCAGCGTCTTTTAAATCGCTGGCAAGAGCAAAATTGCTTACGCCAAGTTTGAGTGCCTCTCTCATGGCTACGCTTCCTACGCCGATCATTAAATCTGCGGTGAATTTATTTCGATCACCTAAGCCAATTAAAAGCAACTTCTTACCGCCGATAGTTCCTTTTGGTGGAGAAATTAAAATGGTTTCGTAAGCATGTCCAAGAAATTTTCCGTTTTTGCGCATTTCAGTCACCAAACCTTTCATATCCTGATCTAAATGAACCAGGCCATTTAATGCAGGCGGAAGTGCTGGCGGAGAAACGAAGATATCGCCTTCGGTATATTCAAACAGGCAGGCAACCTGTAAATCGCTCACTTGTGCCGATGGCCCCTGAACAACGCCTTCGATGGCTACACCATCAACCGTTCCCCAAATCTTGGATGTTCCAATTGCGGTAGTTTGTTGGGCAAATGCCGGAATACCTGTAATCAATACCGAAAATATGATCATGGCTGCCCATATAGTTCTGTTGGTTGATTTTACTGATTTAATGCTGCTGTTTTTCATGTTTTTATGTTTAATTCGTTAAAATTTAAATGAAATTTGAGTGTTAAAAAACTTTGAGTTGGCGAATTGAGGAACCAGGTCTTTTATAAAACTTCCTACCCTGAAATACTGCCCACCGCAACTAATTGACAGGTGATCGTTGAATTGATAATCTGCACTTAACAAGTAAGTTGTTCCAACAAAACGATGGTTAGAAAAAGAACCAGTGGTATTAAAGTTTCCGCTTGGGCGATAAATACCGTCATTAAGTGAATATCTCCAGTTAAAAACCACATCAGCCTGAACCGTTAACTGATCTGTTATCGTTAAGGTCAAGTACGGATGTAAATCAATCAGGTTTGAAGGGCCAATGAGTGGATTAAATCCAAAGTATCCACCTTTAGGATATAGTGGATTAAACGTTTGCAGCTTTCCGTCTCCTGCTTTTTTATCGCCGGAAATGTAATCGTTACGCAGATTAATGGAAGGTTTGAACTTAGTTTCTTCAAAGAGATATCCAAATTCTATTGCAGTTGTCCAGGCGTTGATTTGGCCATTTCCAAATTTCCCAAACTGGTAAGCGGCCTCCAAATTATAGATAAAACCGCCGCCACTTTTCCAGTATCGGGTCGCTAGCGTATGTCTAACTTCCTTCGCTATCCCCTCTTCAAATTCGGCATGGTCTCTTCTGGTTCCTAAATAGTAAAAATCAAAGTTGCCGCTTTTCTCTATATTTAAATTGGAATATACACCCCAGAGATTGGCCTGATGACTTGGTTTATTATCAAATACACCAAAATTAACTTCATCTGCCTGAAGGGCAAAAGCATCGAGAGTGAACTTAGGTGATGCGTACATCATTTTGGCCCCGGTAAAATACTGTCGAACCGTTGTTCCCTCTCTCACCGAAATTAATCTCCCTGAACCATAATTTATTTCCTGTCGGCCAACCCGAACAGCCAGTTTGTTACCTGATCTATTGAGTATGCGGTATTCTGCAAATAAGTTTTGTACTGCCAATTGATCTTCATCCACTGGCGATGGCCCATATTTGCTGCCATTTTCCAGGGCACTGTTGATTTGTGCAAAAAACCTCAGGCGTTTGCTGAAATTTAAATCGGCGTAGAGCGAATACCTTTGCAAGAACGATGAATTAAAACCCTGATCTTTTATCCAGTCTTCGTTAATTTTCCCTCCAAATTCTTCCCTGATTTCGCCACCAAAAGTGACGTAAACGTTCTTATCTGCCGAAAGCGGCATAAATTTTAGCGCTTTGTAAAAATTCCTGCTCGAATCTTTCAGGCTACTGTAATCCTCATCGTAACGCATTAGCTTAATGCTTTGCCCAAATGCATCTGTACTTAAATTACAGATGCAAAAGGCAAATATTATGGTCCAATGTGGATAACTAATGCTCATTTTATTTAGCAATGAGGATTAATGTTTAATCATTTTATGAGCGTATTGGATACCAATACCATAACCTGCACCGTATTTTTTCATCAAATCAGTTACCGGAACATAAGTTTCTGTTCTTGCCCAGTCTCTCTGAAGCTCTAAGATGTATTGTATAGCAGTTACTGGCTTTACACCTGCATGAACCATCCGCTGCACGGCACGTTCATGTGCCTCATTGCTTACATCGCCGCAAGCATCGGTAATTACAAAAACATCATAACCTTCTGCCATTGCAGATAATGCCGGGCCAACGATGCAAACACCTGTCCAAAGGCCTGCGAGTACAATTTTCTTTTTTCCTGCGCCAGTGATTGCCCGATAGGCAGGCTCATCTTCCCAGGTATTCATGGATGTTCTGTCTATATAATTTGTAGTGGCCTGTGGATAAAATTCTTCGATTTCTGGAAAAACCGGACCAGCAAAAGATTCTTCGGCAACAGTGGTTACAATTGTAGGTACATTAAAAATTTTAGATGCACCAGAAACGATTGCTACATTGGTACGAAGCTCCGTAATTGAAATGCTCTTGGTAGCGAAAGCCATTTGACCTTCGAAATCGATCAATACTAATACATGGTTTTCTGGAGATAATAAGTCTGGTGATGGTTTCATAATGATAATATTTTTGTTTCCTTCCATGTTCCAAGAAACATACCATCAGCCAAAAATCTATTAATCAAGCAATTAAGGTTTAATTGATAAATTTTGATTAACCATATATCGTTGATTTACGAATTGGGTATTGCAAGACATATATCATATTAGAAATTTAAGCCTGTGGCGCGAAGGTTACTGAGGTGGTAAAAAGTCGAATTGACGTCTTTGATGATGATGCTCCAATCAATTTGATAAGACCAATTTAATTTTAGCGAAATATTTGCAATAATTTAAAAAGAAAACATACTTATAAATAACTAAAAATCAACACACAATGAATTTATTTAGCGAAATTTCGTTACCAGATAAATTAAATTATAGATTATAAATCTTACTTTAGCAGAATGGGAAGCAGTGGTAATACATTTGATGCGAATATTAAAATTTATCCTACCAAAGAAACTGAGCTGGCAGAGAAAAATGCGTTCTTAAAAAAGAAGATAGCGCAAAAAGAAAGAGAAAATAAAGTACTGCTTTCGCTCAGCAATTCAATAGCCTCCATCAGAAACAAGCTTGATTTATTCGAGGTTATTGATCAAAAGCTTAAAAAGTTGTTCAATTTCGATGATTTCGTGATTTGTTTAATTAATGAGGATCAGCAAACCCATAGTGCTTTTATTTATAACCAGAAAGAAGATTTCCTGCAAACTGCTGGTATTGCACCAGAATCATCAAAGAAATATACACTGGATGATGGCATGTGCAAAGCGATGATTGCATCAGATAAACCGATCGTTTTTAATGTAGAAGAAGTTTTAGCTTGGGATGATGCACCTGCATGGCTTGGCTTCTGGCACAACAAAGGCATAAAAGAAATGATTGGTTTAAAAATGATAGACAGAAATGGCTGCATTGGATTCTTTTATCTGTACACTAAAATTACCAATTCTATTTCCAATATTTATTTTGATTTACTTTATGGCATTTCCTTGCAAATTTCCATCGCCATCTCGAATATTCTGGCTAACGAAAAAATAGCGCAACAGTTTAAAGAGATTAACGAATACAAGGAAAAATTAGAGGGCGAAAAAATTTACCTCAAAGAAGAAATAGACAACAAATACAATCATGCTGAAATTATTGGCCAAAGTAGTTCGTTAAAAGAAGTTTTTCATTTAATTAACCAGGTTGCAGCAACAGATAGCACCGTACTTATTTTAGGAGAAACCGGAACAGGCAAGGAGCTTGTTGCCAGAGCCATACACAATGCCTCGCCAAGATCTAAAGCTTTAATGGTAAAAATTAACTGTGCGGCTTTGCCTGCGAGTTTAGCCGAAAGCGAACTATTTGGGCACGAAAAGGGAAGTTTTACTGGCGCAACAGAACGCCGATTAGGTAAATTTGAACTCGCTCATAACGGCACGCTTTTCCTGGATGAAATTGGTGAACTTTCTTTAGATATCCAGGTAAAGTTGCTTAGGGCCCTGCAGGAAAAAGAAATTGAGCGCATCGGCGGTAAAACCGTAATTAAAACAAATGTTAGAATTATAGCGGCCACTAACCGAAATCTGGCAAGCGAAGTAGAAAAGGGAAATTTTAGAAGTGATCTTTATTATAGATTAAATGTGTTCCCGATTTCCATTCCACGGTTAAGAGAGCGGTTAGAAGATATTCCTTACTTAGCTGCTCACTTTATAGAAAGAATTGCAAAAAAAACAGGCCGAAATGTAAATGGCATCTCCAAAAGCGCATTGAATAAATTAATGGCTTATCCATGGCCAGGAAATATCAGAGAACTGGAACATTTAATTGAACGGAGCTTGTTACTGGCACAGGGTGATATCTTAAAAGAAATACATCTTCCAAAAATTGATATAGCCGAGATCACAAGCCAGGGTACGGAACAAAAAATTAAAACCATTTTTGAGAACGAACGCGACCATATTCTTTCGATACTAAAACGCTGCAATGGTAAAATATCTGGCCCGGGTGGAGCCGCAGAGATCTTAAATATTCCTGCCACTACGCTCAATTCGAAAATTAAAAAATTTAAAATCAAACGAGCGCACGTGCTAAATAAGTGAGGCAAATTTAACATGATATTAAACAGATTACTTATACAAATCTTAAGGATAACAGAAATCAACCGAAAACCGATTTCGCTAGTTTTATCTTTAATTCTTTGTTTGGTTTTTCTCCGAAATAATAGCAGTTCAGCTATAAATCTGCCAAACCAGCTGGAAGGCAGAGACTCCCTGCAAAAGCTAAACATGCTCCTGTTAAAATCAAAAGCTGATACCAACCGGATTAAATATCTGATAAGTTTAGCCAGTCATTTTATCAATCAAAAAGAAAATAAATATGGCGATTTAGCAAAGGCATCTTATTATTTAGAAAATGCTTTAACGTTAAGCAATCAGATTAATTCTGCAAATTGGCAATACCAAACACAGTTAATGTTTGCCCGCTTTTACAGCAAGCAACATTTAAGGCTGAAGCAAAGTTCTGCTTATGAAAGCGCGATTTCTATTGCTCAAAAAACGTGGAACAAACACTTAGAAGCTAATGCCTGGTATTTTTACTTCAGAAAAATTCCTGATACCGTATCTGATTACAGGAATAAAACCTTTTACAGCAGGGCTGAAAAGGCACATGCGCTATACAAAGAAGTTGGAAACTCTTTTGAAGAAAAATATAGAGAAGCTACTTTGTTAAAAGCAATGGCCGATTTCCATTTGGAAGAAGAGAAATTTGACCTGGCCATACAAGAACTCTTTGAAGTAATTGCACTCGATAAAAAGCATAAACTTCGGGATTTACCTATGGCTTACGACTTACTTTCTGCTGTTTACGAACGAAAGGGCGAATTAAGTAAGGCTTTAAATTACGCACTACTCAGCGTAAAAACTTCTCAAATCAACCATGAAGAATTACTCGACACCTATTTAAATCGTGTGGGTGCTGCTTATGAGGCCATAGGTAAACCTAAGGAAAGCATCGCCTGGTATAGTAAAACCCTTAATGGTAAGGATAAAAAAAATCCATTCAGATTTATCGCGGCTTATGATGTAACCAGCCAAATGATAAAATTGGGCGAGGCTAAAAAAGCACTTTCGGTACTCAATAGCATTTGGGCTGAAGTTCCAGATAAAAACAATGAGCATATATATTTTATGCACTTAGGTTATGGCGAATGCTACACTGCACTGAAAAAATACGACTTAGCTAAAAAAAACTTCGACATTCTACTTGCTGATTCCACACAGGAATCCATTTCGAATCCGTTTCGCACCTCTGTTTTTTTCTCCATAAGCGAGTTTTATTTTGCGCAGCATCAATATGCCCTCGCATTAAAGTTTGCTAAAAAAGCAAAGGAAAACCAAATCAGTATGACCTTGCCCAGGCAAATTAGGCTAAATGAAATTCTTTATAAAATAGATCTGGCCACCAATCGCCCGGCAGAAGCTGTGCTTCGCTTGCAAACTTTTCATAAACTAAGGGATTCTATGCTCAGTCAGGAAAACTTAAATACTATTGAACGACTGCAGATTGAGTTTCAGGCCGCCCAAAAGGAAAATGACAATGAAATTTTAAGGAAGAAATCACAGCTCCAAAGCCAGGAACTCAATCGTATCCAATTAATTAAAAATGTGACGATTGGTGGATTAGTATTTTTAACCCTCATTATTATTTTAATTTACGGACGATCGAGGTTAAAGAAAAAACTGCATAATACGCTGGTTAAGAAAAAGAAAGACATCGATCTCGCTTATGCGAAACTCGAAATCAATGTGCAGCAAAAAAATAAGTTAATTCAGGAAAAGGAAAGTTTAATTAAAGAAGTTCACCATCGGGTTAAAAACAATCTACAATTAACCATGAGTTTGCTAAACAGCCAAAGCTATTACCTGGAAGATTTAGCTGCTATAGAGGCGATAAAGGAAAGTCAGCACAGGTTAAAAAGCATAGCTTTAATTCATCAAAAGCTTTATCAAACAGAAAATCTGGCTACCATTAATTTCCATCCCTATATTTTCGAACTGATAGAATACTTAAAGGAAAGCCTTAATGATGATAAAAAGATAAGTTTCGAACTGGATATCCTAAACCTGGAATTGGATATTGCTAAGGCGGTACCACTTGGCCTTATCATTAACGAAGCAATTACGAATATTTTCAAATATTCTTTTCCGAATGCGCAAAAGGGAAAGGTAGAAATCAGCCTGAAAGAACAACAAGAGCATCAATATCTTTTACTCATCACAGATAACGGTGTTGGCTTTCCGCCAGATTTTGACTATAAAATGAGTAATACCTTAGGGCTCACGCTAATGAAAGGCTTGAGTGCGCAAATAGATGGGATCTTTTCTATGGAAAGCAATAATGGCGTTACCGTAAGTTTACTCTTTACCAATACTGATGAAAACCCAATAAAGCCCTATGAATAAGATAACGAAAGAAAGAATTCTAATCGTTGAAGATGAGTTTATAGTGGCTCATGATTTACAAATGATTTTAAAGCGTGCAGGTTATGATGTGGCAGGCATTGCCGATTCGGTGAAAAATGCGCAAGCTATACTCGAAAATAACGTGGTGGATTTAGTGCTTTTAGATATTTATCTGAAAGGAAAACTTACTGGAATTGATTTGGCACACGACTTAATGAAAAGTCAGATTCCATTTATTTACATTTCTGCCAATTCGAACGAAAAGGTGTTGGAAGCTGCAAAATCTACCTGCCCTTATGGTTTTATCGTTAAGCCATACAGGGATAAAGATGTACTGATGAGTATTGATATTGCCAGGTATCGTAAAGAAAACAGCAATAATATGAAAATGAGCAGCGAGCTGTTTATGCAGGATTTTATTGTAAATATTTCAATGAAATCTTTAACCTGGCAAAAGAAAATACTTTCCATTGCAGGTGCTTTTCAACCTTATATTCCATTTGATTTTATTGCACTCTCTGGCATTGATCAAGAAGGAAAACGCTACAATGAAATTGGCATTAACAGAAAAAACTTTGATAAATATGAATTACTTAGTGTTAATGAGTTATTAAACATTTCCTCGCTGAGCAGAAGAGAATATAATGCCATTAACCAACTGATACCAGAAACTACCAATGACGCCATATACATTGGCGATGCTTTTGAAGCTGTAAAAAAAACTGCACCATTGAAGGAGTTGATTGCTAATACTTACCACCTTTATTCTAATCTGGTTAAAACATTTTTATTGGAAAACGGCGATCAGATTAGTTTCTCTTTTTACAGCAGAACTGAAAACATTTATCAAAAGCCACATATGGAATTGCTCAATTTCTTATCTGGCACACTGGAAAAGAAGCTGGTGCACATTGTTGAACTCGAAAAGGCCGGAACAGCGGTAGTTGCAGAAAAAACGGTTACACCTGATGCTTATGTTGTAAACCAACATGATTTTAAAAATATTATAGGTAAAAGCACATCGCTGTTAAGTGTTTTAGATAAGGTAAAAATTGTTGCTCCAACAGATATTTCCGTTTTAATTACGGGAGAAAGCGGAACAGGAAAAGAAGAAATTGCAAAAAGCCTGCATCGTTTATCACACCGGAATTTAAAGCCAATTGTTGCCGTAAACTGTGCTGCTTTACCAGCTGATCTGATCGAATCTATTTTATTTGGCCATGAAAAAGGCGCTTTCACAGGTGCCATTAATACCCGGATAGGAAAATTTGAAGAAGCCAATGGCGGAACTATTTTTCTGGATGAAATTGGCGAAATGCCTGTTGATTTGCAAGCAAAATTACTTAGGGTTTTACAGGAAAAAGAAATTGAACGAATAGGTGGCAAAAAGCCAATTGGCATAGATTTAAGGATTATTGCAGCTACAAATCTTCATTTAGAAACAGAAATTGCCCGAGGCCGCTTCCGACTGGATCTTTTTTACCGGTTAAATGTTTTCCCGATTCACATCCCTCCACTATGGCAAAGAAAAGTAGATATACCACTTCTGGCAGAACATTTTGTTCGGAAACACGCAGGTGCACTAGGCAAAAATATAGCAGCAATACCGGAAGATTTTTTAAATAAATTAATACAATACCATTGGCCAGGCAATATCCGGGAGCTTGAACACGTGATTTTACGAAGTATCTTACTTTCATCAAACGAAAAACTTGATGCCAGTCATTTAACATTCGGAAATAAAAATGAGGAACCTGCATCCTCAATGGGTATTAAAACCATCGTCGACAATGAACGCGACCATATTATAAAGGTTTTGGAGTTATGCAAAGGCAAAGTGGCAGGCTTGGGTGGTGCCGCCGAATTATTAGGAATACCAGCCACCACCCTAAATTCGAAAATTAAAAAATTAGCAATAAGAAGGATGTAGATCAGCTAATCATATTTAGTAAATTAACGATATATCATCAATCACAAAACCAGCTTAAACCATAATAATCTGAAATACAAAAAGTTATGTTATGGTATTTTTATTGAGTTAATTGTAAATAGTAATCTGGCTAAGCGCTGTTAATTGATGGATGAATAAAAAATGAAACAGAAAATTTTAATTGTTGAAGATGAGTTTATTGTCGCTAATGACCTTAGAATTATGCTCGAAAAGGCTGGTTACAAAGTGTGCGGAATTGCGCCATCAGTTGTAAAAGCCTTAGAACTAATTGAAACCAAAGCGCCAACATGGATTTTACTGGATATATTTTTGCAAGGCGATAAAACCGGAATAGATTTAGCAGGGCAGCTTACCGAAATGGGAATTCCATTTATTTACATCTCTGCAAATACGAATCAGGGAATTTTGGAGGCAGCAAAGGCTACGTTACCCTACGGCTTTTTAGTTAAGCCATTCAGGGAAAAAGACTTATTGGTAATGCTCGATATTGCCCGATACAGACATGAGCAAAATCTAAAATACAACCAACATGCAGAACCATCTTTGCATAAAAAAATTGAGCACATTGTAGAAAAAAATGAATCAAATACAGAAAAACTAAAGCAGATCAGTGCTGCGTTTCATGCTGTTGTGCCCTTTGATTTCTTATGGATAACCAAATCAAATCCACCTGCCAGCGTTAAAGATATTCAGATCAATAGATTGCCAGAAGGCAATTTTAATATTTTAAGCCATGAAGCCCTTCTGAAAGAAACCGGAATTTCGCCGCGGGATTTTAAATCCTGGAATACCACTGCTGTATTGCATCATGATCAATTCATTTTTAATAGTTACGATTTCCGCAAATTGAGGATGGAAAACCTGTGGATCCAATCTATTTCCGATCATTACCAATTAGAATCGGCTATAGTAACTGAAATTGAGCGGAATGGAGAAACGTTTCAAATTGTATTTTTCAATCATTTATCAGACCTGTACACCAAAGTTCATACAGGAATCCTGAATCAGTTTAAGAAAAGTTTCGAACTGATTTTAGACAAAAAACTCTATACCAAAGATATATCCATAGATCATTCAGCACCAGTGTCCTTCGAAAAATCAACGGAGACAAATCAACCAGTGCAAAAAATTATACAAGATTTTAATGGAATAATTGGAGACAGTTCGTTATTACATGCAGTGTTTAAAAAGCTAACGCTAGTTGCCCCTGATGATACATCGGTACTTATTTTAGGTGAAAGTGGAACCGGAAAAGAAAAAATTGCGCATACCATTCATAAATTATCACCAAGAAAAAACAAGCCCTTGGTTACGGTAAATTGTGCGGCCTTACCACTAACTTTAATCGAATCTGAACTCTTCGGCCATGAGAAAGGATCTTTTACCGGAGCCAATGAAAAGCGTATTGGAAAATTCGAACAAGCAGATGGTGGCTCCATATTTTTAGATGAAATTGGTGAACTTCCTTTAGAGGCACAAGTGAAATTACTTCGCGTACTGCAAGAAAAAGAAATTGAACGTTTGGGTGGAAATTACACAAAGAAAATAAACGTTAGAATTATTACTGCAACGAATAGAAACCTGGAAAAGGAAGTTGCCGAAGGTAGATTCCGCTTAGATTTATATTACAGGTTAAATGTTTTTCCTATAGAATTGCCCGCATTAAGGCAACGAAAAGAAGATATTCCACTTTTAACTGAATATTTCATCCAAAAATTTGGTAAAAAATCGTCGTCTACCGTTACTGAAATTTCTAAAGATGCTTTAGCCGAATTGCAACAATACGATTGGCCGGGAAATATCAGAGAACTTGAGCATTTAATTGAAAGAACGATGTTATTAACCGAAGGTGATACGATAACAGCAGTTAGTTTACCAGATTCATCAGTTAAGGCTGCATTATCAGCTGATGATTCTTTTCAAATTAAAACGATGGAAGAAATGGAACGAGCGCATATTCTAAGTATTTTAAAGCGCTGCAACGGCAAAATTTTTGGCCCGGGAGGTGCTGCCGAACTTCTGAATATCCCATCGACGACGTTAAATTCAAAAATTAAAAAGCTAGGTATAAAGTTTGAATTTGTTAAGTAGCAGCGAATAATTACCCCATAGGTGGATATATCCTCACCAAACGGAATACAAATAATCATGTAAAATGTAGTGCGTAATCATAGGCTCATATAAATAGAATAAAAACCATCATCCTAACGCTAGTCCTATCGGCTGGCCTCATCACCAAACGAAATACAGCCATAAACCTACTGGTGAAACCTATTGGTAAATTAACGAAATAAAGAGAAAAAACACAAAGCTAAATCAATACTAAAACACTAACTATCAGTAATTTAAACAATAGGCACGTAAATTGAATTTTATTTAAACGATTGCTGAACTGCTTTACGGTGCGTTTATCAAATAAGATTTATAATAAATTATTTAATTAAAAATTAAAATTATGGCAACTATTAAAGTAAAAGACGGAACTGAAATTTATTACAAAGACTGGGGAACCGGACAACCAATTGTTTTCCATCATGGCTGGCCATTATCAGGAGATGACTGGGATACACAAATGATGTTTTTTTTGAAACAAGGTTACAGAGTTATTGCACACGATCGCCGTGGCCATGGAAGATCGAGCCAGGCCGCTGAAGGACACAATATGGATACTTACGTAGCTGATGTAGCCGAACTAACAGAAGCATTAGACCTTAAAAACGCTATACACATTGGTCACTCAACGGGTGGTGGAGAAGTAATTCGTTATGTTGCAAAACATGGTGAACGCGTGGCTAAAGCGATCTTAATTAGTGCGGTTACGCCAATCATGATTCAAAATGAAAACAATCCGGAAGGTGTTCCATTATCTGTATTTGATGAAATTCGCCTGGGAACAGGATTTACCAGAGCACAGTATTTCTATGATTTCCCAGTAGCTTTTTATGGATGGAACCGCGAAGGCAAAACAGTTCAGGAAGGCATTAAACACAATTGGTGGCGTCAGGGAATGATGGGATCTGTATTGGCACATTACGAAGGCATTAAAGCTTTTTCTGAAACAGATTTAACAGAAGACCTTAAAACTGTAACTGTTCCGGTATTGGTTTTGCATGGCGAAGACGATCAGATAGTTCCATTTCAGCAAGCGCCAAAAGCCGCTGCACTTTTACAAAATGGAAAATTAATTTCTTATCCTGGTTTTCCACACGGAATGCCTACGACTGAAGCTGAAACAATTAACAAAGATTTGTTAGCCTTTATAAAAGCCTAAATCACAAATATTACCCAGAAAATCTATGAAAGAGGCTGTATCATGATGATTAATTGATATTAATGTTGCCATGTGGAGCATGTCGCAAAACCGTTATCAATCGGTGGTATGTCTCACCGACCGAAATGATCATTGGCTTAATGCATAAATAATGACATTTCGAATTGATGATACAGCCTCTTTTTTCCGTATTTAATATCCTTATTTATCAGCTTTATAGGGAGAGATAAAAACCTGTTCATTCTGTACTTCAACACCAATCAGCTAGTATAGAAAACATTTTTAACCTATTTTAGTACCAAGCCCGATCGCCTTTGTGGTAGGGTACACACCCATCATAACGGGTAGGCACCGAAACAAATCTAAGGGCTTCGGTGGCTCCGATTTCTGAATTAAAATAAGCCCAGATGATAAGCTGCTTTAAACCCGTAAAATAATGATTGGGCAAGGGAACATAATTTTTATTGATTTTTCTTTCCTCATCATCTTTGAGGTGCTTCTCCTGCTGATAACGGTAAGCTTCCTGATCTAAGCCGGTTAAAAACCTATCCCGTTCCGCTTTTGTAGCACTTTGAAAAGGTTTTTTCAGGCTTTTCAGAGCCTCTACATTAATCTGCTTCAGGCTCTCCATAAATGTAGTTTGTTCTTCTTTTTTGTAACAATCAGTAGTAATTACATTGATTAAGGCACCAACATTTGCATCCCTGGCACCTTTTGATTTAGCAGTTGTGGGTAAAATCGTTTCGCCGAGTTCATTAAGGAATTTGATCTGATTAAGCGATAATATTCCAACTGCTTTAGGATCTGGATTGGTAAAACTACTTAGCAACAAATCGCCCCCTACCAGGGTTCCGCCAGTTAATATGGCAATTGATTTTAATAAATCTCTTCTATCCATTGGGTTTTTAATTAAAGATTTCCATTTTTCAATTCACGAACAGCAAAATCCGCAGCTCTTGCAGTAAGCGCCATGTACGTTAACGATGGATTCTGGCAGGCAGAAGAGGTCATACAGGCACCATCGGTAACAAATACGTTTTTACAGTCCCAAACCTGGTTATTGCCATTTAGTACAGAAGTTTTTTCCGAACGTCCCATTCTTGCAGTACCCATTTCATGTATACCATGTCCCATGGCATGGCCACTATCCCAACTACTAATGTTCTTTACGCCAGCGGTTTCGAACATTGCTTTAATTTCAATTAAAATATCTTTTCGCATTTTGATCTCATTATCCTGGAGTTCTGCGTCCATATTTAAAACCGGTAAACCCCATTTATCCTTTGTATTAGGATCTAATGATATTTTATTCCGGTGATCAGGTAAAATCTCTCCGAAGCCGGTAGCGCCGATAGACCAGCCTCCGGGTTCAGTCATGGCTTCTTTAAAAGCGCCGCCAATTCCTAACTCTGGTATATTGCCACTCCATCCAGACCGGCCTGCACTTCCCTGGAAGCCAAAACCCCGCAGATAATCGCGCTTATCATTACCTAAATTAACAAAGCGTGGTATATAAAAACCATTGGCCCGGTTCCCATAATAATATTTATCTTCATACCCCTCTATGGTTCCGGAACAACCCAGATTGTAATGATGATCCATTACATTATGACCAAGTTCACCACTACTACTCCCCAAGCCTCCCGGCCAGATATCTTTAGCAGAATTAAGCAATACCCAGGCACTGTTCAACGCTGAAGCACAAAGAAATACTATCTTGGCATTAAACTCATAGGTTTGATTGGTTTCTGCATCGAGAACCTCCACGCCTTTTGCTTTCCTGGTATCTTTATCGTATAGAATTTGAGTGACAATGGAAAACGGCCTTACGGTTAAATTACCCGTTTGCAGCGCAGCAGGCAGCGTTGAAGATTGTGTACTGAAATAGCCACCAAAAATGCAACCTTCCCAACAACGATTTCTAAATTGACACTTTGTTCTGCCTGGGATGGCTGCCGTAAGGTTTGCGGTGCGACCAATAATTAAATGCCTTTCATTTTTATAATGTGCTTTTATTCTGGCTGCTACATCTTTTTCTACACAATTCAAATCCATTGGAGGCAAAAACATGCCATCGGGTAAATGAGCAATACCATCTTTAGAACCACTAATTCCGGCAAATTTCTCAACATAATCATACCATGGAGAAATATCCTGATAACGGATAGGCCAATCTACTGCTATTCCATCCTTTTCATTTGCTGCGAAATCAAGATCACTTAAGCGATAACTCTGGCGCCCCCACAAGATTGAACGCCCACCCATTTGGTAACTACGCCACCAGGTAAAGGGCTTAGTTTCTACATAAGGGCTGTCTTTTTCATTCGCCCAATAATCCATCACTGGCTCCTGGGCGGCCCATCCCCGATGAATTACCGGATAATTTTTACGTTGTTCCTCGGTTGTTTTCCCACGGTGTGGAAGCGAAAAAGGATCACTTTGTGCAGACTTGTAATCTTTAATATGTTCGAAATTCCTGCCGCGTTCCAAAAGTAACACTTTCAGTCCCTTTTCCGTTAACTCCTTTGCAGCCCACCCACCACTAATTCCGGAGCCGACAACGATAGCATCATAAACAGTTTTGTTTGTCATGTAGATATTTGGTTATCTAACAAATATAGTAGTGTTCAATGAGAAAACAGCTGGAATTTAAAAACTTCTAACCGCTTATAATCGTAGCAAGACCACCTAAATTTCTTAAGCGATCAACTTACGAAGTTTTAAAGGCCAGAGCGCAGAAAGACTTGGCCAGTTTTAATACGCTGCTAAATTCGTTATTAGACGAAAGAAGTTCCCCTATCGCGCAGGCCACCTAAACTTCGTAAGCCGACCAGTCGTAGTGAGACGCTACGACTCAACGTTATTAGGTAAAGCGGAAGGTATTTTAAGTTTGTTTAGCACAATGGCGATCGCTGTGGGCTCCCTACAAGGCCAAACCACTGTTTCTTCGTTCCACTCTCAGATAGGCATGGTCAATTTTTCGGGATGGCATTGCCCAAGCCCTCTCACTGACTTGGATAGAAAAATTGCGAGCCAGCAGTTTTGTTTCTTTTGCTGTCAAAAGAAAAAAGGCCCGTCCGGCCAGGACACGCTAAGATCCTTTAAACCCGAAGCGTAAAAGAATTTTTTTGTAGCATTCATCTATCGGCTGGTGTCAACACCTGCCGTAAACTTTTTACGCTGCGCAGCCTTGCCTCAGCTAGCCGCCGAAGGGCTTGTTCTTTATTCTTGATAATAAAGAACCAAACAATCAAGGCTTGGACCTGATGTCGGATTAGCGCGTCGAAATTTAAATGGCGGTAGCGCAAGGGCTCGATTTGCTTTATAATAAGGATTTGTTTTAAGGAGCCGTTCGCGCTACCTTGGGTTGTCGGGAAATTTGAACCGTTAGTGCAAAAATTTCAACGGCTTCTCCTTCCATCATCTCCTAGGCCGGATAGCAAATTGGCAACAGCACGATGAGAATTAGGATGCAGACTTAGATTTATAACAAGAATGGCGATCGCTATCACTACCCCACAAGGCCAAACCACCGTTTCTTCGTTTCGCTCTCAGACCGGCATGGTCAATTTTTCGGGATGGCATTGTCCAAGCCCTCTCACTGACTTAGATAGAAAAATTGCGAGCCGGCAGTTTTGTTTCTTTTGCTGTCAAAAGAAAAAAGGCCCGTCCGGCCAGGACACGATCAAAACCTTTTAAACGCGAAGCGTGAAAGACATTTAAATTGTACCATTCATCTATCGGCAGGTGTCATCGCCTGCTATAATCTTTTCCCGCTGCGCAGCCTTGCCTCGGCTAGCCGCCGAAGGGCTTGTTCTTTATTCTTGATAATAAAGAACCAAACAATCAAGGCTTGGACCTGATGTCAGATAAATTCGTTAAAGCTTTTTTTCGGCAGCACAAGCACCCGATGAAGAATCGGGAGAGGACGCGCTACCTTGGGTTTGAGGTATTTGAATCGTTAGTGCAAAAATTTCAACGGCTTCACCTTCCATCATCTCCTAGGCCGGATAGCAAATTGGCAATAGCACGTGGTCATAGCAGAGTATCAATCGCTGGAGTGTTAACCGTCCTATGGCATAATGCAAATTTGGTCCCGCAGATCTAAATGATCACCGCAGATTTTTACCGCTCGATTCTGCGTAAATCTTCTTAATCTGCGGGAAAACTATTTAAGCGAGCAGGGTGGCGATGGCTGGGGCGATTGCAATTCCCCTCCGTTGGAGGGGTGCCCACAGGGCGGGGTGGTTTATGAACTGGCTGTTTTCCGCTGCGCAGCCTTGCCTCGGCTAGCCGCCGAAGGGCTCTTACTTTTTTGCTTGATCAAAAAAGTAACAAAAAAATCAAGGCTTGGATCTGATGTCGGATAAATTCGTTAAAGCTTTATTTCGGCAGCACAAGCACCCGATGAAGAATCGGGAGAGAACGCGCTGCCTTGGGTTGTGGTGGGTTGAAAGATTGTGGTTGAAGCTTTAACGTTTTCTCCTTCCATCATCTCCTAGGCCGGATAGCGAGGTGGAAATAGCATGATGAGAAAATAGGATGCAACTTAGATTAATGACAAGAATGGCGATCGCTATCACTATCTAACAAGGCCAAACCACAGTTTCTTCGTTCTGCTCTTAGACCGGCATGGTCAATTTTTCGGGATGGCATTGCCCAAGCCCTCTCACTGACTTGGATAGAAAAATTGCGAGCCGGCAGTTTTGTTTCTTTTGCTGTCAAAAGAAAAAAGGCCCGTCCGGCCAGGACACGCTAAGATCCTTTAAACCCGAAGCGTAAAAGAATTTTTTTGTAGCATTCATCTATCGACTGGTGTCATCACCTGCCTAAAACTTTTCCCGCTGCGCAGCCTTGCCTCGGCTAGCCGCCGAAGGGCTTTTACTTTTTTGCTTGATCAAAAAAGTAACAAAAAAATCAAGTCTTGGATCTGATGTTGGATTAGCGCGTCGAAATTTAAATGGCGGTAGCGCAAGGGCTCGATTTGCTTTGTAATAAGGATTTGTTTTAAGGAGCCGTTCGCGCTACCTTGGGTTGTGGGGAAATTTGAACCGTTAGTGCAAAAATTTCAACGGCTTCTCCTTCCATCATCTCCTAGGCCGGATAGCAGGGTGGCAATAGCATGATGAGAAAATAGGATACAACTTAGATTAATGACAAGAATGGCGATCGCTATCACTATCTAACAAGGCCAAACCACCGTCTCATTGTTCTGCTCTTAGACCGGCATGGTCAATTATTTCGGCCGGTTTGTATTCATGACTTCATTACCACTTGACCCACATTTATATTAAGTATTTACGAATGGGATTTTCTTTTTTAGAATGTTCGAGGATAACATCATTCACCATTAAATATCTATTTATTATCAGCCATAACATAACAGTTATTTAATATTAAAGGTATACACACATCATCATTAAGATGGTACTTTGTAAAAAGTTGCCCATACCTAATCTTCATACATTTTATGCCATCCATTAACGTTATATTCCCTTTCATGGGCGATACTCATTTAAGCACCCCACTATTGCTGATATTCCTATTGTGCTTACTTGCCGTAATTGCTTTTGAGTTTG
The DNA here is from genome assembly GCF_034045265.1 of Pedobacter sp. CFBP9032. NCBI lineage: Bacteria > Pseudomonadati > Bacteroidota > Sphingobacteriia > Sphingobacteriales > Sphingobacteriaceae > Pedobacter > Pedobacter sp. CFBP9032. The sequence continues at coordinate 266,021 of NZ_JAXCWE010000003.1, read as the reverse complement.
TAAATGGATTTCATGATACTGCCAACGCAGTAGCGACCGTAATTTACACAAAAGCGCTAAAACCAGTTATCGCTATACCTTGGTCTGGATTCTGGAATTTCATGGGCGTATTTACTGGTGGAATCGCCGTTGCAATGGGAATTCTTAAACTTGTACCTCTTGATGCACTGATGAATCTTCCTATTGGTGTAGGTGCCTGCATGGTACTTGCGGTGTTAATTGCATCTATCACATGGAACCTAGGCACCTGGTATCTTGGTATTCCCTGCTCCAGTTCTCATACTATGATTGGCGCCATGATTGGTGCCGGACTAGCATTTACCTGGTATTATGGAGGTAACGGCGTAAACTGGGGTAAAGCAGAAGAAATTGGATTATCACTCATCCTTTCTCCAATAATTGGGTTTGGTTTGGCTATTTTACTCATGTATTTCTTAAAACATGTCATTAAATACCATGCCCTATTTCATATTCCGCATGGCGAAAATGACCGGCCTCCACTGTTGATAAGGGGTTTATTAATCACTACTTGTACCCTGGTGAGTTTTTTTCATGGAAGTAATGATGGACAAAAGGGTGTTGGCCTTTTAATGCTTATCCTGATTGCATTCCTGCCAGCAAAGTTTGCTGTAAACCACCATATCCCTAAACAGGATGTAATGACACAATTAAATGCTACAGAACAAGTGATCAAAAATGTCTCTGTCCTAAATCATGATAAAGGCATTAACCTTCTTGATTTCACAAGAAAAATAGAACAGACTAAAAAACATCTTTTATTAAAAAGCGGGACAGATAAGGAAAATACTTATAAGTTTAGAAAGCAGATTGAAGGTGTAATTGCGGTTATAAAAACGATTGAAGCTGATAAGAACCTGGTTATTAACGAGCATGATCATCAAACACTCAACAAAAACAAGGAAGAACTTTCAAAATTAGTAGAATTTGCCCCCTTATGGGTAATCCTGACCATATCAATTTCGCTTGGATTGGGTACCATGATTGGATGGAAGCGTATTGTGGTCACTATTGGTGAAAAAATAGGGAACGAACACTTAAATTATGCACAGGGCGCTACATCAGAGATTGTAGCAGCATCAACCATTGGCTTAAGTACGGCATTTGGTCTTCCGGTGAGTACTACCCATGTATTATCAAGTGGAATTGCGGGAGCTATGGTGGCATCTGGCGGAACAAAAAATCTGAATAATAATACCCTAAAAAATATCGGCCTGGCTTGGGTACTTACACTGCCCGTATCCATCATTCTGGCTATATTGTTGTTCATGTTGTTTCACCTATTTATCTAACCTGACTTTCAAAATATCTAAACCATGAAACAAATACTTGTTGCTACAGACTTCTCGAAAAGTGCAGCCAATGCATTCGCTTATGCCCTTGCCCTGGCAAAAGTATTAAATATGGATGTTGCCGCCATTCATGCCATTCATCCTACAGAAGGGATAAATAATAGCACCTACAATGCCATTTTTATAGAATCTTACTATGAGAATAAACGAAATGCGCTGGAACATTGGGCCACGCAGATTCGTGAAGAACAAAAACTAACGGAGATTAAAATATCAACCAGTTGTGAAGTGGGTTTTTTAAGGGCGGTAATATCCGACTATACCAAAAAAAATGCAGTTGAATTGCTTGTAATGGGCATAATAGGTGCAACAGGAATTACCGGGATTGTTGGGAGCAATGCGAGTATGGTCGTTACAAAAATGAGAATCCCTACCTTAATTGTTCCTACTGAAAGTAGCTTTCCATCACAACCTGTAATCACTTTAGCAACAGACTATGAGACCACGTTATCTCAAAAAGATATTCTGGCACTGAATGAAATGTTAAAGGCATCTGGTACCCAAAGAATGCAAGTACTTTATGTAGCAGAAAGATCAGACGAGGAACACATACAAACTGGAGAAAACAGCATTAGAGCGCTGTTACCAGAAACACAAATCGAGTTCAATTATATTAAAGATAACAGTGCGCCAAACGGCATCATGGATTTTATTGAGCAAAACCACACTGATATTTTGTGTTTGGTTAAACATCACCACAATATCATCTATCGCTTATTTACCACCAGTACAGTTAATAAGGTATTGAACAGATCAGTAAAAGCGATATTGGTTCTTCATGAATAACTGATTTTTCGGATTTATTAATGCGCGTAAAGTCAGTAACGCTACTTTAGCAATCGCCACTTTTCCGTCCATTTTTTACTGATGACAGCAGAAAGACAGGTTTTATATGGAGACTTATCCTTTGGAAAAACGGAAATCTCTATTTAGCCTCGGTATGCAATCTTTTGCTTTCAAATCTGATTTCAAAATATCATCATCAAATGTTGCAATTGCTTTGATTAACATTTGTAAGAAATTAGAGAAGTCGTCAATCAATTATTATAAGCATCACGATTGCTATTCATCCACGCCGTATTATTATTTTTTTTAGTTTAGATAAAAATGTAAACGTTGTTTTATTTAACATCTTTGTAAATGGCAGGTGTAAAATCGAAAACAGATTTTAATGACGATGACGATATGAGAAAAACATTTATAACGTCATTTTGTTACCAAACTTGTATTATATCCTCATCAATCACATGGAAAAAACCCTCGAATTTCTACTTAATCTAAAATCCAATAATAACCAAACTTGGTTTATGGATCATATTGGTGAATATGAGCGGGCGAAAACCGAAATAGGTGATTTAGCCTATCTATTATTAGAACAACTCTCTCCTATCGATACCAGGTTAAACGATGAAATTGAAGTGGAAAGGTTTATCTCCAATCTTATCAATTTCAAGCCCAAAAAGGCAATCACCTACAATGCCTTTTTTGAAATATCCATTAGTCCATTAGCGAATGATGGTAATGAACCTGTATACCTGGTACATATTGAACCAGGCCTAAACTATATCAGCGTTAAATACGACCCTGATATTTTTGGACTACAGGTGATGAGGAGTTACATTTCAAAACATGCAGATGAGTTTGACAGGATACTTAAGGACACCTATTCTTCGGGATTTACTTTGGTGCAATCTTCATCATTAAGTGCCTTACCTAAGGGATATCCTGTTGGAATTCCGGGCGAGGCTTACATCAAACTCCAACAATACGAACTGAAGAGTCCCATAGAGTTGTTAAAAACTAAAGATGAATTGATTCGGGATATAACCTTAAGTTTTAGCACTGTATTACCCATTATTCAGTTTTTACGTAATGGACTTGGGTTATAGACTGAGGTCTTTATACTTCTGTAACTAATATTTCTACCATCCTGAAGAAGTATAGATATATTAAGCGGGCGAATGATGCTATCAATGATTCCGTCGTTCCAGGGCCGCCCACAAATATTGTCGAAAGCAGTTCTTTTACCAGATTAATCTTTGTGGCTTTTGCATCAGCTAAAATATCATTTTAATTCCATCCAAAGCGCTAATCAGCATTTTTACCCATAAAGCAATGCGCTTTTCATCCATCTCCATAAACTTCCTGTTAAAAATGCCCTCGTTTATCACTTTAGTTAAATGTCAATTTCAGGAGGGTTTGTAATCCTTCGCATCATATTCATCAAGTTTGGCTTTTTTGTCAACGCTCATGAAGGGACGAAACAATACAATGTGTCATGATGTTACGCTGAGTATTCCATCCGTTAAATCCTTTGAAAAGAAAATAATGAAAGAACTTTTAAAAAACGAAAAATTGAAAATCAGACACGAACCAGGTAAGGGTGCATGGACGTATAACCTGGTGATTCCGGGTACGAAAGATATTCGGGGTAAATGGGGTTTTATGAAAGTTTCCGGCACAATAGATGGCTATGAATTCAAAGATTTAAATCTGGCACCACTTAAAGATCAAGACAAACGTATCTCGCTAAACAGCACTATTCGCAAAGCAATAAATAAAGGTGGTGGCGACGAAGTAACAGTAAGTATGGTTAAAACATCAGACGATCGATTGACCCATGAAGATGAAGTCAAAGATTGTTTTAAGGATGCTGAGGTATATAAAAAATTCATGAGCCTGCCAGAGGATGAAAAAACGGCCATTCTGGATGACATCGTTTCTCAAAAAACGGAAGACAGCCAGGAAAAAAGAATCATTGCTCATATCAAAAAACTGGATTCAAAAAAACAACAATCTATGTTTCTCTTCCGCAACTTTAAAGGAACTAGGCAGTTATAAAAAAGATAAGGGCACACCATTTGTGCCCCCTCAGAAACGAAGATTATTTTTGATTCCTCATTTATGTCAAACCCGGATTAGCTGGTTAAATGATTAGGCTATACATTTAAATTAAAGGCATCGATTCCTTTTACCTCATCCGTAAAATAGACCTATAAAAAGAAATTTAGAATCAGTTAGCGAATGATCTGTTCGAATCGCGATAGCACTTAATAAACCTATTTTACCTTAATCACCACTTTTCCTTTTGCACGCCCGCTTTCCACATATTTTAGCGCTTCATTGGTCTGTTCAAAAGGATAGATCTTATCCACAACTGGTTTAATGATATCAGCCTCAATGAGCTTAGTAATCTTTTCAAGCTGGCTTCCACTGGCTTTCATAAAGAGAAAATAGAAATCGACATCACGTTTTTTTGCCTTTCTTCTGATGCCAAAGCTAATTAATGATAAGACAGCTTTCAAGTACCAGGGTAATCCCATCTCATCGGCAAATTCATGAGTTGGCGGACCAGAAATGGAAATCACCTGACCTTCTGGCTTCAGGATTTTGATTGATTTTTTAAGTGTTTTGGTATCCTGGCTGTTGAGTACAACATGGTAATCTTTCAGCATTGTTTCAAAATCCTGCGTTTTATAATCAATCAGCACATCTGCACCCAGGCGCTTTAATAATTCAAAACTTTTAGTACTGGCAGTGGTAGCAACAGTAGCACCTAAATGTTTTGCCAGCTGGATAGCGATCGTTCCTACACCTCCAGAACCTGCTTGTATAAACACCTTTTGTCCTTCTTTCAAATCAGCATGCTCAACCAATGCCTGCCACGCAGTAAGTGCCACCAGCGGAATAGAGGCCGCTTCCTCCATTGTCAGGTTTTTAGGTTTAAGTGCCACATCTTTTTCATTAATCGAAATGTAATCAGCAAAGGTTCCGATATGATGATCGGCAGGGCGGGAATAAATCTCGTCGCCAACTTTAAATTTCGTTACATTTTCCCCCACCTGGGTGATGATACCTGCCACATCGTGACCTAAAATTAATGGAAGCTTATAAGGCAAAATCAGCTTAAATTCTCCTGTTTTAATTTTAGAATCCAAAACATTTAGGCCTGCAGCATAAACCTCTACCAAAACCTCGTTTTCACCCACCGTTGGAGTCGGAATAGCCGCAAGTTGCAGGCCGCCCTTGGTATATTTGTTGATGATAAATGCTTTCATGTTATTTTTTTAGAAGTTGATGGTCTTTTTGAGGGTTAAGTATCTTAAAGGCTGTTTTAGGTAAAAACCTGTTAACCAGATTAAATAGTTTTGCATCGCCCACGCGGATTACATGCTGTTCTTTTGATAGACCTTTGATCAAACCTTTAACCATATCTTCAGGTGATATTTTTTTATCCTTTCTTTCTGCGGTCATTTCTGTAGCAACAAGTGGTGGGATCAATTCAACGATCTTTACCTTACTCCCGATAATTTTTAGATGCTCACGTAACGATGTGGTATAAAAGGCCAGTGCTGTTTTTGATGAAGAATAAGTGGCTTCAATCAGAGAAGGAGCCTGACTTAGAATTGATGTGGTATTAATTATTGCTGTTTCATTTCTTGATTTAAGCATGTCAAGAAAAAGATTAATCAACCTGATTACACCAATATAATTAACTTCCATTTCATACGCTGCACCTTCAGCATGCTTATCGCTTGCAATCCCTAAATTTGAGGGTGCAACGAGCACAGCAGCATTATTGTATAAAATATCAATACCGCCCAATTCTTTTACGGTATTAAAGAGCGCTTTTGCATCTGCTTCATTTCCCACATCACTTCGTATGGCAACCAGTGCTGGATGCGCTTTTTTAGCCGCATCCAGTTTCGCCTGATTTCTACCTGTGATAATCACTTTAGCCCCAATTGCTAAAAATTGCCTAGCTGCTTCAAGTCCGATGCCCGATGCGCCACCTGTAATCAGGATTGTTTTTCCTTTTAAGTTCATATCTTTTGAATTTTATCTTTTAAAAGAATCAGTAAGGTGCCTGTTCTGTGATTGGGTGTAGCAGAGCGTGTATTTTCTTACTGTCTCCAACCGGAACTTCAAATTGATTGTGCGCTAAGGCTGTAAACAGTTCATCGGCTACTTCTGATGGCGGAATACCGTTTGCACCTCCAATTTCTGCTGAAAACTCCGTGTTAACCAAAGGCGGATATACTTCATAAACATTCAATTTTTCGTTATCTAAAAAGGTATCTCTCAATCCTTGTGTATAGCTGTGGAGTGCCGCTTTGCTGGCAGCGTAAGTGGGCAGGTATTTATTTGATCTGAATGCAACAATGGAAGTAATGTTAATGATTGCAGCTTCTTCCTGCTGTAAAAGCTGTGGAATTAACAGTGAAGTAAAATCAATCACGCTGATGTAATTGGTATTCATCTCCTGATGCGCTTTTTCTGCTGCATTATTATTTTGATCACTCAGATCATTCATAAAAACAGTACCTGCATTATTTACAATGATATTCAGTTCAGGGTAATTTGTTTTCAAGTCTTCGGCTATGCGAATTCTATCTTCTTTTACAGATAAGTCACCTTGAATGGCAACGGTATGCGCTAATTCTTTTAGGGCGTTTTGAAGGCGTTCTTCGCTACGTCCGTTGATGATGATTTTATTGCCGGCAGCACTTAGCTTTTTAGCAATTGCCAAACCAATGCCTGCACTTCCACCGCTGATGAATATGGTGTTTCCTGTTGTTTTCATTATTTTTTATTTTTAAAATCTGGAAATATATTTTTTGTTGTTTTTTTAAAGGCTATTTAGATAAAGAAGGATAATCGGTATAACCCTTTTCGCCCGGTGTATAAAAGGTGTTTTGATCGGGAGCATTGAGTACTGCATTAGTCCTGAATCTTTCTACCAAATCCGGATTGGCAATAAACGGTACGCCAAATGACACCAGATCCGCATCACCATCGCTCAATACTTTTGTAGCTGTTTCTTTATTGAATGCCCTATTGATGATGATGGTGCCTTTGTAAATCTTTCGGAAATGTTTGGCAATTTCCTGGATCGCTTCCGGAATTGCAGTAACATCGGTAAAAGGCTCTATAAGATGGATGTAAGCAAGACCATAATCATTCAATCTGTTTACGATATAATCATAAAGTTTAATTGTTTCATCATCGACCGAAATGCCCATGATTCCGTTTAATGATGGATTTAAGCGAATGGCCACGCGCTTAATATCCACTACATCTTTTAATTCATCTAAAATATCAAAAAGAATACGTGCCCTGTTTTCCACCGAACCCCCATATTCGTCTGTTCGGAAATTTGAATTTTTTGAAAAAAATTGTTGCAGCAGATAACCATTTGCTCCATGCAGTTCCACACCATCAAAACCAGCTTCAAAAGCATTAATTGTAGCTTTTTTAAAGTCAGATACTGTTTTCTTGATGTCTTCTAAAGTCATTGCCCTAGCGGTTTCACTCTCCTTGAATCCAGTTGGAGAAAAGACTTTGATGTTCGGGTTGTAAGCAGATGGCGCTAATGGCGCTAACCCATTATGATGGTCAGGGTGCGAATTAGCGCCTGTATGCCACAGTTGGGCAAAGATTTTACCACCTTTCTCATGCACGGCAGAAGTAATCAACCTCCAACCTTCTACCTGCTCTTGGTTAAATATCCCCGGAACATTTGGAAAACCAACCGCATCCTCGCTGATGACCGTACCTTCGGTAACGATAAGACCAGCAGTGGCCCGTTGACCGTAATATTTTGCAGTCAATTCGGTTGCCGCGTGTTCTTCATTGTCAGAACGGCTTCGTGTCATAGGAGCCATAACAATCCTGTTTTTCAATTCAATATCCCCGATTAAACAAGGATCAAATAAATTTGTAATATTCATATTCTTTAATTTATATTTTATACTTTTTAGTATATTTTACACCAAAAAAAGAGCTTTAACGCTCATATTGTGCCAATTCGGATTTAAGGCCTTTAATTAGCACCACCATTGGTTTACTTACTTCCATAGCCCTGCACATTACCGTAGCACCTTCAATGGCTGCCACCAGCTTAAAGGCAAAATTTGCCGGATCCAGTTCAGTTGAAAACTCCCCGTTATCAATCCCGCTTTGAAGTAGCGCGGTCAGTTCCTGTTGACCAATCCTGATTACTTTTGCCACTTTTTGTTTTAGTGATGGGTAGTTATCATCAGTTTCAACAGCGGTATTAAAAACCGGGCACCCCCCTGGTATAAGCGAATTAAGCGGATCTTTATAAAAATCCATAAATGCCCACACCTTCGCTTTAACAGATTTACCCTTTGAAACAGCAGACCTGATGCGTTGAGAAAGTTTATCTAATGAGTAATCAACAACTTGTGCAGAAAGATCATCTTTACCATTAAAATGCCCGTATAATGCGCCTTTAGTTAGTTTGGTAGCAGAAAGAATATCATCAATAGTAACACCAGATATACCTTTTTCGTTATACAAGGGTGTGGCCGCTTCCAATATGAACTGCTTTGTTTTCTCTGCTTTTGTTAACATAAAACCTAATTCTTATACAAATATACTAAAAAGTATATTTAACTAAAAAATTAAGACTGTTTTTTAATTGCTTTTAGTTTTTGTATGAAGGCGAATGCATATAAGTGATCGACTTACGAGAATTCAAAAGCCTGTGCGCTAAAGAATTTTTGCAAGTCGATCTTCATACATGAAACTTATACAACCGCTCAGCCAATCATCAATTTCGCATGGTTACAAGCTTATTCCCTTCACAAAAACTGAAGATAAATTTCTTGCATTTTTATAAACTATAATGTGCTGTCTGTAATGCGTAGGAATTAATGTTTGCTTATCTACAATATGATTCCATAATAGGCCCTGCATGCAAGAAAAATAAAGGTGTACCAACTGATCAATATTTGTATAGGTGGTTGTGTTACTCCTGCTTGCAGCTTGAAACACCTGAGTCAAAAAGGCAATATGGCTCATCTTCACTTCGAAAAATTTATGCTGTAAAATTTTATCTTTAGCATTAAATAAAAAAGTTGTTGAATAACCAAGCAGTGCATAGTGCTTAAATAACTTCCATTGTATTTTTATCACATCATCTAAAATTTTTTCTAATGATTGATTGAGTGGTAATGCCTGTAAAAGGCTGAGGTATTCAGCGAAAACATGGTCAAAGACCGCCCTAACCAAGTGGCTCTTATTACTATAATAATAGTAAAGTGATGGCTTGGTTAGGGCTAAATCTTTTGCAATATCATCCATTGTCGTTTTTGCAATTCCGTAATAGATAAACCGCTTGATTGCCACATTGACTATCATACGCCCTTTATCCTTCAGTATTTTACTGTTTTTTACACCAGGATTAATTTTAAGCATATTTAAACTTCTATTTAAAAAGATCTGATTCTAATAAAATTTATCTTTAAAGGCCGGATGCATAACTCATTATTGCAGGGCCACCTTTGAAGTGACATAGTTATAAACAGCAGCTTTAAAATAGAAATCAGAAAAAGCAGTAGCAACGATACTGGAAGCCTGCTGATAAGAGGCCTGTGCATCAAGCACATCAGAAATTGTAGCCAGTCCGGATTTATAATTATCCTGATTAACCTTTAAGTTTTCGGTAGCGAGTTCAAGGTTATCCTTTGCAAACGAAATCTGGATAAGCTGATCTTTCATGTCATACCAATAGCGTGTAATACCGACTTTTATCTGATTCTGACCATCAAGAAAATCATTTTTGGCAATCGCTTCACTGATCTTTCGCTGTGCTACTTTTTGTTTCCCTCTGCCCCATAAGCCACTAGAGATTGGTACACTTAAGGTAAGGAACCCTGCGGGAGCAAAATTACTGCCTATGCCACTATTTATGGAGCCAACTTGCGAAGCACTTACACCAAGCGCCAGACTTGGCCGGTTATCACCTTTAGCCAGGCGGGTTTGTAACGCTTCACCTGTAATACGCTTATTGAGCAGGATATAATTGGAGTTCTGCGTTAAACTGGTATCGGGATGAAGTGCAAGTAATACCGGCATGGCTTTCTTATCCATCGTATCCTGCATCACCAATAAGGAATCAAAGGTTAAACCAGTGTACATGGAGAAATCAAGCAGCGCGACTCTGCGTCCATTTTGCAACTTACTTTTATTTACCAATAACTCACTCAACTGTACTTTAACTCGAAGGAGATCATTGCGAGCAATTAAACCAGATGCCAACATATCTTTTTGCATTTTTAGTACAGCATTCAGTAAAGTTTCATTAACCGAAAGTGTTTTTTGCTGCTCCTGTATGTTTACAAGGTTCCAGTATTTTTGCTCCGTCAGCAGAATTACAGAATCTAAAGATTGCTTTCTTCTGATTTGACTAACCTCCAACTGGAGGGCAGCAAGCTGATTTCCAGTCTTGATCTTTCCCCCCGCATACAGGGTTTCTGTTCCCGTTACGCCAACCAGGTATAGGTTATTAATGCTTTCGTTTAAAAGAGGTGGTAAGGCAGCTACCAAATCTTTAAAGCCATATAGGCCAATTCCCGTACCGCTAACAGCAGGAAGATAATCAGACTTAGCTGCTGCAACATCGGTTTTAGAAGAATTGATTCTTAATTCGCTATTTTTAAGTGAATAACTGTACGCTATTGCGGCCTGTTTACTCTGCTCGAGTGAAACGGTATGAGTCTGTGCAGTAGCGCTAAGAAATCCGACAAAGGTGATATAATATAATAAAAATTTCATGGTATTATCCTTAAACATGTGTGGGTTCAGATATTTCATTTTCTGGCTTATTTTGATCCTCCTTACGGAAGAATAACCAATAAAGCGTAGGCAGAATAAATAGTGTCAAAAGCATGGAAACAATTAGCCCAAAGCAGATTACTGTTCCTAAAGGGCCCCAAAGGGATGACCTGCTGATTACCATTGGTATTACGCCTACTGCTGCTGCAGAAGAGGTTAAAAAAATTGGGCGCATCCTACGCTCAGCAGAAAGCTTCGCTGCTTCAAAAACTGATTTCCCTTCATGAATTCTCAGTTCTTCGGCATGATCAATTAATATAATTCCATTTCGAACTACAATACCACAAAGGGCCAGTAAACCAAGAAATGAAGTAAAACCAAAAGGATATCCGGCTACAAACAATCCGAACGATGCACCTAAGATACTCAGCGGCATGGTGGTGATACTTAGTATAGCGTGTTTAAGATGTTTGAAATGCCACAATAAGATCAGAAAAATAAGCACAATACTTACGCCTAAAGCAATACCCATCGGGCCTTGATTTTCACCCTGGAGTTCCAATTCTCCCCCGTAAGTAACAGTAACATCTTTTGGCAATTTAATCTTTTTTATCTCAGGCATGAAGTCCATCAATACGGCATTGGCAACCGCTTTCTGGGTAACGTCCATTCGTACAGTTAACGTGCGTACACTGTTCCTGCGGGTAATCTGACCATCGTTCCACTCGAAATTAACGTCTGCAACCTGTCTTAGAGGGATAATTGACTGCGTCTTAGGAGACACCACATTCAGATTTCTTAAGTCATCAAGATTACTTCTTGACACTTTTGGCGATTTTATCTTCACATCCACGGCGTAGGTATCTTCCCAAAGCTGGGTGGCAACTATCCCTTCTGAATGCATCAGCACAGCATTTGCGATATCATTTTTCCCAAGGCCTAACCTTGCCGCATCTGCACTCTTAATATCCAGTGCCAGTGTAGGCTGTGGCTCATTAAAATCTGTTCTTACCCAGTTTACTTCCGGATGCTTCTTACCAATTGCCGATACCTGCTGCGCTACTTTTTTCAAATCAGCCAAATTATTTCCACTAATTCTAACCTCAATTGGCGCCAGGGCATTAATCATATTTAATTGTTTCATGCGTACAAATGCAGAAGGAAAAAGATTGCCGTATTTGGATTCATATTCGGTGATAATCTCTTCTGTTGCCTCTTCTGATTCCGTTTTTATTAAAATCTGTGCATAGTTTTTAGCGGGCAGATTTGGTGCGTATACAGAGTGGAAACGCGGTGAACTACTTCCGATAAAACTGGTATAATTAAGAATTCGCTTATCCTTTTTAAGAATCCGCTCCATACTTTTAACTACACTATCAGTTTGAGTAAGTCTATAACCTGATGGCAGGTAAATTTCCATGGCAAACTGGTTTCGTTCTACCTTTGGAAACAACTGTTGTGGCAGAATACCCATAATACCGATGCCTGCAACCACTGCAAGTGCGCCTAAAAAAACAGTGATTTTGTAGTGTTTCATGGAGTTTCCGATATGACCATTGAAAAAATCCTGTAACCTGTCTAAAAATGATCTTTTAGAATCATCTTTATTATGCAATAATCCCTTGGTAATGAATAAGGTATTAAAGAAAGGAACGATCAGCATTGATATGATTAACGAAAGCGTCAATGCGATAACGATGGTAACTGGAAAGAGTAAGATAAAATCTTTTGAAACACCAACCATAAAAAATGCGAGTGGAATAAAGGTTGCCGAAATGGCCAGCGTTGCGGTGAATACTGAAGGAAATAATTCCTTGGCACTTTCTCTGGCCGCAGCCCATACCGATAAACCGTGATCGAGTTTCTCTACATGGCTGTCGATGACTACAATGGGATCATCTACTACAATTCCCAGCACAACGATTAAGGCCGCAAGGGTAACCGTATCCAATTCGATACCAACCATATACATAATGGCAAGTGTGGCTAATATCGTAATCGGGATGGTTGCTGCTGCAACTGCCGCTACCCTTAACGGCAATAAGAGTACTGCAATAAAAATAACTCCAATAAGTGCAAAAGCAAATTCCTTCATAAAGTGACTGATGGAATCATCAACTACTTCGGGCTGATCTGCCAGTTTCACCAGTTTTACATCAGATGGCAAATGCGCACTTACCTTTTCTATGTGTTTTTCCAGCTCCTTGCCAAAGCTTACAATATTTTTTCCAGTGATCATTTCAAGCGAAATGATGATTGATTTGGTTCCATTAGAGGTAACATAACTGTCTGGCTCATCGTATTCGCGTTTCAGCGTGGCCACATCCCGAAGTCGGATGGCATTGCCGTTTGCATCCTGCCTGATAATCTGATCAGACAGTTCAGCCTCTGACTTATAATAGGTGTTGACATGGATCGGTTGATCTACTACCGCTCCTTCTTCCTTTCCTGTTGCATTTATTGCACCTTCGTTTTGAAGAACCTGCATGATATTGCCTACTGAAACACCTTTTTGCAGGAGTTTATTTTGATCAACATAAATAGTGATTTGCTCATTAAGATTTCCGGTATGCGAAATTTTCGCCACATCCTGTACCTGCCTTAATTCTGCTTCAATATCCTCTACATTTTTCAAAAGCTCCTTGTAGGGTCTGGTTTTCGATTCTACCGACATCAGTAATGCAGATGTATTTCCAAAATCACTATCGATATAAAATCCCTTAACTTCTTTTGGTAGCTGGCTTTGCAAAATAAGCATACCATTTTTAATCTTATTCCAGAAAGCCTTGGTTTGTATAGCGTTCAGGTTATCTGCAACCTCCACAAAAACAAACATCTGTCCATCTCTGGAAAAGGAATAGGTTTTCTTTTTATTGACTTCGTTATTGCTGAACAGATATTCCTCTACTTTTTTGGTCAATTGTTCTTCTACTTGTTTGGAGGAGGCACCTGGGTATTGCCCTACAATAAGTCCCTGTCTGATGGTGAAGTCAGGGAATTCATTTCGCGACATATTAAAAAATGCCACAATTCCTATGATGACCAGTACTGCAGATAAGGAAAGTGGGAACACATGGTATTCCATGGCCCATTCTATTAGATTTGATTTCTTTTTCATATCTCCGCTTAGTTGTTTATCGTTACGGGACTTTGATCTGCAAGCTTCTGATAGCCGGAGGTGATAATCTGCTCATCGCCGGCAAGGCCTGACAGAATAGAAATGCCATTAGTATAAAGCGTTCCTACCTCCACATTTTTCCTGATAGCTTTATGCTGATTGTTAAGGATATAAACAAATCGATTCCCTTTTTCATCTACCTGTACAGACTGAACCGGGACAATTACCTTGCTTGAATCAGCTGCTGAGGTCGTACCAGAACTGCTTTTTTTAAACAATACTTTACAAAGCATTCCAGGTTTCAGTTTCCCGCCAGAATTGGCTATGGTGATGGTGATATTGTAATTTGCACTTCCATTAAGCGCCAGAACGCCAACTTCAGTCACTTTACCAGACAAGGACTGGCCACCCAAGGCATCAATTTTCACCTCAGCCTGTGTTCCCACCTTGTATTGGTTTACTTCACTTTCTGGTACGGCTACAATTACCTTAAGTGCTCGGGTATCCAACAATTGTAATACAGACTGCCCGGGAATTGCCACCGCTCCTGCTTCAGCCTTTTTTTCGCCTACATAACCGCTAACAGGCGAATATAAACGGGCATGAACAAGATTTTGATAGGTTGCCTTTGCTGCTGCATTTAGTTGTTCGTAATTTGATTTTGCTTCCAACATCTTAATCTCAGCAATGCTACCTTTTTTGAAGACCTCATTAATACGGGTATAGTTCTCTTTGGCAAGCTTAACCTGGGCTAGCTGAGCATTATATTGATTACGGTAAATGGTTTCATCAATTGCAGCAACCAACTGGCCTTTATTGATGTAGTCGCCAGTGCGGGCAGAAAAGTTTAGAATAGTTCCGGAAACCTGAAAACTCAGTTCAATAGTTTTATTGGCTTCAAGAGTTCCATCATACAGGATACGATCCGTAAAATTCTCATTTCCGCTTCTTAAATTAACTACATTAACAGCTAATGTATCTTGATTAGGGTTGTGTTTTGCTTCATTAGAGCAGCCGAATAATCCGAGGACCATGATCGCGAGCCCGGTTACAGTTGTTGTTGTCTTCATTGTAATTTAAACATTTAATGTTTTTTTGTCGATTTATTGATATTAGATTAAGAATATGGAAAGGTGAATAAATATGTGTTCATGCGCATATTTACATTTTCAAAGCAATAATAGTTTTCGACAAATATACATTTTTTGTTTCTATACCATTATCAATCTATATGTCATAAAACAAATTAGGGGCTAGAATTGAATAAAAGGACATTTTCCCACCACAGTTGACAAACATTAATTGTATTTTTGTCGACTATGAGAAAGTTGGAGCAAGATTCAGTAAGAGAAGAGATCATCAGCGCCTCCCAAGCGGTGTTTAAACGATATGGCTATGTAAGGGTGTCCATGCAGGATATTTCTAAGGAATGCAAGAAGGGCCGTAGTACGCTGTACCATTATTTTAAAAACAAAGAAGAGGTGCTGGATGCGGTCTGTTATAAGATTTTTTCCAAATGTTTACAGGAAAGTGAGCAGGCAATCAGTAAAAGAAAATCCTTTTCCGCAAATATAGAGTCATTTAATGCTGCTAAGCTGAAAAATCTTCGCGAGATGGTAAGGGAATACAAACTTGCGATTGATGACCTGAGGCAAGACCCTTCCTCCTTCTTAATAAAATTAAGGGCTTTCGCTGAAGATGAAATTGCAGTTGTAAAAAAAATTATCATTTGGGGAATGGAAAACAGGGACATTTCCGAACTACCAGATGAAGACACTCAGTTTTTGTCTGAAACACTTAACGCGGCATTTAAAAGCTTTGAACAGGAGATCGTTATTTTTGGCCGATTTCCAAATTATGAAAATAAGGTGGCGTGGTTAGCTCAAATGTTCCACAAAGGACTTTTATAATTCAAAAATTCAAAGAAAGGAAATTAATCAAAACGAGGTCGATTAACATTTTTATCTATCCATTAATGTCTGGCTAACAGGATAAACTTATGCGGGTTGGTGAGCCATTAACCCGTAAGACGAAAGGCTTGCCATTATCCAAGGTGATCTTCACAGCGGTTGACATAAACGTATTAAAGAAAGTAATTGCTGCCATAAGTCTGATAAATTCTTGCCGGCACGCGATGCCAAACCTCAGGATACATCCTTTGCAAATAGCTTAACCTGGACGAGGAGGAATCCAGTTTTGAAAGAATAGCATAATGGTTAAGATCCCTGGTGGCATAAGGAAAAATTAAGTGGGTAAACAGGCGGTTCAGGATAGGAAAAGCCTGGCATCCTGACTCTAGTTCTTTCCGGGAAATAATGATCAGCTGCGCGTCATCTATTGCCTCCAGACTTATCGCTTGCGATTCATGGTTATGCTGGCTACAAATAAATACGCTTTTAGATTCTCCCAGCCACGTATCGTATCTTTCTCCTAAATCAGAACGCCTGTAACCACTTACCAAACCACTAAGCACGATAATGACATTATCATCGTCCCCATAAAGCCTCTCCGCCAAAGCCACCTCGCCGGCTGCAAGCCGAAAGAAAACCGTGTGCCTGAAAACATACCTTAGCGCATATCGGTAATGGCCTCCAAGAACCGGAACAAATAACGCTAAAAAAGCCTTTCTTTCACAAACGGAGATACTTGTAGAAGTATTGAATTCAGATATATTGATGTTCATAAAATCCATTTATAAATAGGCGGATGAGCGGCAATCTATCCAAGGTCTCTAACCAATTATATGGAAGACAGTAGTACCTGTTGAAAACCACCCAAATATTCTACTATTCTGATTAAAAATATTTGATTACGGATAACACCAGTCTTGATTGTTTTCAAGACAATATTAACTTAAACGGCTAAGGAAGCCACCAACCAGTAGAGCAGTCAAGTTTAGTTTTTCATGCTTTTTAGCTGTTCAGGTTTCCTTAAGATAATCTCGTTTCCATCTTTTTCGATTAGTCCCTCACGTTGAAAATCGCCCAAAACCCTGCTGAGCGTTTCGGTAGCAATCCCTACTGCACATGCAAGGTCATTTCTTGGCATTACAAAACCGTTCTTCTTTAAAGAATCATCGGCTGGTTTGCTAAACTTTAATATGCTCTTTGCAATCCGCTTTCTTACAGAATAATAGGCAATATCTAAAAGCTTTCCGTGGCTTTCGTTAACCTCTTTGGCCAATTGCCTGAAAAAAAACTTGTTTAAATCTGTATCATCAGTTAAAATACTCTCGATACTGCCCACTTTAAGAATGGAGATTTCGGCAGAATCCATTGCTTCTGCGCTCTCCATGCTTTCGCTTCCGAGAATAGCACCAAGAAGACCAAAGCACTCACCAGGCCCAAAAACACCTGTAATGAGTTCATTTCCTGCATCGTCAATTACATAGGTTTTGACCCGTCCGGATAATATATAATATATTTCTGCTACTTTATCTCCTGGATAATAAATTACCTGGTGTTTCCTAATCATTCTGGGGATCAATCCGTCAAACCTCGACTTGAGCCACATCATTTCATCGTTCTTGTTGCCTCCATCACCTAATCTTTCTTTGTGTTTTGAAAAATACTCCCGCTGAAGTCTTTTTTTCCTTATCCTTACTTCTACCTGATTTAGAAGTTCACCATGATCAAAGTGATTTAATAAATATCCATCTGCACCAAGTTCCATAACCCTGCGGGTCAGATCATGCTCATCGGCATTGAGCAGCATAATAAAGCCTACGCCTGCATTTTCAACAAATTTATTGACCATGCGCAGCACACCAAAGCCATCAATCTCTAAGAGCTTGATGCCACTTATAATAATATCTACCGGATATCTGCGGATAATGTCCATCGCCCGTTTCCCGCTATTGGTCGAATTTACATTATACTTTCCCACTGTAAGTATCTTGGAGATTTTTGACATTAAATCGGCATCATCCAGAATAATCAGGATTTTTGATCCTTCCATTCAAATGTTTGGTTTAATCCCGATCTGGTCACCCTTCTCTGGGATAGCTATAAAAAAAATATCAGTTAATTATCAGGTAACCAACGAGCAGCTGGAACCTAAAAATCTTTCATCCCGGAGCGTACAACTTCCAGGCAAGAGAGACTCATCAATATTACTGTTCCGGGGAGAATCTACGGAACCTCCCAAACCTAAAAGGCCAGAGCGCGGATATGCCTCCAAAAGTAACAGGAATATTAACATGTAATATGCATACATCATAATAATATCAAAAACTTCATTTACAAATTATGATTTAGCCTATCAACCGGCATCCACGAAAGCCAATCCTTAAATAATTATACATCTCGTACACCCCGTCTTTTGGTTGTAAAATATATAGACTCAAAACGCACAAATGGAAATCCGATAGGATTATGTTTAGTGATAGACAATTGCCCATGAAAATCGGAAATCATTCGTGATGCAAGCTTGATAACCGTCAACATCCAGATTGACCATAATCAATAATAATAGAATAGCGACGCTAATATCACAAAATAGATCTTCCATTTATGCATCCTGAATACGATACAGAACCGTTGTAAAACACCCCGTTCCCTCATTAAAACAGTAAATCTAATCAATACTATTCCTTTCAGGAATGATGCATTTCATACTTGATCAACAGCATAAAAACGATGATATAACTATTTTTACTTGCATCCCTAATAATGTACTTCGCTGAAGTCTGGCACCTGGGGAATAAGAACGGCACAATCCCGACTACGGTCATAATACATATTCCAGCCCCCGGTACATCCTATAAAAACAGAATTTCTCGAAATGCGTGACTGCTCCGCATAAGTTCGATTAGAAGGGTTGTTAAGACATTTAGCCGCCTGCGTATCAGCAATATTACAAACGGAATGCGCTAGGATAAGTGCAAACGAAAAAAATAAATGCATCGAAAAGTACCGGATCTCAAACTTCCGGATATGATAAAACACGATCCACAGGAAAGTGGTTAGCACCATTACAACTGCCGGCCATACCGTAAAAAAAACTTCTCCATTATTCAGCATACTCACCAGCAGCCAGATCATGGGCAGTATACCCAGCACAAAAAATAGCTTTCTGCAAAAGCTGATGGATAAGATATCTCTCAGCCAGCAGTGCCCTACGAAGATGATACTGATTATCAATGGCACTGCCAGAAGAAAAATCAGCTGACCCCAGTTTGATAATGCTCTTTGAGACATCAGCACCTCCACCGGACCTGCCAGTTCCAAAATATCGATTTTGAATCTTCCATAATAAACAATTTCTCCAATAATAGAGGAAATGGCAAGCAGAATACCAGCAAGAAACATATATTTTAAAAAGAGTACAGATATATTGACCTGGTTATCCATAGCTATGAATTTTTGATTTTTGCAATAATGGAATGCTGATTACACTAAGACCATACGTATAACCGCAGGAGTTGACATGATTACTAAAAATCAGTGCTTTTACTTTGAAAGAGTTGATAGACATGAATGGGGGGTAATTGTACGGTAAAACTCGACATACCTACCCTAAACGCACTTAACTTAAATTAACCATATCATTGATTTTGATCAGGTAAAGTTTAGATGATATCATTTAAAAAATCTTAAATAGATAAAACACGATTTAAATGAGTCTATCAGCGGTGCTGGAAAACAATCATCACGGAGAATAAATTTTTATGGATCTACAGAAATGCTCTTATTTATCAGCAATTTTATATAAATTTCAAACCGTATGCTTGATATTGTAATAGAAGCCAGACAGGCGATCATCTCACCGGGTTTCTCGGTAAAACGTATCCTTCCATTCCAGCTCAGGAGAATGGTTGGCCCTTTTATCTTTATGGACCATGGAGGTCCGATTGATGTTCCTGCCACCACCAACCTGGATGTGCTACCTCACCCACACATTGGCCTTTCTACTGTTAGCTACCTATTTAGCGGAAATGTAACCCATAGGGATAGCCTTGGTATAGAACAATTAATTAAACCTGGCGAGGTGAACTGGATGAATGCAGGAAAAGGGATAGCACATAGCGAACGCTTTGAAGACCCAGCCATGCGTGCTGGCGGTTTGGAAATGATACAAACCTGGGTAGCACTCCCTGAAAAGGATGAAGAATCTGATCCTTCTTTTAAAAATTATGCTTCAGAAGAGTTACCAATTTTTACTGACAAGGGCGTATGGATGCGCTTAATTGCCGGAGATGCCTTTGGTCTATCCAGCAATGTAAAAACAAACTCTCCCCTATTCTATCTGCATGTTGTACTTGAGCAGGGTGCCAGATTTGGCCTTCCAAAAGAACATAGTGAAAGGGGTGCCTACATTGTAAAAGGCAGTATTGAAATAAATGGAGTTACTTACGGCGAAGGTAAGTTATTGGTATTTACCAAGGGAGTAGACCCGCTAATCATTGCTAAAGAAAAGGTAACACTCATGATGCTTGGTGGGGAACACCTCGGTGAGCGGTATATCTGGTGGAACTTTGTATCCAGCCGTAAAGAAAGAATTGAACAGGCTAAAGAAGATTGGCTACAGGGCCGCATTCTTTTACCACCAACAGATAATGAGGTTTTTATACCCTTACCACAAGACCGTTCAAAACCTGCCGGCGGCCCGCCACCAGGCGCGCTTTCTTAAACAATTATGTGGCTACGTTTACTTTAAAAACAGCCCCTATCCGCCTGGAGGTACCTATCCCCGGGAAGGAAAGGGCGCACAATGGAAATTTTTCGCATCTCGCGATCAACATGCTGCTATTGTTCAAAAACCACCCCGCCCTGCGGGCACCCCTCCAACGGAGCGGAATTGCAATCGCAGCCTAGCTATCGCCACCCTGCTCGCTTAAATAGTTTTCCCGCAGATTAAGAAGATTTACGCAGAATCATGATGGTAAAAATCTGCGGTGATCATTTAGATCTGCGGGACCAAATTTGCATTATGCCGTAGGATGGTTCACACTCCAGCGATCGCCACCCTGCCATAGCCACATGCTATTTCCATCTCGCTATCCGGCATAGGAAATGATGGAAGGAGAAAACGTTAAAGCTTCAACCACAATCTTTCAACCCACTACAAACCAAGGCAGCGCGTCCGCTCCCGATTCTTCATCGTGTGCTTGTGCTGCCGAAATAAAGCTTTAACGAATTTATCCGACATCAGATCCAAGCCTTGAGTTTTGCTTCTTTTTGTCAAGAAAAAGAAGAGAGCCCTTCGGCGGCTAGCCGAGGCAAGCCAGCGCAGCGGGAAAAGTTTTCGGCAGGTGTTGACACCAGCTGATAGATGACTGGTACAATTTAGATGTATTTTAAGCTTCGAGTTAAAAGGATTTTATCGCGTCCTGGCCGGACGGGCCTTTTTTCTCTTGACAGCAAAAGAAACAAAACTGCCGGCTCGCAATTTTTTTATCCAAGTCAGTAACTGGGCTAGGTCAGTGCCATCCCAAAAAATTGACCATGCCGGTCTAAGAGCAGAACGAAGAAACGGTGGTTTGGCCTTGTTGGGTAGTGATAGCGATCGCCATTTTTGTTATAAATCTAAGTCTGCATCCTAATTCTCATCGTGCTATTGCCACCTCGCTATCCGGCCTAGGAGATGATGGAAGGAGAAGCCGTTGAAATTTTCGCACTCCCGTTCAAATACCTCAAACCCAAGGTAGCGCGAACGGCTCCTAAAGCAAATCTGTATGACAAGACGAATTGAGCCCTTGCGCTACCGCCATTTAAATTTCAACGCGCTAATCCGACATCAGGTCCAAGCCTTGGGTTTTGCTTCTTTTTGCCAAGAAAAAGAAGAGAGCCCTTCGGCGGCCAGCCGAGGCAAGACTGCGTAGTGGAAAAAAAAATCCTCTTGTCCTGGCCGGACGGGCCTTTTTTCTTTTGACAGCAAAAGAAACAAAACTGCCGACTCGCAATTTTTTTATCCAAGTCAGGAGCTGGGCTTGGTCAGTGCCATCCCAAAAAATTGACCATGCCGGTCTAGGAGCAGAACGAAGAAACGGTGGTTTGGCCTTGCTGGGTAGTGATAGCGATCGCCATTCTGGTTATAAATCTAAGTCTGCATCCTAATTCTCATCGTGCTATTGCCAATTTGCTCTCCGGCCTAGGAGATGATGGAAAGAGAAGCCGTTGAAATTTTTGCACCAACGTTCAAATTTTCCCACAACCCAAGGTAGCGCGAACGGCTACTAAGACAAATCTGTATGACAAGACGAATCGAGCCCTTGCGCTACCGCCATTTAAATTTCGACGCGCTAATCCAACATCAGATCCAAGCCTTGGGTTTTACTTCTTTTTGCCAAGAAAAAGAAGAGAGCCCTTCGGCGGCCAGCCGAGGCAAGACTGCGTAGTGGAAAAAAAATTTTCTTGTCCTGGCCGGACGGGCCTTTTTTCTTTTGACAGCAAAAGAAACAAAACTGCCGGCTCGCAATTTTTTTATCCAAGTCAGTAGATGGGCTAGGTCAGTGCCATCCCAAAAAATTGACCATGCCGGTCTAAGAGCAGAACGAAGAAACGGTGGTTTGGCCTTGTTGGGTAGTGATAGCGATCGCCCATTCTTGTTATAAATCTAAGTCTGCATCCTATTTTCTCATCATGCTATGGCCACCCTGCTACCCGGCCTAGGAAATGATGGAAGGAGAAAACGTTAAAGCTTCTGCCACAATCTTTCAACCCACCACAACCCAAGGCAGCGCGTTCTTTCCCGATCCTTCATCGGGTGCTTGTGCTGCCGAAATAAAGCTTTAACGAGTTTATCCGACATCAGGTCCAAGCCTTGGGTTTTGCTTCTTTTTGCCAAGAAAAAGAAGAGAGCCCTTCAGCGGCTAGCCGAGGCAAGCCAAGCGCAGCGGAAAGACAGCTAGTTCAAAAACCACCCCACCCTGCGGGCACCCCTCCAATGGAGGGGAATTGCAATCGCCTTGCGCTACCGCCATTAAATTTCAACGCGCTAATCCGACATCAGATCCAAGCCTTAATTTATTCATCAGTTGTACATTTTTTCGGAAATAGAGACAGGATTAGAAATATGCAGTTTGAGAAGCGCTTTCATTTCTTTGTCTACCGGGTCTCAACTTGCCAATAACTCATCTCCATGGGTTAAGTTAATAAAGGAATGACCTTGTTGCCAATAAGTGCTATTGAATCCATTAACTGCGAATGGGTTAAGCCTGCATTATCCATTTGGAAAGTAAATCTGGAAACGCCTCCCAAATCTTCACTAAACCGGAGAATTTTATCTGCTACCTCATTGGGCTCACCTACCAGCAAAGCTCCATTTCTACCAACTTGTGCATCAAAATGAGCAGTGGTAATTGGAGGCCAACCTCGCTCCCTTCCCATTCGGGTAAAGGTTTCAGCATAACCAGGGTAATAATTTGCCAGTGCTTTTTCTTTACTATCGGCAACATAACCTAAGGAATGAACGCCAATTTTAAGTTTCTCGGGCGCATGTCCTGCTTGTATTCCTGCTTCCCTGTAAGCATCAACCAGCCCTCTAAATCTTCTGGTTTCTCCACCAATGATGGCGATCATCAATGGTATTCCTAATTTGCCAGCTCTTATAAAGGATGCCGGCGTACCCCCTACGCCAATCCACAAAGGCAATTGATCATTATAAGGTCTCGGATAGATGGATTGATTGTCCAGTGGAGGTCTGAATTTCCCCGACCAGGTCACCTGTTCATTCTGTTGGATCTGGATCAACAGTTCCAATTTCTCTACAAAAAGCTCATCATAACGCTGAAGATTATATCCAAACAAAGGAAAGGCTTCAGTAAAGGAACCACGGCCCACTACTAAATCGATTCTTCCTTTCGAAATAAGATCAAGCGTGGCAAACTCCTGAAAAACCCTTACTGGGTCAGCCGCACTTAATACCGTAACGGCACTAGTGAGCCTGATTTTTTTTGTTCTGGCGGCAGCGGCAGCTAGAATAACTACGGGTGCAGAATCAAAAAACTCACGACGGTGGTGTTCGCCAATACCAAAACTTGAAAGCCCGGCCTGGTCTGCGTATTCAATCCTGGTTAATAACTATTCCAAAACATCTGCGCCATCTGCAGATTTTTGGGTGGTACCTGATGCAAAACTGTCTATTCCTATTTCCATTACACTCTTTTTTAAAAATTATATCCTATCGCCTTCGTTTATTTGTGCTGCTAACCCAACATTTGCTTCCAAAGCCACCAAGTCTGAATTGTTTCACTCACAATTCCCTTGGCCTTTGTTAGCTGCCTGCATAGTTAACAGCTACAGCAAGAGTCCTTTACCAAACGAAGCGCATTAGCACGGCCTATACTTGTTGCAACACCAGTAATTGATGTAATCCTACTTGATGTGCTCATCATTTTCTGCCATAGCAATAATCGTCACATTGGCAGTTGCATGGCTTTCTAAGAAAGCCATGTTGCAGATATTTATTCAACAGCAAAACTTCCACCACTCATTGCTTTTTGAAAAGCCTGTGGATTCCAGTATTCACGGTAGTTTACAATAAGTCCATCACGGAAAGTTACGAAAGTGGCATAGCTCATTTCATACGGATTTCCGTTACCGATTACCACACCCGAAGCGCTCCACTCTGCGATAGCAACATGCTCATCATCGGTACCATAAATTTTTAAAGTTGGCAGTGATTTCACATCGATATAACTTGGATAATCTTTTAAGTAAGCATAAAGTGCTTCACGCCCTTCAAATCGTGCTTGTGAACCTTCTGGTGCAAAAGGGAATTCAGCCACTACGTCTTCAGCACAAAGCTCCGACCAGCCTTTCATATCCTTAGCTAAAAATGTGTCTAAACTGTTGCGAATTAGTTGTACGGCCGTGCTATTTTTTGAATTGGTATTTTCCATTGTCTTTAAATCTTATTTTAATCTTTATTGATTTGACAATACAAAATTGCAAAAGAAGCAACCACTCTGAAGATGAGATATAATAAAAAAAACCGTTGATAATTGTCAACGGTTTTGCTAAAAATTAAATGATGTTATTTTACAGATTGCTTTCGTATCCTGCTTAAGGTCTCTTTGGTGATGCCCAAAAAGGAAGCAATAAGGTGTTGCGGAAATCGCTGAATAAACTGTGGGTGATTACTGGCAAATTCCTCATAACGCCTTTCTGCAGTACTACTGATGGTAGAATTTAGCCTTCGTTGATTCGCGATGGCATTTCTTTCGTCCATTAACCGTATCATTTCCACAAGAGCAGGGATTTTAGACATCAAACTAAGCATTTCAGCTCTTGTAATAATAAGCATCTCCGTATCTTCCCATGCATCAATATTAAAAACTGATGGTGTGAGCATAATCATACTTTCACGGTCGCTTGCCCAATAGTTTTCTACAAAAATATGTACAACATGCTCAACGCCTTTCTCATCAACACTATATTGCCGCATGGCACCTTTAACAATAAAAGCACTGTACTTACATACATCACCTTCCTGCAAAAAGTATTGTTTTCTCCTTATTTTTTTTGGTTGAAATGCAGTTTTCACCAATTCTTCTTCTTCGCTGGTTAGTGGCAGCGTATTATGACTGTTAATATAACTGATAAGCTGTTGATGCATTGATGTCTGGTTAAATTATAGCTCCGCAATTTACATAATAGTTTTGTTACATTGGTAGCACAAATTTGATTAGGATACCTTTGTTTTTCTCCGATAGTAAACCACAAGTTCGGCCAGTTTACCGGAAAAACCAACTATTTCATATTATAGAAGCATAAAATAAATCTAAGATTTTGAGCTCATTATGCCACTATTTTATGGTGTAAACCAAGCTGCAAACCACATCACTAAAACTAAACGCCCCAAATCCATGTTAGCTTTCATGATGTAGATCAACTAATTAAACGGCAAAATAGATGATCGCGTATATTGCTGAATAGATACATAACCACCATGGGCATATGAATACCAGAAGAGATTTTCTACAAAAAATAGGTGCATCAGCATTAATGCTGCAATTAAGTTCAATAACCGCTTTTTCAAATACTCCCGGCCAAATTGAACAGCCTTATCAAGGCAAGGTACTTAGGGTAGCCATTATGGGTTTGGGTGGATATGGAACCCGCGTAGCAGAGGCCATGAAAGCCTGTACCAAGGCGAAGCTGGTAGGTGTAATTAGTGGTACGCCTTCAAAAATTAAAGACTGGCAAGCCAAGTACAACCTCCCGGAAAAAAATTGTTACAACTATGAAAACTTCGATCAGGTAAAAGACAATCCAGATATAGATGCGATTTACGTGATAACGCCAAATGCACTGCACCATAATCAGGTTATTCGTGTAGCAAAAGCAGGGAAGCATGCCATCTGCGAAAAACCGATGGCATTGAATGCCAAAGAAGGGCAGGAAATGATAGCCGCTTGTAAAAAAGCAAATGTAAAGCTACTGGTTGGCTATCGCATGCATTTTGAACCCCAGACGCTGGAAGTGATCCGAATGAGAAATGCAGGTGATTTCGGTAAGATTATGTTTTTTCAGGGACAATGTGGTTTTAAAACAGGCGATCCTAATCAGTGGAGATTAAATAAAGCACTCGCTGGCGGAGGATCAATGATGGACATTGGAATCTATGCAATCAACGGGGCAAGATATATGGTAGGCGAAGAGCCAATCTGGGTAACGGCTCAGGAAACCAAAACCGACCCAATAAAGTTTAAAGAAGGGGTAGATGAAACCATACAATTTCAATTGGGTTTTCCGAGCGGTGCAGTAGCTTCCCTGTTGTCTAGTTATAACATCAATCACTTAGATCGGTTTTTTATGAGTGGAGACAATGGATTTGCAGAACTCCAACCTTCTACCGGCTATGGCCCAATTACAGGTAGAACGCATAAAGGTGAACTGACGCAGCCAATAACCACTCATCAAACGGTACAAATGGATGAAATGGCCACTATTATCTTCGAAAATAAACAGCCTGTAGTTCCTGTTAACGGTGAAGAAGGCCTGAAAGATCTTAAAATTATTGATGCGGTATACCAGGCAGTAAAAACAGGAAAAAAAGTCACACTAACGGCTTAGCTAAAACACATTTAAAGTGGGTCGTGTTGATTTAATTACGTCAAGAAAAACAAATTATCTACTTTTGACCCCTAAGTGATGTTATAGAAATCTATACCGGGTACTAGACTCAATAGAATTTGCAGCCTTTTATAATCGCGTTAAAGATTTAAAATTTCGAACAATTTAAGTTCGCCAATTAATTTTTAATGGCGGTACTAATTTGATGAAGAAAGGAATCTATTTCAAAGGGTTTTGCAACGAAACCTTTAGCCTCGCAAGCGGTTCTAATCTGTAACTCATTAAAATTTGCACTCATCATTATTACTGGTATAAGACGTGTATGATCTTCTTTTTTTAGTGAGTTACATACATCCATACCATTCCCATCCGGCAGCATCACATCCAAAAGGAAAAGATCAGTGAGCTCATATTGGTTCCTTTTCATAAACTCATTAATATTTTGGAAACTTTGCACATCATAATTTTCTTCAGATAGAATTATGGTGATGATATCTCTTATCCCCTCGTCATCCTCTAATACACATATTCTTTTTTTCATTATCCCAGTCTTTCTAACTTATACAATCATTTAATAAGGCTATTTGTTTTACTAATGATCATTAATCTAATTATAACGGTTTTACTGAGCATGAAAGGCAAGAGATATTCGAAAAGTTCTACCGTATGGAAAATTTAAAGAAGCGGGAATCACAAAGTGGGATTGGCCTATTCTGGTGATCAAGGTTTTCCAAACCATAACCCATGAAAATTGGAAACAGTGATTATAATTTCCTGCTTTTTGTAAACATGATCGAAACCACCAAAAGTACCTTTTAATTGTACTCCAACTGAATTTTAACCAGCGAACCTATTGCTTTTGCTGATTGTCCTCGATCAGCTTCACTTCGTGAATAGCAAGAGTTTGTTTAATTATATCTGCATCTTCCTGGCAATTGCCCGGTAGCCAGAACAAAGGAGAAAGCAAATTACCTTTTTAATGAATATCCTGCTTAAGTAATGTTACTTGCTTTTGTTCATTGCTTGCAAGCTCTTCATGTTGTTTAACCGCATCCGCTGCAATTGTAATTATTCCGCCCATCACCATCAAAAAACCTATTCTTTGCAATGTATTTTCTGAACGTTTAGACAGTCGCGCTCTATCAGTTAAGGCAAACTTGTGAATACCCTGAATGCTTCTTCGAAGATATTTGCGGCGCAGAATCAAAGCGACAAGCGTAATGCCAAACAAAGTGATAACCGTTCCAAAGATTTGTAGCTGAGTAAATAAAACTATATCTGTTAATTCATTTATCATACTGTATCGACAAATTTGGAATAAAAATGTTTTGAATTTAATAATTCAAACCTGACCCCAGGTAATGTATTTACCTGCAATGTAGTACAGCATACAGACGAAAGCAAGCCTGAGTCTTATCACCACCCGCGCCTGAAACCTGGACATTAAATAAAATTACAAAAGGTTGTAATTGATTAACGCCAACCTGAATAAAACACCCAATAAGCTAATTTTTTAAATAACTTCAGCTATTTATCAGGCAAGGCTCAATAGAGAAGGTTTTTGTGACTTGCCATTGCAAAGCAAATCAAAGCGTTTTGCCTGTACATGCTTCGATGAATTTTAATCCAAGCTCAGAAAAGCCATACTGCAATTTATCACCTGAATCAAATGTTTGAAGATCATTTTTATCAGCAATAATCACCACGTTTTCCTGATGAAGCGGGAATCTGACAACTTTAAGGATACCGAGTTTGGTCAGGCTGGATAATTCCGAATCATTGAGCCTGTCCGTGGGAAATACTTTTGCATGCGCTTTGGTATTAGAGAGTTCACTATACTTCCTGTTGTATTGTAAATTGTTTAACTCATATTCAATAGCCAGGATTCTGTCTGATAGGATAACCTCTTTAATACTGATACCCTTGCTACTATCCATCAATTTAAATAACGATGCCTTCAGTAACTTTAATTTGCGCTTCAAATCTCCGATCCTGGTCGCATTAATATTGCATAAGTCCTGCATCTCCTTCCTTAATTGATGCACGTGGGTAATCATTTCCAGTAATGCCTCTTCTAAAAAAAGGTATTCTTCCCTGGAAATCTGGCTTAATATATTGAAGAATATACTCGGAGTACAATCAGGGTTCGCCTCCAACACTATCCTTATTGGAGCAGACCAATCGTTTTGGATACCATGATCTAATTCCGTTTCAGCTATTTCCAGGAGTGATAGCTGTAGCGCTGAAATCTTTTCTTTCGTTAATTCCAAGTCTTTGCTCAATGCATTTCCCTGAATGCTGATCTGATTGATACCTGGTCGAATTAAAAGATCTGATTGCTTAAAGTGTGCCCACATATGTTTATATTAATCAAATACAAACAACCTATTGCCGAAGACGTTTAATACGAAGAAATTTCTAGACAACCGATGTTTGAAAGGCCAAATGTAGTATTACTTAAAATACAAAATATTAAACTTTTGTCAGTTTTTGACTTTTATCAACATTAATTTATGAATTACAGGTATCCAATCAAAAACCCAGGAAGGTTCCCATTGCAATATGATCAGGTTTCCCACCACTAAACTATAAAGCTGGCCAATACTCGTGGAACTGACGAGAGCGAAGAAAGGAGTTAATTGCGGATCGTTTTAGTGTTCGTTTTTCTGAAACAGCATAATTTAGATATAGAAATGGGCTCACTGAAGAGCCCTTTTGAATACCAATAGCCTTACTATCAATATTTTAATTAATTTTTATTTATTTAATAATGGTATCTTGGATATTAGACGATAGGTTTTTCCTTTATCTGTTGGAAAAGTGGTTAAGTAAAATCTACCTTCCTTAATTGTTTTTATACCTGGGAGATATACCGGTGCGCTTGTACGCACTTTGCAAGGAAAGCCATTTATTGATTTTATCGTTGTGGCTTGCAATTGTCCATCTTTCCACTGCAAACCCACTTCAAAGCCACCACGTGCTTTTAATCCGGTAACATTTCCAACCGGCCAGGCATCAGGTAAGGCTGGCAGCAAGTGTATTTCATCGTTGCTGCTTTGTAGAAGCATTTCTGCCATACCAGCGGTCGCACCAAAGTTCCCATCGATTTGAAAAGGTGGGTGTCCGCAGAATAAATTAGCATAAGTACCACCAGCATCCGACATGTTTACTTTATAGTTTGTTGTTGGCCTCAGCAAACGTTGCAGTAGCGAATATGCCCGGTTTCCATCTTCTAGCCTGGCCCAGAAATTTATCTTCCACGCCAAAGACCAGCCTGTTCCTATGTCAGTACGTTCTTCCAAGGTTTTTCGCGCCGCTAAAGCTAAACCAGGCGTTAGCTCCGGATTAATTTGAGTTCCAGGATACAAGGCAAAAAGATGCGAAACGTGACGGTGAGTAGGTTCCCTTTCTTTAAAATCTTCTGGCCATTCCATTAATCTCCCATCTTTAGCAATTGTGGGCGTGGCAAGTTGAGCGAAGACTTCTTTAACTTGACTTTGGAATGCGGAGTGATCGTTCATAATTTCCCCAGCCTGTATTACCGCACTAAAAAGTCCGCTAATAATTTGCTGATCATGAGATGGCCCCATTGTAACCGAACCCACCGAACCATCTGGTGCGGTAAATGAGTTTTCAGGAGAGGTAGACGGTCCAGATACCAACTTCCCGGTTTTTGGATCTTTAACCAGCCAGGAGAGGTAAAAATTTGCTGAACCAAGCAACGTTGGATAGATTTTTTTTAAATAAGCTGGATCTCTGTTGAAAGTATAATGATCCCAAAGCTGTTGTGCCACCCAGCCACCACCGGCTACATACATCCCCCAGCCGGTTCCTTCGCCTGGCGACGTAAAACCCCAAACATTGGTTATCGCCTGGCTACACCAGCCGTTTGCACCGTATTGAACACGTGCAGTTTCTTCTCCAGGTTTAACGAGCGATTGGACCAGGTTAGTTAACGGACTAAAACAGTCGGAAAGATTGGTCACATCTGCGGGCCAATAATTCATTTGTAGATTAATATTGGTGTGGTAGTCACAGTTCCATGGGTTTTGTATCTTGTTGCTCCAAATTCCCTGTAGATTGGCGGGCAGGGAGCCGAGGCGTGAAGAAGCAATTAACAAGTACCTACCAAATTGAAAATAGGTTTGCTGTAAACGCAGGTCGTTTTGCTGATGAAGGCGAACATCTGTTGGAATAGTATCTTCACCTTTAACAGCAAGGTCTAACTTAACCCGATCAAATAATGACTTATAGTCGCTTTCATGCCGTTTTTTAAGCGAAGCATAAGGGAGAGCAGCCGCTTTCTGCAATTGATTTAGTGAACTTTGTAACGGATCTCCCGCCTTATAACTGGGATATTGCTGCACATAATTAGTCGCTGCTGTGAGTATCAATGTAACCTCATCGCCATTACGAATAGAGATTGAATGGTCATGAAGACTAATCTTTCCACTCGAAGCAACCGCTTTCAAGCGTGCGGCATAAATCATTCCTGCTCCACCCTTCCCATCGTCGAGCATTCCGCTCATCAATAGATGATTACCTTGTACCTTAGTTGTTGAGCGTTCTGAGCGAGTAAGATTGACATTGAAATTAATAGCTGACTTTTTATTACTCGTGAAGCGGATCACCAGCGCCCGGTCCGGATAACTGGCAAAAATCTCACGCTTAAACCGTATCCCCTTCTGCATGTAGGAGATGGTTACCTTTCCGTTATTTAAATCTAGCTCTTTATGATAATCAGTATAAGGAGCTTCTGTTTGGAAGTCGAAGAACAGATCTCCTAGCGTTTGATAGGAGCCATATTGTTTGCCTGCCGAACCCGGACCTTTACAAACCTGTGTTTGTTCTGTAAGGCGACTGGCTTCTTTATAGTTCCCTGAAAATAGTAGTTCACGTATTTTTTGTAAAGATTCTGCAGCCACCGGATTGTTACTGTCTTGATGACTGCCAGACCAAAGTGATTTTTCATTTAATTGAATCCTTTCCCTATTTACATCTCCATAAATCATTGCACCTAAAAAAGCATTACCCACTGGAAGAGCCTTTAACCATTCCGAATCGCTCTCAAACACATCTTTAACATCTGGCATGGCAGAATTGGCGGGCGTATTATACCAAAGTTTTAATTTTTGGGTGTTTATTTCACGATTTTGAGCCCTACAGTTTAATACAGTAAAAATCATCAAAAATGATATGATCAGTGAATTTAAGATAGTTTTTGCCATGCTCATTAAGGTCCTTTTATTTGATAGACACTATTTATCTAAATTTTTACCCAGTAAAAAAAAATAAATAGAGTAAATTAAGTAAAAATGATTGTCATTAAGTTACAGTGAAGATTTAAAACGGCTTCACAATTTTTGCTATACTCATGTCAATAATTTAAATATGATCAAAAAGCTGCTCCTATCTATTTTCTTATTTCCGATTTTTTGGATCTCTGCTTTAGCCCAAACACCCCGCCAACAACTTAATTTTAACCGTGACTGGAAATTTAAAATTGGTGACCATACCGGGGCGCAATCTATTCACTATAAAGACGCCAATTGGGAAACAGTAGGACTACCTCACTCATTCAGCATGCCTTATTTTTTATCGCCCGACTTTTTTGTTGGCTATGGTTGGTATCGTAAAGAATTTTCGATTCCCTTTTCCAGAAGAGGTAAACGGATTAGTCTCGATTTCGAGGGCGCTTTTCAAGATTTGGAACTTTTCGTGAATGGCAAAAAAGCAGGTGAACATCAAGGTGGTTATACTGGCTTTTCGATTGATATTACAAAATTTCTTCAAACCGGAACTAATACCTTTGCAGTGCGGCTAAACAACATTTGGAAACCTGGCATTGCGCCAAGAGCGGGTGAACATGTTTTTGCCGGCGGTATTTATAGGGACGTTCACCTGGTGATTACTGATGAGATTCATGTGGCGTGGTACGGAACCCAGGTTACCACTCCCGAAGTTAGCGGTGCTTCCGCAATCGTGAAAATTAAAACTGAGGTGGACAACGATGGCTTACTACCCGTAAAATCATTGCTTCATACCAGTATTTTTAATCCGGCCGGAAAAGTAGTTGCTCAGTTCAGTTCAACCAAGGTCATTGCTGCAAAATCTACGGTAACTATTGATCAACAATCTGGTAAATTGATAAAACCAAGCCTTTGGAGTCTGGATAATCCAGCATTGTACCGGGCAGTTTCCACCATCAGCATAGGTGGAAAAGTGAGGGATGTTTACAGTACGAATTTCGGCATCCGTTCTATAAAGTGGACTGCAGATAGTGGATTTTTCCTGAATGGCAAACACATTTACATCAAAGGCGCTAATGTGCACCAAGATCATGCAGGCTGGGGCGATGCCGTAACAAATGCAGGGTTTTACAGGGACATTAAAATGATTAAGGAAGCAGGTTTTAATTTTATTAGGGGATCACATTACCCACACGACCCTTCGTTTGCCGAAAGTTGCGACCAACAAGGGATGCTTTTTTGGTCGGAAAATGCCTTTTGGGGAATTGGCGGTAGTGAGCAAAATCCAGAAGGAAATTGGAATACAAATGCATACCCAGTAGTGGAAGCGGATAGAAAAGCATTCGACAGCAGTGTTTTGCAACAGCTAAGAGACATGATTCGAATAAACCGTAATCATCCTTCTGTTATTGCGTGGAGCATGTCTAACGAACCCTTTTTCACCGCTCCTGCCACTATTGACCCCATGAGAAAATTACTGGAAAAGGAAGTGGCATTGTCTAGATTACTTGACCCCAGCAGACCCGCAGCCATAGGTGGGGTACAGCGACCACTTGACCAAACCAGAATAGATAATTTGGGAGATTTAGCGGGCTATAATGGTGATGGAAGCACGATTCAAGAATTTCAACATCCAGGATTTCCAACAATCGTATCAGAGTATGGGAGCACAACCTCCGATAGGCCTGGAAAGTATGAGCCAGGCTGGGGCGATCTAACAAAAGACAATGGATTAGCAACCTACGCCTGGAGAAGTGGGCAAGTTATTTGGTGCGGATTTGATCATGGCAGTATAGCGGGATCCCGATTAGGTAAAATGGGAATTATAGATTATTTCAGAATTCCGAAGCGTGCCTGGTATTGGTATCGTAATGCGTATGCGCATGTCGCCCCGCCAATATGGCCTTTGGCTGGCATACCGGCTAAACTTTCACTTAAAGCATCGCAAAAAGCAGGGCTTAAAACCGACGGAACCGACGATGTACACTTGTTGGTTCAAGTCACAGACAAAACGGGCAAGGTGATTTCCAACTCACCTGCTGTTACATTTACTGTTATTTCCGGGCCGGGAGAATTTCCGACAGGGCGGTCGATTCATTTTGAAGAAGCCAGCGATATAAGAATTATGGATGGGCAAGCGGCCATAGAATTCCGTTCTTATTATGCAGGTAAAACGTTGATCCGTGCCACATCACCAGGGTTGGAATCTTCAGAAGTAGCGCTTGAATTTATCGGCCCGACACCATACCTTGAAAAGAAAACTCCACAAGTAGAAAAGCGTGAATATGTGCAGTTTAAAAATAGCACCCACAGAAACATACCGCAGCAATTTGGCCGTAATAATCCTACTTTTGCAAGCACAGCGGAAGAGAACCACTCTGCAGGACGCGCTGCCGACGGAGATTCAACTACCTTTTGGCAACCATCAACGGATGATCAACATCCATTTTGGATACTGGATATGGAACGTGGTGTTACGGTTTCTGACGTAAAAATCAATTTCCCTAATACGGCAATCTACCAATATGTGGTAGAAGTATCAGACGATCGTGTGAACTGGAAACCGATCGCAGACCGTTTAAAAAATACACAAGCAGAAAATTCGGAAAATTTAATGATCGAAAAGCAGATTGCTGGTCGGTTTTTAAGAATCCGGTTCGAGAACAAAAATGAGGCAAGGATTAGCGAAGTGGTCATCACCGGACTTCAGGACTTACGTTAACTTCGTCTTGCAGCATATCACTTTAAATTACAACTATTTGATATACAAATTATTAAAATCATATAAACCTACGCCAAGGTGAAATATTTGCCTGGTTTAGCCACCTTTCCCAGATCAGACTTTAACTTAATTGTAGCACGATATAAATGGTTCGCTATAGATTGATACCGAATACCTGTTTTTGCCTCAATTTCACAATAGCTGTAACCCAGATGGTATTTCATCAATAAAACTTCTCGTTGCCGATCGGGCAGGTTGGATAAAGCGGTTTTGAAATTTTTAATGTGCAGCAGATCCGTCTCTCTTTCAATCATTTCCTTTTCCGGAGAGGGATCGCAGAGTGTGGAAGATGTTTCGTGAAGAGAAACCGTGAAGACTGACATTTTCTTGAGATGATTGAAAACAATTGATTTTGCCGAGACCATGAAATATTGATTCACACAATCAATGTCTCCGATCTTGGATCGCTTGATCCACATTCTAACAAACAAATCCTGTACAAGGTCGCTCGCTACATCTTCGTCCTTTGTCAACTTCAGTACAGATCGATAAACACTTGGATAAAGCGCATCATGAATGATTCCAAAAGCCCTTACATCGCCGCCCAAGGCACAGTTCCATAACTGAGCCAGTTCTAGTTTTGTTTTCAATGATTTATTTTTGATTAGATTATTTTCCTCCGCAGAGCTATCACCAGTTAGGTAACATCTTACAGATTAGCACCGCTAAAGTGGCTACTATTTAAAGAAAAAATCAAGCTCAAATAAGTCAATAGAGGTACAGTAATAGACCATTCGGCAGGCAATTATAATGGTTTTTAGCACTTCTACTGATTTAGACTTTTGAGGCAGTGGGTAGGAACAGGTAACAATTGTTTAGTGCAGCACCCGATCTCCCTTTTTGAATACAGGTCGGTTACGCCGCTTAAAATCAGAAGGGTTGGATCCAAATAAGGCCGCAAATTGGGTGCGGAAATACCTCATGCTGCTAAATCCACATATGGTAGCTACTTCGTTAATATTCGACTCTGTGTTAATCAGCAATTCAGCGGCTTTTCGTAACTTGATATAGCGCATAAAATTACTAATGCTATAACCCGATATAGATTTCACTTTTCTAAAAAGATTCGAATGGCTCATACCCATTTCAGCGCAGAGTTGTTTTGTTCCAAAATCAGGATCCATCATACTCTGCTCAACTACCCTTATACATTTAGCTAAAAAATCACGATATTCAGCAGACACGGTGATGTCATTTTTCTGGAGCGTAATCTCATTATAAAAATAGCTGCGCAGGTTATTTCTTATGGCAATTAAATTAGCCACCCGGGCCATCAACACTTCGTTATCAAAAGGTTTACTTAGGTAATCATCTGCTCCCCCATGCAATCCTTTCAGTCTGTTTTCGGATGAAGAAGAACCAGTAAGCAGAATAACAGGTATATGGCTAAGCATTGGATCTCGTTTTAACCATGAACACCACTCAATGCCATTCATTCCCGGCATCATCACATCACAAATAACTAAGTCAGGCTGTTTCTCTTTAACGATAATAATTGCGGTCTCACCGTCTGATGCTTCCACTGTAGCATATTCTTTGCCCAGTATCTCTTTCAGATAATTCCGAAGTTGAGCGTCGTCATCAACCAGTAAAACCAGCTTTTTCTCCAAGAAAATATTTTCCGCTTTAAATTGTGTGGGATTTTCTGGGATGTGTTCTTTTACGGTGTTTCCCTCTTCTATCGGTTCCTGTAAAAATGCTGATTCGAAAGACTCATCTTCGATGATCATTTCGGGCGGGAAGTGTGCCGCCCCCTTTAACAACGTTAAATGAAATGTAGTGCCTTTTCCTATTTCACTTACATAATTAATTTTTCCTTGATGTGCGGCAGTAAATTGTTTCACCAGAAATAGTCCCACGCCAAATCCCGCTTTAATTGGCTTTCCAGAAGACTTGACCTGGTAGAATTTTTCGAATAATTGTTCTCTGGCAGTTTCCGGGATGCCGCATCCGGTATCGCTGACCACGATCTCAAAGCTGGAAGGACGGTCATTGATGCCAATCGTTACTTCTCCGCCTGGCGGCGTGAACTTTATGGCGTTGGAGATGAGGTTAAAGAGAATAGTTTCCAGCTTTTCGCGGTCTGCAAAAACAGTTTGTCGTTGGTTTTCTCCTGTGAAGCTATAGTGAATTCCGGCAGATTTAGCATGTTGGATAAAACAAAGATGCACATCCATACAAACCGCATGCAAATCGAGCGGCGATATCTTCATACCCGAGTTCCCCGATTCTGTTTTTCTGAATAACAAAAGTTGATCAACCAGGCTTAACAGGCGCCTTGCATTGCGGTAAATGATATTT
Organism: Pedobacter sp. CFBP9032; assembly: GCF_034045265.1. NCBI lineage: Bacteria > Pseudomonadati > Bacteroidota > Sphingobacteriia > Sphingobacteriales > Sphingobacteriaceae > Pedobacter > Pedobacter sp. CFBP9032. The sequence continues at coordinate 228,600 of NZ_JAXCWE010000003.1, read as the reverse complement.
AACTCATTACCTTCTGCGTTGGATTTCATTAATAAATCCTTAATTGGGTTGATTATAAGCGTGAGCGGAGTTCGAAATTCATGAGATACACCTGTAAAAAACTGCATTCTCTTTTCATGGATTTCACGTTCCTTTTCTACATCGGCCTTAGCTAATCTAACTTCGTAGACCAAACGGGCTCGTTTAAATTTGTAACGAAGGTAAATGTAAACCAAACTAGTAATAAGGGCGATATATAGGAAATAAGCCCACCAGGTACGGTACCATGGCGGTAAAACCACTACCTTCACCAGCACCTGCTGTTTAATCCACAAGCCGTGAGCATTGGTGCAATTCACACGAAATACGTACGTTCCTGGAGATACATTTGTATAAATCGCTGTGCGGGTAGCGCCGGGGTAGTTCCAGTCTTTATCAATTCCATCCATTTTAAATCGATAACGGATCCTGTTAGCAGATGGATATTCGATTGCCGTATAATCAAATGCAAAAATGGCCTGGGCTAAAGGCACTTTCATTTCAAGAATCTGTTTATCATCTCTCTTTTCAACAAACTGTGGAACCTTTTCTGCGGCACGGTTATTAATCCGAATCCGGGTAAGCAACAGTTCAGGATCTTTCTTTTCCTGGTTGAAGCTTTCGGGAAAAAAAATATTTAGTCCTTTAATTCCACCAAAGGCGAGTTCACCTGAACGGAGTTTTATGCCCGCATTAAAATTGAATTCGTTGCTCAGCAGTCCATCAGATTGGGAATGGGTCCTAAAACGCCGAGTGCTTACCTGCATTCTCGACAAACCACTGTATGTGCTGATCCATAAATTTCCCTGAGGATCGTCTTGAATCGCAAATACCTGGTTATTTGCCAATCCTTGTGCCGTTTTAAACTGCTGTTTGACCTTCATTTTAGTCCGGTCAAATAAGAGCAGCCCCTGATCTGTACCTAACCAAAAGTTTTGATTACGATCCTCCAGAATCGCTCTCACCCAACTTCCAACTGAGTAGGTAATCAGTTGGTGGTTCTTCTTGTCTATTAAGACCAACCCATCTGCACCTCCACCCCACAATCTGCCTAAAGAATCTTCTGTGAGTATTGATATATTCACTTGTGATGACCAGATTTCAAAAGAATCCTTGCTGCGATTGTAAAGATATAAACCACTTTCGAGTGAGCTTGCCCAAAGCTGATGCTCATGGTCTTCATAAATGGTCCAAAACTTTGTGGCAGGTGTATGCTGTGAAGGTTTAAGGACTTTATAGCGATGGAAATCCCGTGTGCCAGCGCTAAAGCGATCTATCCCGCCATCGTAAGTACTTACCCACACCTCACCTTCGAAATCTTGTTCAATTGCCGTGATGAAGTTTCCTGAAAGAGAGTGAGGATTATTGCTTTGATGTTTATAGTTTTCGAACCTTCCCGATATTCTGTCAAGAACACTTAGTCCACCGCCATCAGTTCCTATCCAAAGCTTATTGCCTGGAAGTTCTTCAAGGGAAAGTACAAAGTTGTTGATCAGACTATTAGCATTTCCAGGCTCTCGTTCTATTGACTTAAACTTTGCTTTGTAAGGATCTAGTATATTAACGCCGCCTCGTAGCGTACCAATCCAGATGCGTGATTCTTTGTCTAAAAAAAGCGAAAAAACGGCTTCACTGGACAAAGAAAATTTCCCCGAACCGTTAGATATTGATCTAAGTTGGCCGGTTAATTTGCTCAAAATGAAAACGCCACCACCATCTGTAGCCACCCACACTTCTTGTGGTGTATTCATCAACTGTTTGATGGGTAAATCGGTAAAACGGTTTCGTGCGATGAAAACGGGCAGCGCATTTAATGATTTAAGATCAACATGCGCTAGTCCATCAGGCCCGGCTATCCATAATGTATTGCCATCGGCTACCATCGCTGTGGCCTTTGCAAATCTAGAATCCCTAACAAGAAGTCTATCCTGGCCTTTGGTATATTGGCAAAGACCAGCACCATCAATTAGTGCCCATGTGCCCAGGGAGGTACAAACGATGTCGTTTATGAGGGAGTACCCTTTCTCCGATTTAAAGCGGATAACTTCCCCATTAGCATATGCTCCATTTTTAAAACGGATCAAACCGACCCCCGAAACCGATGCGAAAATATCACCATCTCTGGCGATTTGGATTTTTTCTCCCCATCCCCTCAGTGGCCGCACAGACTTTTCCCCTTTTTTTCTAAAAAAAACGGTTGTAAAGTTCTCAGATACTGGATCGTATAGGTTAATACCGGCACGAGTCCCGATCCACAATTTCCCTAAGCGATCTTCAGCAATAGAACTAATCCAATTGTCGGAGAGGCTATTTTCTGAGTCATTTACTTTTACAAATGTTTTGAAATCTGTACCATCAAATCTGTTTAGCCCGTCTTGTGTACCCATCCAGATAAAGCCCCGGTGATCCTGGTAAATACAGCGTACGGCACTATTTGACAACCCATTTTCGATACCAATATGATCTATTGGAAAGTGTGACTGCCCATTCGAGGATTGGAAAAAAAATAAGGCTATAAAGCAATGAATAAGCAAACGAAACAGCCTGGTTCCGCCACTTAAGCTCTTGATTTGGTTAGGTTTGTTTTTTGAAATTAGCAACATCAATTCTACAGTTCTTCCATATTGCTAATATACACAAATGGGTGAAGATAAACATCTGAGTAAGCTCGATCCTGAAAAATCCATCTTTCCGATTAACTCAAAAGTTGACCGACTTAATCTATAGCAAAAAACGACCAGCAAATAGCTTTTAACCGATTGGGTTGGTTTTTAATGGTACCTGCCTGCCATGTTCAATTGAGCAAAGGCAAACCAAATACCTCACACAAGTTTTTAAGCTAGAATAATATTTGGTTTGATTAAGCCCCGTTTTTGACCGATTTGTGTATGTACAGATCTGTTGTTTCCCTTGATATTAGCTTTATAAAACAAACCAAATATTAAACCAGTTGTTATGAAGAAAAAAATCGAAAAATATGGCGTAAGCCATCTCTTTTCTATGCAAGGACGGAAAATATTCCTCTTTGCCCTATTAGTCACTTTAAATACAGTTCCTCCTTTAGCAGCGTTAGCAGCTCATTCGTTTACTGAATCCGAATGGAACAAGACGGCGAGTGTAAATCGCAATCAAAATCATCCACCATTAACTATTTCCGGAACGATTAAGGATGCAATGGGCAATTTTATTCCGGGCGTTACCATACGGGAGAAGGGACAAGCTACTGCAACTTCAGCTGATGCGAAGGGTAATTTTACCATAACTGTAGCGGATGATGCAATACTTATTTTCAGTTATGTAGGTTACGTTTCGCAAGAAATCCCAGTATCTGGTAAAACAGTTCTTAATGTAACTATGCTTTCTTCAAGCTCAGGGTTGCAGGAAGTGGTTGTGGTGGGGTATGGTACACAAACCAAGAATACGGTTACAGGATCAATCAATACGGTTCCGACCAAGCTGATCACGGGGCGCCCGGTGATTTCTTTAAATAATGCACTGCAGGGCACAACGCCTGGATTGACGGTGATATCCCGTCCTGGTGATGTGGGTAGCGACATTGGAGGCATTACTGTACGTGGACGTGGAAACCTTGGAGCACCAGAACCTTTATACGTTGTAGACGGCGTGATTTTGGATGGTGCATTTTTCTCACGTATCAATCCACGCGACGTGGAGAGTATTTCCGTGTTAAAGGATGCGGCATCTGCATCTATTTATGGATCTCGTGCAGCCAATGGGGTGATATTGGTTACTACAAAGAAAGGCAATAATGGCAAAGCGGTTATAGCCTATAATGGTACCTACGGCCTCCAAAAGGCAGCTTATTTACCAAAGGGACTTGGATCCTATGATTATGCTATTTTAAAAAATGAAGCCCTGACCAATGCTGGCAGATCAGCTCAATACAACCCTGAAGTGCTTCAGAAAATACGGGCACAGTCGGATCCTGATTTATATCCAGATAACGACTGGTATAAGCTAACCCTTCGGGATAATGCACCCCTGCAGGAACACGAAGTAAATGTTTCCGGAGGTGGCAAAACCCGCTATTATGCAAGTGGTTCGTATCTAAACCAGTCATCGCTTTTTCCGGGAAAACAACTTCAGCGTTACTCCCTTCGCTCAAACAGCCAGACTCAGGTCAGCGATAAACTGACTATAGGAACCAATATCTCTTTCATCAGAGATGCAATAAACAATAAAAGCGGTTCTCTGGATTTATCTACCCTTGCCCGGATGACCCCATTGTTTGTAAACAAACAAAGTGATGGTAACTGGGGATCTGTAAATGGCGGAAGTATAGATGTTACGCTTGCTAATAACAACCCCCTTTTTATACTCGAAAATGGAGGTCGATCAAATAGTGCTGCTAACCGTTTGACAGCTTCTGCTGATGCGTCTTTTAAGCCGATAAGTGGATTATCAATTGACGGAAATGCCTCGTATTATACCCAAACAGAAATATTTTCGACATTTACAGCAACCAGGCCTGCAATAATTGATTTTTTTACAAAGCAACCTATCGCGGGTACCGGAGTGAATACCAATAATTTAACTGAAAATTGGTATACAAATTCGAGATTACTCACCCAAGCCACCGTTTCATACTCCAAAAGTTATGGCGAACATAACCTTAAGCTATTAGGAGGTTCTTCTTACGAATATTTCAATGCCCGTGATATTGGCGTGTCTAGAAACAAATTCCCAAGTCAGAACCTGGATGCAATCAATGCCGGCTCATCCGATCCGGCCAATACCTCTGCATCAGGCACAATCAATACCCGTGCATTTGTTTCCACCTTTGGCCGTTTTAACTACGCTTTCAATAACCGTTATTTATTGGAAGCAAATCTGCGCCATGATGTATCATCTCAATTTGCGCCTGGACATCGTGGTGGCACCTACCCTTCCGCATCAGTAGGATGGAGAATAGCTCAGGAGGACTTTATGAAAAATGCAAAGTGGGTAAATGAGTTGAAATTGCGTGGTTCATGGGGTTTACTGGGCAATGTTGGTAACGTAGGCTTCTACGACTACTTCGGTGGTATATCTACAGGTCGTGGCGCATTCCTTAATGGCACATTTGTAGATGGTGCCTGGCCGGGCAGGTTGCCAAGCCCATTTTTAACCTGGGAGAAGAAAGACATGAAAAACATCGGTTTAGACGCTACCATGTTTAATAGAAGTCTTTCCATTCAGCTTGATGCTTATGATGCGCTGACCAAAGATATTCTGCTGAGTAATGGAAATTCAGTTCCGCAGGAAGCTGGGGTGACTAATATTCCAAGCATAAATGCAGGATCTGTAAGAAATAAAGGCATTGAAATTACCTTAAATTACAGCAATAAAATTGGTCAGTTAAACTACTCAATTGGCGGAAACTTTACCCGGATATGGAACAAAATAGAAGATCTCAACGGTTTAAATGAGTTACCACCATCCGGCTTTTACATTAATCGTGTAGGGCAGGCAATTGGTTCGTATTACATGTATCAGGCAAACGGGCTCTTCAAAGACGCAGCGGATGTGGCTGCCTCACCATTCCAGGCTAACGGAACAGGCGCCGGAGATATTAAGTTCGTAGACCAAAATGGTGACCGGATAATTAATGACAAAGATCGTATAGTAGTTGGGAACGACGTGCCATACAAATATTATGGAGTGAACCTTTCTTTAAATTATAAAGGTTTTGATCTTTCTATTATCGGTCAGGGTGTTTTTGGTGTAAAAACCTATCTAGAGGGTGAAGCATCCAATGCCTTCTTTAACGGTTCTGGTGTAAGAGCATACCATCAGGGAAGATGGACAGCAAACGACCCAAATCCGAATGCGGTTTACCCACGTCTTTTACTATCCGAGAACAATACCCAAAATACGGTTACCAATAGCTTCTGGCTTTACGATGCCTCCTACTTCCGAATTAAATCGCTCACCTTGGGCTATAATTTTGCGGAGAAATTATCGAGAAAAGTCGGTGCAAGCAACATCAAGGTTTACTTCACATCAAACAACCTGTTTACTATCCGTGGAGATAAACGTATGAAGGATTTTGATCCCGAGGCACCATCGGGCAGACCATCTTATCCCCAATTGAAGACAAGCTCAGTGGGCCTAAATGTTACTTTCTGATCAATTTAAACATATCAAAATGAAAATTATTAAACTCAAATATATTGGCTGTGGTATCTTATTCACGGTATTTTTTTCGGCCGGGTGCAAGAAAAACCTGGAACAGTTTCCAAATGACATTATTGCTGCAGAAACTTTTTTCAAAACACCTAACGATGCACTCCTGGCTCTAAATGGCTGTTATGGATATTTAAATGGCAGTCAGAACGACATCTATCTGGATGCGATGACAGACGACGCTTACGCCCAATATCCTTGGGAAAGCAATGCAACGGCCGTAGGTGCAGGGAATGTAACGGTCAATCTGGATATGGGTTATGGTGACCGATATAACGGCATACGCAGATTTAACTTTTTCCTTTCCAAGATAGAAAGTGTGCCGATGGATGCAACGCTAAAGAAGCGATATATTGCTGAGGTCAGGGCATTGAGGGCTTTTTCGTACTTCAACCTATCTTCTATTTTTGGTCCGGTACCTTTGATTACCAATGATATTGTAGACCCGCTAGAGGCAAAAGTGGCACCAACGCCTCAAGCCACAGTATTTGATTTTGTATTAGCCGAGTTGAAAGCGGCTGCACCAGACCTGCCAACAGCTTACTCAAATGGTGGCGGTAACGAATATGGACGCATGACTAAAGGTGCAGCCTTAGCTTTGCGCGCCCGTGCAGCATTATTTTACAAAAAATATGATGAGGCTGCCTCAGATTCAAGGGCAGTAATGGATCTGGGCTATAAACTCTTCACAAAGGAACCTTCTGCGGCCGATTTAAGCGAGGATTACAGCCAACTTGTAGATTTTCAGGATAATGCAGATAAAGCAAAATTCTATAAGGGTCTTGTCAGTTATAACCAGCAATTCTGGTCAGTAAACGAGCGTAATAGCGAAGTGATTCTCAGCAGTCAGTATGCTGAAAATATCAATCCGACCAAAGTAACCACGTTTTTATTTCCAGGTACGTTCAATGGCTGGAGCTCTGTTACGCCAACACAGGATCTGGTTAATAGTTATGGCAACCGTAATGGGGATCCTGTAACGACACTACCTACTACCGCACAGCGTGCAGCAAATTACAATGGCGGAAATTATAACGCCCAATTCCTGGCAGAGTTTAAGAACCGTGACACGAGATTATACGCCTCTATCCTATTCCCTGGTAATAAAATATTTATTAACGGCGCTGCGGCAACATTCGTGTGGGGCAAGGGTGGAAACAACAACTCAAAAACCGGTTATAATTTCCGAAAGCTTGCCGATCCGAATTATATACAGGAACAGAACGGAAATAATGATTACCAACTTATCCGGTATGCCGAAGTGCTGTTGACCTTCGCTGAAGCACAAAATGAGTTAACAGGACCAAATCCAGCAATCTATGCGGCTATAGACCAGGTTAGAAATCGTGCAGGCATGCCAAATGTTGATCAGGCCAAATACGGCAATAAAGACAACCTGCGTACCTTGATATTGAATGAGCGTCATATTGAACTTGCAGCCGAGGGAAGAAGATTTCTGGATATTCGGCGACTAAAAATCGCATCTACTGTAGTCAAAGATATTCGTGATATCACCAACGACCTGAGTCAGGTGAGGAAATGGGAAGATAAATTTTACCTATTCCCCTATCCTTTAACTGCTACAGATAGAAATCCAAACCTGCAGAAAGACCAACAGGCAAAAGGTTATTAGCGTTAGAGAGACTGCCCAATTGAAATACCCGAAAAAAAATAATTATTTGAAAGGTAGAGTAAAACAAGCAGTCTCTCTTTATTTTTATTTCATTTTTTTTATCTCGCTATATTCCCTGCATAAAAATCACATTAGATACCTGGAATTCTTTTTTTGCGCATGCCCTACCAAGTATGTCCATCAATTTGGGATCAAAGGATTTATGCATTGGCAGTGATGGTCAAATTAAGTTTACGAGCTTCACCTTGATATCAAATCCTGAATCATTGCTTGCGATTTGATGATCCGTTCATGACCAGCATCAAGATAATTAGTAGAATCGATCAAAGAATTTGAATTTAAGAAGGCCTTCATAAATGAATAAGGAGAAACCAGGTCGTTTGCATCATATGCGACCCAATGTTTGGATAGTTTGGTACTAAAGACTGACCAATCATTGAGATTATAGTGGGAAATTGGTTTTGTAAACCTTTCTTCAAAACGTTCAAAAAAAGTATGTTGAATGGATTTGGGAATATCCAAGGCATCCATACTGGCTTCGAAATTTTTCCCCAGATCAATTAATGGCGCAATGCTGAGCAGCTGTTTGGGATGAATTTTCAGCTGTTCCATTGCAATGATGTTCGCCATCGCACCTAATGAATGTCCTATCGTTACCTCAGGCATACCATAGTGAGCTACAATAGCTTTTACACCCTCCACAAACAGCAACAGACTAGAGAGTTCGCCTTCAGATGCACCATTACCCGGCGCATCGAAAGCAATAATCTCTACATCACCAAGCTGTTCCAGGGCGATGATTATTTCATATAAATCACCCGCTTTTGAGCCCCATCCATGGGTGAGTAAGATTTTTCGACTTCCCTTTCCCCACCTGAAAGCTTGAAAAGTCAGCTCCCGGCCAGAGAAATATTCATCATCTACCTTAAGTGTGGTTTGCTCAGCACGTTCAAGCAAGTTTTCCTGAAAGATGCGCAATGGCATCTTTGGAGCATAACAGATATAACGCAATATCAAATCCTGCAATTGATCCGTATCTTCATCTTTCGAATGCTTTATTTCTGCTATAATTTGCTTGAGGATCTTCATGGTGATAGGTTAGTTATTCAGTACTAATTTCGCTTATTTCATTGCCTCGTTTACCGTCTGGCTATCCACAAACTGCTCAAAGCTGATAATTTTCCCATCTCTTAGTTTCCAGATATGAGCAACTCTTGCCGAAAATGGCTTGCCTGTGATTTTATAAGTTCCAGAATAAGTTCCGTAAGCAACGACTTTGTCATCGCTGGCAACGTAATCTTCCGGAGTAAATTTATAATCGATCCATTCGCTTCCCAACCGGCTAAAAACATTTTTAGTTACTTCGTCCAAGCCGATATAAGTTCCCGCATACGGAAAACCTTTGGCTTCTGTCCAAGAGAGGTTATCAGCCACATGTTTAGCCAGGTTTTTACCATTTTCCTCCGAAGTTTTTCCTTCGTACGTGCTTTTTACTATTTCAAGATTTGTCATTTTATTTTGATTTAAAGAACAGCCTGTTAGCAGCAAACTTGCAACCAACACAACATAAATTGTTAACTTCATTAATTTTATTGATTTAGAACATCGGGTGCATACTCACCGAACTTTTTGGCATTTCTTGTATCACGTCCCAATGCTCTACGATTTTATTGTTTTTAACCCTAAAAATATCGACAATGGCTTTGGTTTTTCCCGGAGTTAGGGCATTTTTTACGTGCAAGTAAACCAAATCGCCATCGGATGCAAGGTGTTGCACATCTACCTTTTCTTTTTTTGCACCAGCAAACCACTTTGTTACCGCAGTTTTTAAAGCATCACTTCCATCGGATACTGCCGGATTGTGCTGTTTGTAATCCTTAGCAAGATAAGTATCAATCGATGAAATGTCTTTATCGCCAAATAGTTTCCGATAAAAAGTAAGCACCATTTTTTTATTGGCTTCCTCTTGTTTTACATTTCGTTGGGTAGGTTTATAAACCTGGGTATTATCAAACATCGGATGCAGATTTTGAGATTTTTCAGGCACTTCCTGTACCACATCCCAAAGCTCTACAATTTTGTTATTTTTGACCTTGAAAATATCTGCAACGGCTTCGTATTTACCTGCGGGATTTTTCATCTTCATATGCAGGAAAACAAAATCACCATCAGCGGCAATATGTTTAAAATCGACTTTTATCTTTGGCGCACTGGCAAAATCTGCTGAAAATGCCTTTTTTAAAGCTTCGCTTCCATCGCCCATATTTGGGTTATGGGTAATAAAATCTTTGGCCAAATATTTATCAATTACAGAAATATCTTTATTGCCAATTAAGCCCTGATAAAATGTGGTAACTAATTTCTTGTTGGCTTCTTCTTGTTTTACATTTCTTTTAGTTTGCGCACTTGCGTCAGAACTAATGACAAGAAAAGCCAAAAGCAGGAATGATTTAAAAGATATTTTTTCCATTTTCAGTTTTTTAAATTGCCACGAATGCACGAATAAATTAAAGATATTCGTGCATCAGTGGCAATATTATTTTACCATTTCATTTCGCCGGTGTTTACTTTTGCACCTATCTGCAAGGCTGTTTCAAAAGTAAGCGTTGGATATTTTGCTTTGATGGCTTTGATTAAATCATCTGAAGTTTTGTTGGTTTTCAACGCTTCTTCGTAAAACTGGATGTAATTTTTGGTGTGTTTAACGGCACTTACATCGAATGGACTTGCATTATTTGCATGAGCCGGGATTACAATTGCAGGATGCAAAGCTTCGATTTTGTCTAAAACTGCCATCCAATTTTTACGGGCTTCCGCAGTTTGTGCGTCTGCCATCCAAACATTAAACGTAGTTCCGAAAACATTGATACCGCCCACAACTGCTTTAATTGAAGGATCCCAAACAAAGGTTTTTGTTGGAAAATCCTCAAGACCGATAACTTCTAGCTTCTGACCTTCTAACTCGATGCTGTTTCCTTTCAAAACCTGAGGCAAAACCACATTTGATGTAATGGCTTTACCTAATCTTTCGCCCCAAACGTCTAATTTCTTTTGAGCTGTAGCCTTGATCGCTTCTACGGAAGCTGGTGAAGCATACGCCACCACTTCTGGAAAGTATTTCTTAAAAACTTCCAATCCAAAATAGTAATCAGGGTCTGCGTGAGAAACATAGATAGCAGTTAGCTTTTTGCCGCTTTCTTTAATTTTCTGTGCTACTTTTTCGGCATCTGCCAAAGTAAATTGGGCGTCGATCAATACCGCATCTGTTTTTCCTGATACAATTACCGATGCTACGCCAAAAGCATTTTCTGATGCGTTGTAAACTTCTAATTTCAAATTGTTAGCTTCAATGGTCTTTAAACTTTGTGCTTGTGTTTCCATATTAAATAAAGTTATTGTTGTTAATACTACGGTTGAAATTAATTTTTTCATTTTCTTTTGTTTAAAATTAGTACTGCAAAGTTGCTGTCATTTGAACGGAAAAACTTTAAACTAGTTTAATAAATGAATTTCATCTATTCTATTTACGATGGTTTCAAAACTGGCATAGCCTTGTTCCAATACATAATATTGGCCTTCTTTTTCTGCTAAAAGCGTAGGATAAGAATTGGCGTATTGTTGCGCTGAAGCAAAGGTTTCCTGCGTTTCTTTTTTGATTGTTTCTGAGTGGAATGCTTGTAGAAAACCTGCTTTGTCCAATCCTAATTTTTCACAAATGCTCAAATAGGTTTCGTCCTCATTCAGGTCCTTACCGTACCAGTATCTTGCTTTCTGCACTTCAACAGCAAAAGGAATTGCTTGTGTAGCCCACAATTTTTTCACAGTAACAATAGCTCTTGACGGCACTTCGCTGTCTAAAACAATCTCTTCATTTTCTATAAATTTAAAATAGTTTTCGCCGAATTCAGTTCCTGTAGTTTGCTGTACCTGCGGATCGTGTTTTTTGATAAATTGTGCCATCTGCTTAGATTGTTTCCGGGCATTTGCACCAGTCCACATTCCGGCAGGTAAAATCTCAAAATCAAGCACATCTTTATACTTATCAAACAATTTTTGTGTATTGATGCTGTTTCCGTAACACCATCCACAAAGCGGGTCCATTACATAAATTAGTTTGCTCATCTTTTATTTTTAATGATTGATTACTCTTGTAATTCTATGCAAATCTGGCAATAAATAAGGGCGTAAACTTTAAAGTAGTTTAATAAAAACTAGCGCAGGTATTATTTTTTTGTCGTAATTTTTTTTCGGATATTACTTAAAAAGACATTGGTAATCCCCAAGTAGGCAGCCACCTGGATATTGGAAAGGCGCTGAATCAATTGCGGATATTTTTCTACAAATTCAAGATAGCGTTGCTCTGCCGTTTTGCTCATACTGTCAATCATTCTTCTTTGCAAGGCAGTATGTGTTTTTTGGGTCATTACCCGAAATAACTTCTCGATTTTGGGTAAACTCCTATAAGCAAATTCTTTATCTTTTTTTGAAATCAAAAGCACTTCACTGTCTTCAAGTGCCTCAATAAAAAGCTGGGATGGTATTTCGTTTGTAAAGCTGTCGATATCTGTAACCCACCAGTTTTCTGTAGCAAAATAAAGGATTTGTTCAAAGCCATCTTTATCAATATGGTACACCCTGAAAAGCCCTTTGGTTACAAATCCTTCAAACCTGCAGATTTCGCCTGCCCTCAATAAAAAATTCTTTTTATTGATTTGTTTTTGTTGAAACAACTTACAGAATGCCTCTTCTTCCTCTTCAGAAAGAGAAATATGCTGGGCGATATTTTGTTTGAGAAGTTCTTTCATAAGGTCGATGCCATCATCTAAGATCAGTAGCTAAAGAGATTTTGATTTAATAAGCCTAAATTACTGAAAACCTTCTCTATTTTCTCCATAAACAATTATCTGATCTCGAACAGGTTTTGTGAGCTCAACCCATAAGGTGATTCTTTAAATTAAATTCTGCCACCACCATTGGCGATGATTTGTTGGCCGTTTACCCAACTTCCTTCCGGACCGGCAAGAAATGCAACCACACCAGCGATATCTTCCGGTTCGCCCATTCTACCTAAGTTCATACTTTGCCCAATTCTTTCCAACTCTTCTTTTGAGGCTTCTTTTTCCATTAAAGGGGTTCTTGTTGGTCCTGGGAATACACTATTTACTGAAATTTGACGCGTACCTAGTTCTTGCGCCAATATCTCGGTCAATACCTTACCTGCTGCTTTACTTGGCGCATAAATGCCCAGACCTGCTGCTGGATAAAGTGAACTGGATGAAGAAATCTGGATAATCCGACCGCCATTTCTAACGTGTTTGGCTGCCTGCTGCAATACAAAATAAGTTCCTTTATAATTTACGGCATTGATGCGGTCGAAGTCTTCTTCAGTTACTTCAGCGATAGGAATTCCCATCTTTGCAATACCTGCATTGGCTACAACAATATCTATCCCGCCAAATTCATTAATTACTTGATCAAAAAGATTAATAATTTCTGGCACTGCACCCACATTTGCTTCAAATGCAACCGCTGTTCCATCTGCATCTCTTATCTCTTTTACGACCTCATTTGCCAATGTTGGATCACCTATATAATTAATGGCTATGGCGATTCCGTCTTTTGCTAATCGGATGGCAATTGCTCTACCGATTCCTGTTGCAGCTCCTGTAATCAAAGCCACTTTTTTTATTGATGTTGTCATAATTTAATGTTTTAAGATTTTACTATTTTATCGGCTATTTTTTCTGCGACAGCAATCACGGTGATGTTAGTCGCTACCGAAATTATATCGGGAAAGATTGACGCATCTACCACACGCAGTGATTCTACGTGATGTACCCTGCCTTCCAAATCAACCACTGCTTCTTTTGAATGGATGTCTCCCATTGGTGCACTGCTGGTTGGGTGTGCATAGCTTGCCACATTTTTTTTGATAGCGATTTCCAGATCCTCATCTGTTTGTACGGCAATGCCTGGGGCAATTTCGGAATGGACGTATTGAGCAAAAGGTTCAGCTGCTGCGATGCGTCTTGCAATTTTAGCACCTTCTATCATTCTTTTAGTATCGTTTTCATCATCCAAAAAGTTTAAATCTACCTTTGGGTTGATGTTTGGGTCGATTGTTTCTATCCAAACTTTTCCTTTTGAATTGGGCGTGGTTACTGCTACTCCTAAAACAAATCCACTTTGTGTAGGGCTATATTCATCTGGAAAAAGATGGGTAGCGGTGATGTGAATATTCAGTTCAGCAGTATCAAATGCCGACGTCCATAGTTTGGCAGCAATGGGTGGTGTTTTGGTTTCAACCATTTCTTTATTCAGCGCAAAGGCCGCATAGTGAAAAGGATGGTCTTTTATATTTTTGCCCACAGGAAGATCTGCAACAACTGGTATTCCCAATAGTTCCAATTCATTTTTTGTTCCAATTCCAGACCTTAACAAGATGGCTGCACTTCCGTAAGTTCCACCTGAAAGAATAATTTCTTTAGCAAAAAATTCATCTCCATTTGCCAATAAAATACCGATCGCTTTTTTACCTTCAAACAGAACGCGGTCGGCAACAGCCTGCGCTATAATTGTAAGATTTTCACGTTTTCGAACTGCATTGGTAAGATAGGCCATTCCTGTATTTACACGAACGCCGTTTACCACATTCATACGGTATGGGCCTACACCATTGGCATCTGCACCATCAAAATCTTCAATAAGTTTATATCCAATGTTAACGGTCGAATCAACAAATGCCCTTTGCACCGAAGTTAAATCGCTTCGCAACAATTGATGTACCGGCAACGGGCCGTCAAAACCGTGCAGGTTCTTATCGCCTGAATCACTTGATTCTAATTTTTTATAATAAGGAAGAATTTCTTCATAAGACCATCCGGGAAGGTTCCAGTTTTTAAAATCTTGCGGTCTGGCACGCAAAGCAACTGCGCCGTTGATAGCAGAACTTCCGCCCAACACTTTTCCTCTCGGTAAATCTAATGTGTTGCCATAAGGTGTTGGCTCAGACTGAAAGCCCCAATTGTGCGCTGCATCGCCTCCAGGATTGTTGGCGCTGTAAACCGCACTTGGATAATCCCAGGCAGAATAAGCATTTCCGCCTTCTATTAATAAAACAGTTGCGCTGTTATTTTCGCTTAAACGTGAAGCCATTACTGCCCCGGCAGAACCACCACCTACAATAATAAAATCATATTTTTTACTGGTTGAATTTTGTACTGACATCTCTTTAAATTTTTATTGATTTGTTACACCAAAATTACATTGGAGAGGCAGTGCCGAAAGATGACAAACGATAAAAAAATCCGTTGACATTTATCAACGGATTTTTAAATTATAAGGAAGTGAATGAAGATTTAATTCAATGAAACCTTCATTAAAAGCGAATGAGAGGCCATCATAAATTTTTCAATATAATCGTCCGTTAATCCTTTTGATGGAAGTACTGCAATACCTTTTTGATTAAACATAACACCGCTGTGATTTTCAATATCTGAAGAGATTAAAAGTGGTGTTAATCTCTGGGCATAAGCCTTTGTGCCAATAGAAATTAACGAAACAATCCATTCCATTAAACGAAATTTAAAGGAATTTGCGCCCATGAAATTGCTTCGGATATTGGTAGGTAAAAGACCAGGATTTAAGCCATAAAAGTTGATGTTCTTATGTTTTTTTGTTAAATCCAGCACAAGCATTTCGTTACCTGCAACGGTGTTGAGGTGTACATCCATCGCTTTGTATGATTTTTCCGCATTCAAATCATCAGCTTTGCCAATGTTGCCAGCACCTGGATATCCCATTATAAAGACTCTTGGCTTAGCAGCAGTTAAGGGTAGATTTTTTCCAAGTCGGGCAATTGTTTCATTGATGATGACCAACCTACTGAAATAACTTATAGCCATATCACGTTCCAGGCCTTCGCTGGTTTCTTCCCTTTTTGGGGATGCAAATATGCCGTTAGTAAAAATAATTAGGTTGGCCGATTCTGCTTCCAATAGTTCGCCAACACGTTTCGCTTCACTCATCAGGCTAAGGTCGGCTTTGATAAATTGAATTCCAGCAATATCAGCATCTCTAAAAGTCTGCCCAATTATGGTAACATCGGCACCACGAGATGCCATAAATTGACTCAAAGCCCGACCGATTCCACCGGTTCCGCCAACAATTATCACTTTCGTTGCGGTAAGGCTGATAGTTTTTGGGTCAATGCGGTTCCATTTTATACGCTTATCTATTTTCATTAGATTCTATATTTACACCAAGTTTTATTTATAAAAAAGGTGCTTAAAACTAAGCACCTTCATCATTTTTGTTAGTTTAAAATACTTAATTTATCAAGTGCAACCTGCATTGCCTGGTCTTTGAGTGCAGAAACTGAAACGCCTTCTATGCGAAATGCCGTTACATCAGTCAGTCCGAAAAAGCCTAAAGAAGTTCTTAAATAAGGCTCAATAAAATCGATTGCTTTATAATCGCCTTCGCTGTAAACGCTTCCAGAGCCAATAGCCAAATAAACTTTTTTGCCTTTAATTAACCCAACAGGGCCATCAGCGGTATAGGTAAAAGCCACGCCAGCTCTTGCCAAATGGTCTATCCAGCTTTTTAAAACTGCAGGAATGCCAAAATTGTACATTGGTGCACCGATTACGATCGTATCTGCGTCTTTTATTTCGGCAAGCAGTTCATCTGAAAGCTTAATGGTTTCCAATTGTTCTTCGGAACGGATATCCGCTGGCGTATTAAATGATTGGATATGATTACTGGCAATATAAGGCAGTGGATTTACGGTAAGATTACGAACCGTAACAGACGTATTACTATTTTTAGCTTTTAATTTTTGAATAATAGCTTCACTGAGTTGAATAGTTTGCGAAGCTTCGCCTCTTGGACTCGATATGATTTGTAGTATTTTCACTTTTAAAGAACTGC
The DNA here is from genome assembly GCF_034045265.1 of Pedobacter sp. CFBP9032. Taxonomy (NCBI): domain Bacteria; kingdom Pseudomonadati; phylum Bacteroidota; class Sphingobacteriia; order Sphingobacteriales; family Sphingobacteriaceae; genus Pedobacter; species Pedobacter sp. CFBP9032. Next base: position 211,832 of record NZ_JAXCWE010000003.1, on the reverse strand, counting down.
TTCATCCAAAAACGGATAATCGATATACCCTTTTTCATTGCCACCATAAAATGTAGCACGATCGGGCTGGTTCAATTCGGCGTTGAGTTCAAAACGTTTAACTAAATCTGGATTGGCGATAAATGGTACACCGAAAGAAATAATTTTGGCAATGCCTTTTTGCAATTCTGCTTCGGCAGTTTCTTTGGTGTAACCTGCGTTGGCAATTATGCTGTGTGTGGTCAAAGTTCCCAACGTTCCCATCACGTCTTTTGGATATTGCTCAAAACCTTCTTCCGGCAAGAATAACGGGTTCATCAAATGGATGTAAGCCAAAGGCAAATTATTTAATTCTTTTATCAAATAAGAATAGGTTGCAACCGGGTCGCTTTCCAAAATACTGTTGTACGGAATGCTTGGCGATAATTTAATACCCGCTTTTCCTTCGCCGATGGCTTCGGTTACAGCTGCCATTACTTCCAAAATAAAACGGCTGCGGTTTTCGATATTACCGCCGTATTCATCGGTACGAATGTTAGCACTTTCTGCCAAAAACTGGTTGGGCAAATAGCCTGTTGCTGCGTGTAATTCCACTCCATCAAAACCTGCTTCAATAGCATTTACAGCAGCTTGTTTATAGTCTTGAATAACTTGTTTTACTTCCGCAGTTTCCAATGCTCTTGGTACTTCATAATCCATCGCTCCTTGCGAAGAAAAATGCTGTTGCCCTACAATAGCCAACGCCGACGGAGCAACCGGCAATACGTCATTTTTATCTACCGAATGCGCCACACGACCTGTATGCCAAAGCTGGGCAAAAATTTTACCGCCTGTTTCGTGTACCGCATCAGTTACTTTTTTCCAACTTTCGATTTGATCTTTCGTATAAATTCCTGGTGTGTAAGGGCTTCCGATGGCTTGTTCAGAAATATTGGCACCTTCTGAAATTAATAGTCCTGCACTTGCTCTTTGCGTGTAATAAGTAACCGTTGCATCGTTTACGGTTCCATCGACTTCGGCACGGGCACGGGTCATTGGCGACATTGCGACGCTGTTATTTAGCGTGATGTTTGCTAGTTTGATTGCTTGTAATAGTTTCATTATTTTAAATATTTTTTATTAATAAGTTTCTTCCACAAGTGTTCTGTCGGAGTTTAGTTTCCAGAACTTTTCTGCAAGGATTTCTGGTGAATGTTTGAGGCTTTCGGGTTCAATCCTACCGGTGATATTTAGTATACCGACATAAACTCCTTTTTCTTTGCCCATAGCATTCAATTGTAAGGAAAGATTGCGAATTGCCGCTTTCCCAATCGCCAGCGAACCAAGATCGGGACTGGGATAAAAAGCCAAGCCACCTCCGGCAATCAGCATAGCGCCTTTTTGCTTTTGCAGATCGGGATATAGTAATTTAAATGCCTGTTGCGCTCCGACTACATTTATCATAAAATCGTCGACAAGTGACTCTGGTGTTTCATCTAAAATATTTTGCATTTTAAGATGTGCGGCATTGTAAAAAAGTATGTCTATTTCGCCAAAAATGGAACGTAAATCGGTGATAGCCTGTTCCAGTTCGGTAGCATTTTTGACATCGGCAGTTTTATAAAAGCAATCAATATTTTTTGCTTTTAACTCTTGGCTTAATTTTTCAAGGTTATCTGCATTTCTGCTGATCAGCCCAACTTTATAGCCTTGTTCGCCAAATTTTTGGGCAACGCCCAAACTCAATCCGGTTCCTGCACCAATGATTAAAATTGATTTTTGCATTTCGTTATTTATTTCAGGTGATTTGTTTTAATGGTCTTAATTTTTGATTGCAATGCATCGGCAAACTCCGTACTTGTAATACCATTTTCTTCATCAAAATTTTGATAGAAACTTGGCAGAGAAAAGGTTTCAACTATGGTAGCACCAAAATGAGGAAAAGTAGTATTCGCCAAATTCAATACCGAAGCTCCGCCTCTTGCCCCGGGCGAAGTTGCCATTAGAAAAGTGGGCTTGTTGCCCCAAAAAGCTTTCCGCTCGGGAATGACTGAGATATAATCGAAAATATTCTTGAAAGCTGTGGTGTAAGCCGCATTGTTTTCGGCAAGAGATATGATAAGAAAATCGCTTTCATCAATTTTTTTGGCAAAGTCTAAAGCCAGTTGAGGCACGCCATTTATTGCCAATCTATCCACGTTGAATAAGGGCATTTCGTAATCATTCAAATCCAAAATCTCTACCGTATGCTCATCAAAAAAAGATGAAGTGTAGGTTACTAATTTTTTATTGATGGAATGGATGCTGCTACTTCCGGCAAATGCAAGTATTTTCATTTTAATTTATATTTTTAATTTCTCCATATTTTCCGGCATAAAAATCACGATAGGCACCTATAATTTCCTCCTGCGAATTCATTACAAATGGACCTTCGGCAACAATTGGTTCGGCATAATTTTCGCCACCAAAAAGCATAATATCAATGGCAGTTTCGGATGTGTTTTTAATTTCAATTTCGCCAGCTTCTCTATCAAATTCTACAAACTCTCCTTTTTGAAATTCTACTTCATTAAGCGTTGCTTTTTGAGTGGGTAAGAATGCAGCAACCTCAATCTCGTTTTTAATTTTAAACGAAAATTGTTTACCCGCTTCCAATTTGATGTGATATAAAAACTGCTCAGAATAATCAGGGATTTTAGAACTTAGCTCTTCAAAGTTCCCAACCACTACTTTTACCGTGCCACTATCGTCAGGCAATGTTTTTTGCGGAACTTCATTGGCCTGGATAGCAATGTGAGCTGGTTTTTCGGCTTTATTTTCTGCGGGAAGGTTGATCCAAAACTGGAATCCCTGGACATATTTACTATCGGTTTGGCTATCGTAATTTAAATTTTCATCGTGGATAATGCCGTTACCAGCCTTCATCCATTGTGCACCGCCCGAATAAATTTTGCCGCCATTACCGGCGCTGTCAAAATGTTCCACTTCGCCTTGCAAAATATAGGTTAAGGTGGCAATGCCACGGTGTGGATGCGCACCCATCCCGTTTTTTGTAATGCTGTTTTTAATGGCTGGTGCCACATAATCCAAAAACACAAATGGACCAACGGCACTGGCGTATCTATTGGGCAACATTCGTTGAATGGCGAGCGGACCTAAATCGGCTCTGCTGCCTTGTGTTGAAAAACTTACTTGCTTTTTCATAAAGATTAAGCTTTTATTTTAGGAGAAAAAATATATGAAATTGCCAAAATGACTAAGAAAACAATAGGCATAATGGCAACAGAAATAGGGTCTCCACTGGCTAGGTGTGCAATAAACGCAGAAATAAACGTGAGTGCAAAACCAAAATAAGCGAACGATTTTATCTTATCCGAAACCATTGGAAGGATCAAGGCCAAGGCACCCAATACTTTTAAAATCCCCAGTTCAATTCTGAAATAATCAGGGAAACCCAGGTGCACAAATGCGGCTTTCATATCCGGATTGGTAAAATAGCCAAAGGCACTGAAAAGCATCATTGCCGTAATAATTCCTGTTGTAGCCCAATAAATAATTTTTTTTGCTTTACTCATTTCTTTTTTATTAGTTTTTTGGTATTCGTGAATCTGCGATTTCATTTTCTTTACTTTTGAAAGTTTAGTAGTTCGTTATTTGATGGTGTAAAATTGCGACAGAAACAGGTGCTTAAACGATGAGGTATGATAAAAAAAACCGTTGATAAATATCAACGGTTTTTTGGGGTATCATAAATTTTTTAAGCCCAAAGGACTGATTTGATTATAGATAACATCAAATGTTTACAAATTATAACCCTGAAAGGGTGAAATGCCAACCCCTAGGGTTTTGATTTTTTTTTGGCTATAATATTGACATCCCTTTGGGATTGTTTTTCTCATATTATCAAAGCTATTATTTTGTAACTTTGTAAAGTATGACGGAAACAAATCTTTACATAATTGCGGGTTGTAACGGAGCTGGAAAAACGACGGCTTCATTTACAATTCTGCCCGAGATTATAGACTGTAAAGAATTTGTTAACGCAGACGAAATTGCAAAAGGATTATCTCCATTTCAACCTGAAAAAGTAGCTTTTGAAGCCGGAAGAATAATGCTAAAAAGAGTGGATGAATTGTTGAATAATAATGAAAGTTTTGCTTTTGAAACTACATTATCAACAAGAAGTTACAAGTCTAAAATAATAAAAGCTAAAGAGAAAGGATATACTACCACTCTGCTTTTTTTTTGGCTTCAAAATGTAGAATTGGCTAAGGAACGTGTAAAAATAAGGGTTTCGGAGGGTGGACACAACATTGAACCAGAAGTTATTGAAAGGCGATATTACAGAGGAATAAAAAATCTATTTGAGATTTACTTGCCAATTGTTGACGGAACATTAATTTTTGACAATTCAAATGGAAAACACGAACTTTTAGCTGAAAAAACAATTGATGAACAGCTAAATATTTTTAACCAAATGAAGTTTAACGAACTAAAAAGCACGAAATGACAACTGTTGAAAAACAAATAGAACTTAGAAATAAAATTTTATTCGGACTTGAAAAAGTTTACGAAAAATTGATTGTTTTTAAGAAACAAAAAAATACCAAGCTTGTTGTAATGAGAGACAATAAGATAGTGAAATTAAAGCCAGAATAAAAGCATATCGTCCAACATTTGTGCGGAAATAGTGTGACTGAAGCCTTAGATTTTGAGTTTTGCAATTCTAATTAAACTTTGGTAAAAATTTGAGCTGAGGTGCATATAATTCCCCACTATTGGCAAAGTAAGCCGTTAGTTCTTCTTTAAGTTTTTGTCCTTTCGATTTTTATGCCAACGACTTCTTGATTTTCAACTAAAATTATCCTTTGTTCACAAGACCAATCCTGGTTTGTTTAAAATTTTGCTCATTAAGCTCTTTGGCTATATAATGCCCTACATTACCTGCAAATATTTCTTTGCTTTCGCTTTGTGGAAAATATTTTTCTTCAAAAAGATAATTGCCATCAGCGTCGCCCTCAACAATCATTGTTGGGCACACCACTAAATAATTAACATCTATAGCGGCAAGGTAAGTGTAAGCATCCCAATGATCAGCCCGTGGATTTCTCAAAAATGCAGGCTGTCCCGGCAAATCTCTTCTAAGCGTATTGAAATTTAAAAGTGTCAGGCCCGAACCTGCCACTACGATCAATCTTTGCTCTTGCGAAATGTGCCTGGTAACTAATTTCACCAATGGCGTTAGCACTTGCGTAGGATCTTCAAGATCTCTGTTGGCCACAGTACAAGCTATTGCATCATAATCCTTGATGATTGCTGAAATCTTAGCTTCATCATTTAGTTCTCCCGAAATGATTTTTACACCATCAATCGAAAATTCGGTTTGTCGGATATAAACGGTTACTTCGTTTCCAAGTTTTAAGCTCTCTTTTACAATATGTTTGCCCACTAATCCTGTGGCTCCAAATACGATTACTTTCATTTTATATTCTTTGTTTATTATTAAATAATTACCTGTAAATCAGTTTTTTAAAACACATCAATAAATACATTTTTTTTACCAAGGACTTAATCGGTTTCAAAAAAATAGCGTTGATCCATTTTTATTGATTTTGATAAGGTAAATTTGCACAGAAAATGAGGTCTGTAAAGATGAGATATGATAATAAAAAGCGTTGATAAATGTCAACGGTTTTTATGATGCTGAATTTCAAAATGAGAATTCAGCTTATAGTTTACAGCCTGTTGCGAAGAGAACACATTTAAAATATGCCATTGGTATTCGCAGCTTTTAAGTTGGGGCTACCCAAGCTGCAAGCCTAAGTGTTTCGTCGCGTTGATTCCAAATTTTATTTAAATGCTGAGCCAATAATTGCTCTACTGTAATTTTCCATTTTATATAATGATTTAATAACCAATGGTAAATGGCTTGCCTACAAATTCTTGATTTTCAACTTCATCTACCAATGCAATTGCGTAATCTTCAAACGAAATATTGCTTCCTCCGTTTTCGTCTGCCACCAGGTTGGTAGTTCCTAATCTAAATTTACCGGTGCGTTCGCCCGCTTGTATCATAGCTGCCGGGTTAAAGTAAGTCCATTTTTCAAGTCCCGAAGCTTCGTATAACTTCTGTACTTCACCGTGTGCATAAATCGAAGGTTTATATTCTTCTGGAATATTCTTCATTATATCTTCGACATCCAACATTCTTACGCCAGGTGCAACCTCATTATTGGTGCCTCCCCCAACTGCAATAATTCTTGTTTGTGTTTGTTTTTTTAAGGCATTGATAAGGTTTTGATGCGCTTGTTTGAACTGCTCAGGCGTTAATCCCGCATAAAGAGAAATTGCAGATATAACTACATCTTTACCAGCTATCAGTGATGGTAATTCTGCCTCATTCAGCAAGTCGCCTTTGATTACTGTCAAATTTGGATGTGCTAAAGTCAACGTTTCTGGTTTGCGTTGTACCGCTGTTACGTCGTAGCCTTTATCCAAAGCTTCTTTTAAAATTCGCTGACCAATGTTGCCCGTTCCGCCAATTAATAATATGTTCATAATTCTGAAAATTTAATTTAAATTGATTGATTTTTAATAAGACAAAGGTATATTTGCACTATTAAACAAACAAGTACTACCCAAAAAGTAAGTGTAAAAATGGCAACCAAAAAAGAGAATTCAACCAATAGCTTAAACAATAACGTCCTTACCAAATGTCCAATGTCTTTCACCATTGAAATGATTGGCGGGCGATGGAAAACGATCATTCTATATCAACTTAGAAACGAGCCATTGCGATTTGGGCAATTAAAAAAGATATTGGTCTTCACTACCGAAAAAATGCTGGCACAACAACTGAAACAGCTGGAACTTGATGGCCTGGTGGTAAGAGATGCAAAAGAAATTATCCCCCCACACGTAGAATATTATTTGTCTGAAAAGGGCAAGACATTACTCCCTGTGTTAGAAGCTATGGCAGAATGGGGTGAAGTTCAAAATCAATTGACAAAGGAATGCTAAAGGTATGTTTGCTGTACCCTTGTAAATAAAAACCGTTGACATGAATATCAACGGTTCTCATCAGTTAGTTGATATCTTTTATTCAGCGAAACTGCCACCACTCATTGCTTTCTGAAAAGCCTGTGGATTCCAGTATTCACGGTAGTTTACAACAAGACCATCGCGGAAGGTTACGAAAGTGGCATAGCTCATTTCATACGGATTACCATTACCTATTACTACTCCTGAAGCGCTCCACTCTGCGATAGCAACATTTTCATCATCGGTACCATAGATTTTCAAAGTTGGCAGTGATTTTACATCAATGTAGCTAGGGTAATCTTTTAAGTAAGCATAAAGTGCTTCACGGCCTTCAAATCGTGCTTGTGAACCTTCTGGTGCAAAAGGGAATTCAGCCACTACGTCTTCAGCACAAAGTTCTGTCCAGCCTTTCATATCTTTGGCAAGAAATTTATCTAACGTGTTACGAAGTAGTTGAGTAGCTGGTGTATTTTTTGAATTTTCCATTTTTCTTTAATTTTTGAATGTTATTTTATTAATTAATATTGACAGGGCAAAGTTGCATCACAATTAAGCTTTGAATTGATGCGATTTGATAAAAAAAACTGTTGATAAATATCAATGGTTCTGAATTTTTAAATCTCTTGTTACTTATATATTTACTACAATCTTTCCAAATTGCTGGTTAGATTCTAAATAATTGTGAGCGGCAACGATGTCGTCAATACTAAAAACTTTATCGATAACTGGTTTTAATTTTCCTTCTGCTAATCCTTTATCAATAAAAGTGATTGCTTGCATTAAAACTTCCATATTACCCATTACTTCAATTGCTGAATACCCTCTGATCGTTGGTGTTTTCATCAAAACATCAAATGCAGGAAAACTTGCAGGTTCGTGACTTAATGCGCCATATACAAATACTTTACCGTTTTCGGCTATTGAACTTAAAAGATTGCTGAATTTTGCTCCTACAACAGGGTCTAAAATTAAATGAGCTCCTACATTTTCTGTAATTTTTAAAACTTCAGTCGCTATATCTTGTTCAGACGTTACAATGACGTGAGCTGCGCCGGCTTTTAATAAAGCTTCTTTTTTCTTCGATGAAGTAGTTAAAGCAATCGCTATTCCTCCAACGTAGTTGGTCATTTGAATGGCTGCCAATCCTGCACTGCTTGAAGCGGCATTAACTACCACAAATTGCCCGGCTTTTAATTGACCAGAATGTACCACCATTCCAAACATGGTTAAATAACTTGTCCAAACAGATGCTGCTTCATCAAAAGACAGATTCGATGGATATTTATGTACAGCATATGCCGGCATATTAATATATTCGCCATAAGAAGCATAATTATGTAATGAAAATCCTGGAACAATATTAACAATATCTCCAACCGCAATATTTGTAACTTCAGATCCAACAGCTTCAACAATTCCTGCTGCTTCATAACCAATTTGGGCCGGGAAGATAGGATTCTCAATATACATTCCTTGGCGATACATCGCATCTGCTCTGTTTACACCGATTGATTTAACATGAATTCTTACTTCGTGAACTTGTGGAAAAGACACCTCAACTTGTTCTACTTTTAATACTTCTGGCGCTCCAGCTTCATGGAAAACAACAGTTTTAGACATTTTTGATAAATCACTCATTATTTTATTTTTTATAATTTTTTAATTATTTTGATAAAGCAAAGTTGCATCAAAGGCAGGCCTTGCGACAATGAGATATGATAAAAAAAACCGTTGACATTTATCAACGGTTTGCATCAAGTTAAAAAAACAAAAATCTATTTTATGGCTCGTTTCCTGATTCTACTGAGCGTTTCTTTGGTAATGCCTAAGAAAGAAGCAATCAGATGCTGTGGAAAGCGTTGGATAAATTGTGGGCCCTCAACTTGCTCCCATTATTGTGAGGGTCTCAATACGGTGAAACCAGGTCGGGATACCCTTTGATCAATTGAAAATGGAAGTTACCCATCATTATTTCGGTGGGAGTAGGTAACAATCGATTTACGGACATTCAGGAAAGCATTGCTGGATTAACACCACGATTTAAAACCTACAAGCTTGCAAGAGGAAATGAGCTTTTTGGTTTATGCTTGATCATTTATTTGCCTGGGTACGTGGAGTGCATTAACATCAAACAAAAAAAAATAGGTGTTTAGCATGCAAACACCTACAAAATAATACATTAAAAAATAAGGCTATATCCCAATCAACAGAAATTATCCATTCGTGATGAAATCGCTGGAATTTGAAATCTTAACAAAGAGCCTACTTTTTATGCACTCACCTAAAGCCTGAAAGAGAGGCCAAGAAAATAACTCTTCAAGGCATCGTGCTGGAGCCCATAGTTTAGTCCACCATCTAGCTTAATATCCGTTGCAAGTTCAACCTGCAAGGCGGCATTTAAAAAATTACCCCAATGATGATGCGAGAAATCATATCTATAATAAGTCTCAGCAATTCCGGTAACGCGATCCATAAGGCTATGTCCAATTGTAAAAGACTGAAGGATTTCTGTATGCAATCCGGCTCCTTCAGTATCCTGCAACCTATCCACCTCCATCTGCATGCCCACATTCCATTCGCTGGGAAGTTTCAGAGACATCGGTATGATCAGCCCACCTTCGTGGCGATTCTCTTCTTCCACATGCGAGGTCGGAAATTTAATATAAGGTATCACTGCTATGGCAAAATTCCCCTTATCGTTTCCTAAGAAATTCTGCTTAATGCGCAAGGTAAGGTCTCCAAATCCATGAGAACGTGCTATCGTTCCATCCTCTACTAACTTTTCCCTTTGGTATACAAAGCTTTGAACCACGAGCTGAACAGCTGTTGAATGAGTAAGTCCCAACTTCAGGTTAGCCTGATTAAAAAGAAAAGTATTAGTCAGCGCATTTTCTCCCGGCGCTCTTTCCAGCCTGAAAAGATCACTTTCATACTGAAAATGGCCGGCATCCAAAGTAATTGGAGATTCTGTAACATCAGGTCTTTCGGTTTCCATTTCCCTGAGTTCAGCTTTTGGAACCGGGCGAAATAGATTGTAGTGTATGCTTTTCTTTTCCTGAGCCCAGGGTTTTAAAGTTAAAAAAAGCATGAAGCATATTAGAAAGTATATTTTTTTCATTCGGTTATATCTTAGCCCTAGAACAAAAAAAAGTGGTCAATGTTTCCAGGCATAGACAAATATTGAGCAACAGTGAACTTTAACCGCTAGTTGGTGTGATCATCGGCTAGATAACGCTATAAATAAAAAAAGCTCAAATCTTTAAAAATGAATTTAAAAATTCGGTCGGTAAGCGTACTTTATTGGAATAAATATATCGCTGATTGAATCGAATCGCAGAATTAGACACAAATGACAGTATATGATGAGTTCGGGAAACTATTAAGACTTAAGTTTTCGGTCCATAAGTAAATGGATCCTTAATAGTCATTTATTTTTTAGAAGGTTGAAATAAATTGATGCCCGATGCCGAACACGATCAATTGATGAAATAACTAAATAATATATTTTAAGAGCATGCTGTTAAAACAAAAAAGGTCTCAACGTAAGGTCAAGACCTTTCAAAATTCTAGGTCAGTAACTGCGCAATTCTAACCATTTTTATGGACGAATTGATTGAAATTGGCGGTTTTTTTAATATTTTATGAGAATAGCAATAACCAATCAGAATTGGCGAAAAATTGAAAATTAGTTTCAGCTACCGTTGCAAATTTTTATTCTAAAACCTACCGCCCGAGAATATTTTTATATTATATCTCAATAACGTGATATAATATATTTCTATTGACTACCTTTGTCTAGTTTCAAAATGAATTCTTTCAAAAGTAAAAAAGATGAAAACGAAAATTGACGCTCCTGCTATCCTAACATTCTACATGGTCGCTATAGCGCTACGTTATCTCACCAACAAAACGGGTCTTTTAGACGGGGTATCGAGCGACTTTCTCAAAGTTGTTTTGCAAGGCATTTCTCCCGCAATCGCGGCAATGGCAGCATTCTACATCTTTAAGATCAAGCCGACACTTAACCTCAAAGGGAACTATAGCAAAACCAGCACCCCTTTTCTCTTGTACTGGGCACTCCCTGTTGTATTGATTTCTGGGGCAGCCTATTTTATAAAAGGAACAATAGCTCCAGTCACCGTGATCTCCATTTTGTTTTATGGCCTTTTAGAAGAAATCGGATGGCGTGGCTTTCTGCAGCGCGAGCTAAAACCCTTGCCGGAGTTTTTGAACATCCTACTGGTTGCAACCCTTTGGTTTATCTGGCATCTCAACTTTGATCTCACCAGCTCAAACCTGCTGTTCTTTGCAATTTTAATATTAGGGAGCTGGGGAATCGGAAAGGTTGCAGACAGCACGCATTCGCTGCTTGCCGTATCTGCCTTCCATTCGCTCAACAACTTTTTTCCGGCAATGGATACCATCAAAACAATTCTGTTGATAACACTGCTGTTAATTTGGGTAATTTCTCTCCTGATCAGAAAAAGACAGCTAAATAAAAAACCAGGTCAATCATTAGCAATGATGTAACTACTTGGGTTAAAATAACAATAGGCATCAGGCTGAATGTATTTAAGCAAACAAATGGAAACAATAATTATCAAACCTATCAACGAAATATGTGCAGTACTTTCTTTTCTTAAGGAAGTCTGCCACCAGCCAGGTCAACTACACCACTTTCCCCAACAGCAATCTATATCTGGCGACCTATAGACAGAACTCGGTTAATTATATCAGTGGTATATCGAGAGCGATACCATAAAACAGCATGACCCCATGTTTAAAAAAGTACTTGATCTGGAACGCCTCAGGGTAAAGGGCGATTAACGAAGATGGAGGAACGTTTTAAATATAGACACGACACCATCTTTCTTAAATCAATAGCGAACCACGGCCCGACACGAAGCAGGCATGCCCGATCGAAGCAAGCGAATCCCAGATGGACAACTTCTTCTAAACAATTCCTTACATTTTATACGAAGAATTCCGAAACAGGCGAATAAACTTTAGCTGCACCAGAAAGGTTTCCCTTAGCCGCTTATCGTGACGTAGTGACCACAGTCCATAAAAGCCCTTTCGGGTATGGAATCAAGCCAGCCAAATTTTTTAGCGTACACTAGCATAGTCATGTCAGTCTACCCCTGCTTCAAGAAATAGTTGAGCGCATCAGCTAATAATTCCTCCTATTCAAATAGTTTGATGATCAGCCAAATTTATGATTTTCTCAGGTTTGACTAATTGATATCAGTTGAACTCCACTATATGCTGATGCTATCCGATAAAAGGTAGGATCTCATTGTAGGCTTTTCCTGTCAACAGACCAAACAGGGCTAAAACAAATAACAACATCACAATTATTAGCATCAGGGGTTTATAGCGAAAAACGATACCCTTGCGTTTAGCATAACGATAATATAAAAAGGTTGCCAAAAGATAAATTCCTGTAAAGACCAAGATCAAATAGTTCACATCCATATTACTGTTCATTTTTTACTGTAACCGTTCTGAAAACAACATATAAACCGATCAGGAGTATCAAAATCACCGTACCTGTTTGCGTGATGTACTGTGCCACCCAGCCTACCAGGATAGCCACTAAGCTGATCTGCCCATCAGCCATGAACATTTTGCCGCTGAAAACATAGGCAGCGAAAGCCACAAAAAGGGTTAACCAAACCAAAGCATATACATAATGCAGCGGATTCTTACTCCATTCAACTTTATTTAGCATACTCATAAAATGATATTATTTAATTTCTAAACTGAACATTTGTTAGCAGTATTATTATAAGTCACAATATCGTGATATATTTTCAAATATCAGCATATAGCTCAAATTATTATCCATTACTTCATCCTAATTAAAAATAAAGCCTTTGCTCCTGGAGCATAGCATGAAAAACCATTTGAGGAGTGATAAAAGGCTGGATGAAAAAGCTTATAGGAAGAGCCGGGTTCACTCACAGTATACAGGCTTGGTTTAAACCCATTGTACTTCTCCTTTTCCACTACCCGTTCAGGATCCATAAATTCAAAATCCTGCCTGCAATATTGGTTTGAAAAAATCCCTGTCTTCGCCAATTGGATACACTGAAACCACCATCGCCACCAACAACATAATCATATTTAATTTTTTCCTGCTGATGAAATTCAAAAGCTTTACCTTTTTGGGAATTTCAAAACTTACATCGCCACTGCGAAAACACCAATATCGGTTGTCCAGGCAAAAACTTTTAAAGCAAAACTAACAAAGTAGATAAATATCACAAATATGTGATATATTTGTCAGGTAGCTCGAAAGGGTAGTTAAATTGCGTAGAGCAACAAGTTAATCTTTGAGCAAGTATTAAATTTGGCTGGCAACATTACCAATATATTTTGCACTATGATAAGTTATAGGCAAAGTAGTGCTAGTCGAGCAAGCAATGGTAATTCCCCAAAAACCTATAAAAATTTTTAAATGTTAAAAAGCAGAACAGCAGCCCCAATAGTTTTGTCCCTCCTTGTAATGAGTATGTTTATACAATCGTGTAATTCTCAAAACTTCGATCTGTCGTCTATTGTACTTCCGGTAAAGGAAAGTAGCATCACCTCTAAATTTCAACTGGAAGACCAGAACTTCCAGGTAGCTGGACTAGATGAGTATATCTCTATGGAAAAAGATGCCTTATATTTTGAGGGCGAGTCCCTTTATGGCAGTATAGACAACAGTCCCAATACCTCCTACATGGCAAACTTTGTTAAATTCTATATTGATAAAAAAACCAATCAAATCGAGGCCTATAAGTTGGAAACCAAAACTACGCAGGAAACCAAAAAATTAGAAAAGGCTCTGGAAGCAAAATTCGGAAAAACCTTTTATCATTATAAAGATCCGAGCATGACTTTCAGGATTTGGGAATCTAAGGGTAACACCTATTTTCTGGAAATAAATTATACCACCGTCTACAACGACAAAGCTTCTGTAACGGGCGATTTGTGTGTGGTGAACAACAAAGCTGATGGATTTTATAATTACTACATGGCCGGAGGATTTGGCTATTACCAGGATTATCTTCGAGCCAAGAAGGAGAACTTAAATAAAAACTATACTTACAATGATTTCCTAAATGAGATGAAGGAGGAAGGAAATGATTATTATTTGAATAAAATAGTGAGGTAGTTACTATCGGATCTAACACAAATTAGCATCATCGCTCATTGACAAATCAGCCATGAATTAATATAAATTCGGTTTTGTAATAACCATGCCTGACAACGAGCCTTGTTCATCTCATAATGCACGGTTGGCATAACATTCGAATATCCACTTTCGGGGATTTAAAAATAGACTTTTCTATGTTTTAAATAGACCATTAGGCGTAGGCAAGTTCAATAAACTGTTTTAGCGCTTTCTTAATTTCTTCCTGACCAGATGGCTGTTGAAGGTCTATCCCGCAAAAAGGATTCTCCTGCATCTTGGCATGAAGGGTAAGGTAATAAACTCCTCCCATCAATAACGCATACAGCGCCCTGAAGTTTTTATCACTGCCTTCAAAATGTTTGTCGAAGACCTCACTCAACACCTGGTTACCTATATCCTCACGTTTCAAATCAAGCGCTTTCAAAATCGGCAACTTCTCGCTGAGCCCCCAGGTGATGATCCGGCGCATCTCTTCATTTTTGATCAGACTGTCAAACTGGTTCTCCAGAACATTGTAGGCAAGTGTTTTTCCCGCATCTGCTTTGCTGGTCTCCACAATATCGCCGACTTCTTCCGGACTCATCTTCCAGTAGTCATTGGTATTAAGATACTCCTTAACCAGTCCCTCAAGGCTTCCGAAATAATCATAGATCAGCCTCCTATCTACCTTTGCCTTCTCTGCCACCCTACTGATGTTCAGACCGGAAAAACCATCCTTTTTCAGAATTTCCCCAAGCGCAGAAATCAGGTTTTCTTTGGTGCGTTCCTTATTCCTAACAGGTCCATCCGTAACTTTTCTTGCCATTCGATTTAACTTTGGTGCAATTTGCGATTTTTTGGGGCATCATCAAAGATTCCACCCACAGAAACAAACTTTTCTTCCATTTCGTTTAAGCGATAGGCCATTGCTCAAGGAGGGTCTAATTTGGATAAGAAGCCAAATTTTCAGGTTTAAAAACTATGTATTAAATCTATATCACAATATTGTGATATAAAATATATTTACTAGCTTTGCCCTTGCCAGGCAATTAGGGAAGTTTATAAAACTATGAATAATACTGGAAAGGTATGCCATCGAAATATTGGTGGCATACCCTATCCGAAAAAAAAAGACTAAAGCATATTTTCTCCATCACTAAACAATAAAAATTACAATGATAACTAAGAACCCATCCAACCCACAAGATCTGAAAACACTGACCAAACAAAGGGATTTTTTCAAAGGCCTAATCATCGGTGTCTGTATACTTTGGCCATGTATACTCGCAGCAGCTATTTATTTTTATTACAAAAAAGGCAACATAGCGTTGTTTCTTCCCGCAGTTACAATTATTTTAGGTTTTCTCCCAGTCTATTTACGGGTTAAAACGTTGAACGCCGAGATAAAATCAAAAGAACTCAGCTAACCCGAAATCAGCAAAACACATAACCTCCCCTATTCAATGAACAATATCCAAATTACTACGCTCCTTTTACTCTTCACAATTACGATAAGATTTACCCTTTATACCATCACAGGAAAGCCAACTCAGACAAATGAAATATCTACTCACACGATGTACAGCAATCATACTACTTTTTGAAAGTTGCCAAACCAGCACAGACAAGAAGCCCCAAGCGCCTACACATGATACCGTTTTTAAAGAAAGTGTTGTAGATACGATCAAAGCGATTGATAAGATGGAGAGGGTTATTTATCCGCAAACAGGCCATCAACCGCAGGATTTCTTGCCTAAAACAGGGGTTTATGAAATTCAATACGAAACGGAAGGGGATTTGAATGACGACGGTTTGGCTGACATCGTAATAGTGTTGGGCAATAAAAAAGATAAAACTGCGGAAAGACCAATGCTAATCCTGTTACAAAATCAGAACAAAACCTACCGCTTAGACAAGGTTTCAAATGTTGCAATGCCAATCGCATATAACGAAAATGACATTAAAATTTATGAATATGAAGAGGTGCGTATTGATAGTGGAGCATTAAATATCAAATTATCTGGCATCGGACCAAGTGGTAATCTTTCCAGTACTTTTAAATACGTTGGAAAGAATTTTGTACTTACACATATCAAAACCTACAACATGGGTGCTGGAAGCCACCATTCGCTTAATTATGATTTACATAAAGGAACATTAGAAGAGGAAATAATCAATACCATGGAAGAGGATATGCCTTCAAAATCAAAAACGTTTACGTTAGGTAAAGTGGATTATTTATTTGAAAATGCGTCGCCCGATGATATAATTACCGAAGCCTATAAAAAAATTGACAGCGGCTGGTAGATTTACCGCATCACAAAACAAACAGTCCGATCAAAACCTTAGCTCAAAGTCTGTACATCTCCTATTGTCAATCCAGTTTTGCATTGGCTCTTTAAGATCTTTTAGTTTAGATGAAAGAAATTATAAAGCCATAGTATACCGATCTTGGTGGAGAAACGTAACCGCCGTTTTTTTCGCGAAGAACTAAAAGATCTGCACTATAAGAAAAGCGATTGCGGCAGCAGGAAGTCTGGGCAAAATATGAACAGTAATACTAAATAGTGAAACTTTTACAACTCATTCTGGTCGTTAATCGTAATAGAAACAGGAATTTCGGCCAATTTTACAGCACCATTTTCCAGTTTCAATTGGAGCTGAACTTTACCTTTCAATTCAGAAAATAACTGATTGGTTCGGATCTTGATACCCACATTTTGGGATAATTTTTTATCATGTTCCCACAGCCCAAAACGTTGGAGGTACAATGGATTTTTCGTAGTATCTGCCAGCGTTACATTTTCGCCCTTTTCATTTTTAAGCTCAATACGCAAAATGAAACACCCAATTTTATCCACCATATCCGTAGCATAACTGCCTTCCAATTTTCCGGCATTTTCTATGGCTTTAACTTCTTCCGCAGACAGCGGATAATGGCTATGCAGCAACCACTGATTAGTTGGCTTGCGGTTGGCTTCAGTAAGGTCTGTAATGCTGGCCCGCATATTAGTGATTAGTGCACTTAAAATATTGTTTTGCTCGTCTTTAGAGGTTTTATCCTGAGCATCCTTTTGCCCGTTTTGGCAAGCAGAAAGCAGTATAAACTGCATAAAGATGATCATTATTCTTGACATCATTTTGCCGTACTGCTTGTAGAAATCAGCTAGTGTAAAGATTTTCATTTTTAATGAGTTTATTTTTAATCATATGTCTGGGCTTTTCCCATTGAAGTATAGCGAGTACCGGTAGCTGTTTTCTGTTAAGTAATCTATTTAAACATCAAATAATTGCCTATGGCTTTATCTATATCGACACGCTCAGCAAAATTTACAAAAGCAAAGTTAAAAAAATATATAAATATCACAAAAGTGTGATATAATTTTTATGATAGTATTTCACTTTAATTTATCTTCATAATAGGCATGCCATATTTGAGTAGGTAATTAAAAATGGCCACTTTCAATTCAAATGAGATTACCTCCCATCTTTCTTTGTTTAGCAGTTGCCTTTAGCTGCACGATAAACGATAGTTCGCATAACAGCTATCTTATTTGACCTCTATGACAAGATCACCCCCTTTATCCCTGACATCAAACCTCTCGGAATCGAGTAATAGATTCAGTTTATTCCGGAGACATTGTCTCCACATTTCAGTGGAACTTGATTTTGATAGCGCGGGGCGATGATTCATTGCTACCGCGATTTTCCCCAATTCTCACAAAATCTGCGATTAACAATAAGAGAAGCTGATTGGTTCGATGTTCCCCGAAAAATTTGATTTGAAAGTCTACAACATCGAACTGCTTTAGTGAGCGAAACGTTTCAGCGTATCTTCTTGATAAACAAAAATTAGAGGACAATAAAAAGGTCGTTTATGGTACAAATTTCATTGCGGTTTGTGGCTGACATGGGTTTTGAAATCCTAATCATCAGTTTGATTTCTAAATACCCGCCATCATATTCTTAAGTTAGAATTAAGTTTTTCAGCCCATGAGTAAATGGATCCTTAATAGTCATTATTTTAGATGATTGGAATAAATTAGAACCAGATATCGAACACGATAAATTTACGAAATAACTAAATATTGTATTTTAAGAGCCTGCTGTTAAACAAAAAAGGTCTCAACGTAATGTCAAGACCTTTCAAAATTCTGGGTGGCTGATGGTACCAACTACCTCCAAGTTTGTGGCTGATTTGAAGCGAGTGGCCGAAATGCCACGCCGAATGAACGAGTTTGAGGAACTCGGAAAACGGATAAATAGGCCCTTTTGGAGCACATTTTCGTACCATCAATCATTGAATGGTTTTTATCCCTAGTAGAGAAGATGGAAGTTCACTACTAGGGAATATTTCGATTAAATACTATTTAGTAGTGAGAAGCAATATGTTTACTCTATACGGTTTTCAGTTTCCCCGTTTGCACAGTCATCAATGTGCAACTACGCCTACTTCAGTTATTAAGTCTAAAGTAGAGTAAACGTATAGATTGAAAATTGTTTCCGATTGTGGTCATTGCTAGTTGTTGAACTGGTTGTAATACGCTTTTACGTGATGGGGAAATTCCTCTTCATAGAATGGATATGGAACACCTTCTAATGAAATTTCAAATTCATCGCTATCCATACCACTAATTTGATTTCCTACACCTTTGATTTCCATTCCCAGTTCATTTTTAACTGCTAAATTATTTATCGTCCGAGTAAGTATCAGTCTGTCTTCGGGATAATCAGTAACTAATTCAATGTCGTTTGTTACACAATAGGTTTTAAAGAAGTCATAACCCGAAGAAATATTTATAAAAGTTATTTTGCCAAAAACACCTCCCATAGGTGCATCTCCCTTTTCAAATTCAGTTGTCCCAATTTTATTGTTGTCCAGAAAAATGTCGTATAGTTTCATTGTTATAGTTTGCTGTCTTGCTAAAGTGACGCATAATGTTTTGCAGATTTGCGATGGGCGGGATTTCAGCCCAGATGTTCATTCGGAGAACTGAACTTCCTGTAACCACAAAACTGTCTGCGGAGAACGTCGCACCGTCTATTGCAAATGTGCTGTTATAGACAGCTCTTCTTCCGTTGTCCGTTTTTACCAAAGTTTCCATTTGCTCTTTTTTGTCAATGCTTTGATTGTTTGATTTGTCTTTGAACGAGGTTTTGTTTCTTCTGATTTTAACTGCTGGTCGACAACTTGAATTACCCAAATGTCAAAGTCACCTACAAACCCAAGCATAGAGTTTTTGATGTCGTAATTTATATGAACTTCTATGTTCTCAACCCTTTCAATTAAATGTGCTATTTGCTTATGTCGTATTGGAAGATACCATTTTACATTTGGTTCATTGTCGCAACTCGCATAGTTCATTACCAGAACTTCCGCATTCTCGAAGTCCTTTTTTGTTGGCTTGCTCGGTTGGTCTATTCTTGTTGTTGCAATTAGATTATGTCCATATTCGCTGTCCTTAATTGCTTCTAAAACAACAGCACCACCATAATTTCCGTTTTCAAGTTTAAAAGTCAAGCAGTCTCCTTTTTCAAAAACTGGTTGGCAAATTATTTTATTTTTTCTTGACTTTGCTTTTGGTCTTTCTGTTTGTAAGTCAGTAAGAAATTTGTCAAGTACTACTTTACGCTTTTTAATGTCTTTTTCGTCAGCATCAAGTTGTCGCCATACTCCAAGATCTTCGCCTGTTTCAATGACCTTTTTTACTTGGTCGAAAATGTCTTTGTCAAGTTGCTTACATTCCCATTGTGCTTTTGCCAATGCAAACCAAAAGTTATTACAATTGTCCTTATCGTTAATGGTTTCTTGATTGTCAGCAATTAAATTCTTTGAAATTTCTGACACGTCAAGTCCGTCATTATACAGGTCAAAAAACTTACCGTATATGTCAGCGTAAGTGTCGTTAGATGATATTGCTGTTCCCCAAGCTCCCATATTTCCTGTTTCGTGTATGTTCTTTAGAGTTTATACCGGTTTCGCGCTTGGCGCAGTGGCGGATTTCGGAGCACAAAGTTGTCAATACACCACAAAAGTTGATGCAGAGTAGAATGTGTGTGTGTCCAGTTTCCATTTTTTATCGCCTCTAATTTTCTTCCAGTCCCAATAAGTTTCATAAAATTTGTCATGTAAACAATCGTCCACAGGTTCAGAATTTTTATTAGGTTCTTCATCTATAACTTTTAACCAGTCCAATCTACATTGTCATTTTTTGGGAAACCAGTTCCGTCAAATAAGTTTAGCATATTGAAAACAATACCTGCTGAATTGTCCGCAATTACCTTTCTTAAAGCATTTTTTAAGTGTTCATTAGTGTCAGTTTGGTTTTATTATTTGTTTTTTTTGCCATTCCATTTGGTCAGGTAATGCCCTATAACTTTTATACCAGCCATAAACATTCTCCAATGTAGCTAGAAGTAGTTGTATTGGAGCCATAGATTTGCTGGTTTTGTATTGCTAATATATTAAATTATAGCTCATCAAAAAGACTTTATCTGTTGTTTGCTTTGGGTACTCACATACGTATAATTTTAGCCGAAAAGCTGAAGTGTCCTCTTTCATAATTATCTATAAATATACCAAACTTCATAATATTTGTCCTTACTAGAGTATTTCCCAACCTCTATATCGTAACCTTGCCAAGATTTGGCAAATACTTGTCGCTGTATAATTATTGTTAAAACTTAAATTATGAAAACAGCAATTTTATACCTCCGTGTAAGTACAGAGGAACAGGCATTGAGGGGTCATTCACTAAGGGCTCAGCAGGAGATGTTAACCAACTACTGCAAACTGCGTGGCATTAGCATTTTAAAGATTTTCACTGAAGACCACTCTGCAAAATCTTTCAAACGACCAGAATGGATGAAGCTCACTACCTATTTGCGTAAACACCAGTCGGATTTCCTCCTCTTTAACAAATGGGATAGATTTAGCCGCAATACCTGTGATGCTTATCAGGTGTTGGCAAACCTAAAAAGGCTGGGAACTAATCCACAGGCAGTAGAATAGCCTTTAGACTCAAATGTTCCTAAGAACAAACTAATGCTTGCATTGTACTTGGCTATACCAGAAATCGAAAATGACCGACAAAGGTAGTTTTGCCATTATAATTTAGGTTATAGACCATACCCAATATTTTAGAGCCGCTGCAATTCACGCACCCCGTTCAGCCCATTTCCCAACTGATTCCACCCACCTTTTCAACTACTTCTATTTTTTCCTCTACTAACGGTATAAACTCAACCTCCACGCCATCCTGCAAATGCCAGGCATGAGAAATATGGCAGCCATAATAGCGTTTGTCGTCACTTAGTATCCCCTTGCTTAGGTAAGAAATACCCAAAGCAATGATCAGTGCCCTGGCACCTTTTTGCGTTGTTTTCAACATTAATTTTGCACCTGGGAAATCTGTAAGGTTCAGCGGAATTTCCATATCATTAACATTGATTAATTCACAGTGTTCTCCATCCAGTTCGAAATTAAATACCATCAACTGTAGTACCGCACAACTAGCGTTAGGTATCACCCGAATAAACTGCTCTAGCTTAGTTTTAGAAAATTCCAGTTCGAGGATTCCATCAGACTGCATCTTAGCGCCCAGGGGTTGGAACAATAGCTTACTTAAAGGGGCAACAACATTAAACTCAAAGCCCCGAAGCTGGCCAAGGTCCCCGTCAACAAGCTTTTTATTTCCAGCATGTTCTTTGGGGATACTTTTAAAAATCTCCATCGCCTTTTTATTAAGGCGATTAACCAGATCCCCATCGGCATATCGTTTAACTAGAGGCGAAAAGGCCGCTCCGATATAAGCTGCCGTGCGACTGGCCGCTCCAAAATCGCGACCGCTTTTCTTGCTGTTCTCAGAAAGTTGATAAGACTTCACCTGCTGTCGCACCACTTTTGTTTTTCCCCGGTTGTAAAAAACAAGGTCGCCAAGTTTACCGGAAAAACTGATCATTCCATTTAATGTTGCCATAATAATTTAGTATATTAGCGTAATCAAGGGGATGACCAATTAAATATAGCATTTTCCTGCTTATTTAAATAATTGATTTCTTTACTGCGCCTACAGTCCACGTGATCTCCACCTCTAGTCCACCATTAATCTACCTATACTTAGCCTTTGCTTCGAGTATGACAGCATATGGTTTCATGCGCTATTTGAGATCAGGTTTATTTTTGGCAACAAGTGAAGATCCTGATCGGTTCCTGTGCGATATCGTCCTTTGTCCAAAAAATAAACAAAGATGAATAAGACTTAAATCTTTCTCAATCAGACCTTAAAGAATGATGCAGCATTTTTAAAGGAGATGGATTTTAAAATCATAATCATCAGTTTGATTTCTGAATGCCCGCCATCATATTCTTAAGTTAGAATTAAGTTTTTCAGCCCATGAGTAAATGGATCCTTAATAGTCATTTATTTTTAGAAGATTAAAATAAACTGGAGCCCGGTGCCGAACACAATAAATCCACGAAATAACTAAATAATGTATTTAAGAGCATGCTCTTAAAACAAAGAAAGGTCTCAACGTAATGTCAAGACCTTTCAAAATTCTGGGTCAGTAACGGTGCGTAATTCGAACCATTTTGTGGACGAATTGATTGAAATAAGCGGTTTTTCGAAGATTTTAGACGAGTAATTTATTCTTTAAGATACTTAACAGGATTAATCCTTGTAGCAATGAATATTTGCGTTGCAATTGCAATCCAAGCCATCGTGAAAGACAAAACACCTGCTAAAGCAAAATACCACCACTCTATAGATATTCTATAGGCAAAACTTTGTAACCAATCACCCATTATAAAATAACCCAGTGGAAAAGCAACTGCTATAGCGATAAAAATAATCCTGATAAAAAAAGTCGACAATAAAGAAATAATACCAAAATCGCTACAGCCCAATGTTTTCCTTATGGCAATCTCTTTAGACCGTCTCTCTACCATAAATGCAGCCAAGCCAAATAGACCAAGGCATGAGATCATAATTGCAATGCCGGCAAAATATCTTGATAAAATAGCTACCTTGTTTTCAAGTGTGTATTGCACCTGATAATCATCATCTAAGAATTTATATTCAAATGGTGTTCCTTCATTAAATTCTTTATACAATTTCTCAATATTTGCTATCGCCATCTGCTCCGATCCAGATTTAATGCGTACCAATATATTTCCTCCACTTTCATAGTCAATCTTAAAAAAGAAAGGCTTTACCTTTTCAAAAAGCGATTCGAAATGAAAATCATCTACCACTCCGATAATTTGCCTGTTGCCATAAAAATTCACTGTTTTACCAATGGGATCGGTAATTCCCATTGCTTTAATGGCAGCCTTGTTAAAAATAATTGCCGAACTGTCCGATCCAAATTCAGGAGAGAAACTTCTTCCCTGTTCCATTTTGATGTTAAGTGTTTCGATCAAACCAAAATCAACATCCAGGTAATCAAATTTTGTGTTCTTTTGATCTAATGACTGTCCATCCCATGAAAGTCCACCTGAACGGGAACTAACGCCACCAGCCAAACTTCCATACATATAGGATGCATTGACTACTCCTGGGGTATTTTTCAGTTGTGAGATGAAGGATTTAAAATTCTTTTCCAATTTGCCCTGTTTGGCAAACGAAATGATATTGTCTTTTTCATAACCGAGATTTTTATTCTGTGCAAACTTTATCTGGTTGTAGGTAACCAGAACAGATATAATTAAGACAATCGATACGATAAACTGAAACACTACTAATCCTTTTCTGGTCAATAGTTCACCTTTTGAACTGCTTAGCCTTCCCTTAAGCGCATTTCTAGGGTTAAATCCAGATAGATAAAAAGCTGGATAACTACCAGCAACTAGACCTGTAAAAATACTTATGCCCAAAAGTGTTAATATTAGCTTTAGGTCAAAATGCAGGCTAAGGGATTTGCCGGTTATAGCATTAAACTGTGGCAGTAATAATTCAGTAGCGAGCAAGGCAACGAATAGTGAAATAAATGTCAGCAGCATTGATTCTCCAATATATTGAACCATGAGCGCACCTCTTTTTGCTCCCATCACTTTTTTTATACCTACCTCTTTCATTCTCCTAGAAACCTTTGCGGTAGATAGGTTCATGAAGTTGATGCATGCAATGCCAAGTACAAACAATGAGATAACTCCAAACAGACGTACATATACCATTCTTCCTGCTACAGGAATGCCGTTTTCATAACTGCCAAAAAGATACCTTTCCGAAAAGCGCTGTACAAAAAGGGTTTCGTTCGAATTTTTTCTTTTTGTCAGCAGTAATTGCGTAATGGCCTTGTTTACATTATCAACATCCGCATCCTTCTTTAAAATTACAAATGTTGAGGGACCGCCATTTGACCAATCTTTTACTTCAGGTCTTCTTTCCAGAAACAGTTCGTAGCTGAACAATATATCGAACTGTTTTGAAGCGTTTGATGGAGACTTGAATATTCCCGATATGATATATTGTCCATCGAAATATTCATTCTCAAAAGATATAGTTTTCCCAATGATGTCTTTCGTTGTCTTAAATAATTTAAGCGCCATTCCTTCTGAAATCGAAACTGCACTTTTGTTCAACAATACGGTATTCTTATCTCCTTCAATAAACTGATAGGTAAAAACATTGAAATAGTCTTTGTCGGCAAATTGAGGGTTGGCATAACTTTTTGATACTCCATCTGAAAGTACACCCTTATAGCTGATATTGGGAGTTACAACTGCCACCGCATGTTCAACTGCAGGAATTGACGATCCAAGACTACGTGCTAAAAGCCCTGGGGTATATTCTTCGGTGTTTATCGTATTGTTAAGTGGTTCATTTCTCATCACCTGATAGAGCTGAGTATCTTTCTCATTGAACTTATCAATGCTTAATTCGTCTTCTATCCAAAAATAGATCAGTAGTGTACTTGCCAATCCTACAGACAAGCCGATGAGGTTGATGAAGAACGAAATCTTAAACCGCTTAAAATTTCTATAGATAAGAAGTAGATTGTGTGCAAGCATAGACTTAATTATTTAAAATACCAGGATAGTTGAAGTATACTGGCCTTAACTCTTATGCCGTCCTTCCCCAATTTTATGCCAAACAAATTTTATTACCATTGTAGCCAATAAACGATATAACACGCTATTTCTTTTAATTTAATGTTCAATTCCGTGCACCATGCTGATCGATATTGAACGCTTTTTGAAATGGTGGGGCGGGGAGGAGGAAGCAAGCAATAATAAAATTATAACGCAAGCTTCTGTCGAAGTTAATAGCATCGAACCAAAAATTCGGAACTTAAAAATTACAACACTCTCATTAAAAGGATATTAAAAAAATGTTTTAAGAATTGATTTACTTTTGCACCATCAGGGTACCCCTATAGGGCTCGAACCAAAAATCTGCCTCTATCGCCTCTATTCAACGATTTTAAAATCTCATAAAAACAAAAAAGCCCTTTAAGATAACTTAAAGGGCTCACGGGGTGGCTGATGGGGCTCGAACCCACGACCCTCGGCACCACAAACCAATACTCTAACCAACTGAGCTACAACCACCGTATTTTTTAGTGTCACAAAAGTACGATTTTTACCAATCCCTGCAAATATTTTTATTAAAGAATTAACAACAAACTTTTAATTGCTTAAAATTCAATTATTTGAAATGAAAATAATTTTTCACATCCACATAAAACAACCAGTTTTAAACCTAAAAACATAACTTTACACCGTTTATGATTGAGATTTATACAGACGGAGCAGCTAGCGGAAACCCCGGACCAGGTGGCTGGGGAACCATTTTAAGAGCAGGACAACACTATAAGGAACTGAGCGGCGGTTTCAGAATGACAACCAATAACCGCATGGAATTACTCGCCGTAATTAAAGGCCTGGAAGCGCTGAAAAGTCTAAACCAGGAAGTAACGGTTTACTCCGATTCAAAATATGTAGTAGATGCAGTAGAAAAAAAATGGCTTTTCGGTTGGGTAACTAAAAATTTTAAGGATAAAAAAAACAAGGACCTCTGGATCCGTTTCCTCGAATTATACAAACTGCATAAGGTGAAATTCATTTGGATTAAAGGGCACAATGATCATCCTGAAAACGAGCGTTGCGACAGGCTAGCCGTGTTTGCCTCAAAAGACAAGCAAAACCTCGCCATAGATACTTTTTTTGAGGCAGAGCGTGCCCGTTCCTGATCAACACATCCGATGAAACTTATCACCTATTAAATCCAAGTCCTTTTGATACAGTCATGTCGCCCTTCAATAAGGAGAACATTCGGGATTAACATGACAGTATAATTTAAAACTAGCTTGTTAATCCCGAATTACAGATGGTTTACATCGGGATTAATCGATTCCGGAAACGATTCCTAAATCTGTTAATTTAGCCTCTACCTGATGATCAGCATAGGCTGTACTTTTGGCATTAACTAACATCAATTCTTCTGCCTTTTCCACCATTTGTACAGAACCTATAAATATTGGAACACGCTGATGAACTTCAGTAGGCTGTATTTCTAAAATCCGCTCAAAACCTGTGCTTGCTTTGCCGCCAGCCTGCTCAATAATAAAAGCCATCGGGTTACATTCATAAAGCAATCTTAACTTGCCTTCAGGCGAGCGGGCTGTAGTCGGATAGATATAAATTCCTCCATTGATTAAACTTCTGTGAATATCTCCTACCATAGAGCCGATGTAGCGAGATGTGTAAGGTCTGTTAGAAGCCTCATCTTCTACCTGGCAATACTTAATATATTGCTTCACTCCTTCCGGAAAATGAACGTAGTTGCCTTCATTGATAGAATACGTAGCACCTGTTTCAGGAATTTTCATTTCTGGATGAGAAAGACAGAACTCGCCAATGGAAGGATCGAGCGTAAATCCATTCACCCCTTTTCCCGTGGTATAAACCAACATGGTAGAAGAGCCATAAATAATATAACCAGCCGCTACTTGTTCCGTACCTTTCTGCAAAACATCAGCAATACTGGCTTTTCCCTCTAAAGATTTACGTCGATAAATTGAAAAAACCGTACCCACCGCAACATTAACGTCGGTATTAGACGAGCCATCCATTGGATCTATGCAAACAATATATTTGGCATTCTGTGAAACCGGCGAATCAATATGAATAATCTCTTCTTCTTCTTCAGTGGCAATGATACAACATTCGCCACCACTGGTTAGGGCAGCTATAAATTGTTGATCTGCGTATACATCAAGTTTTTTTTGTTTTTCTCCCTGGATGTTGATCGTACCTACATGACCAATCATATCAACCAAACCGGCTTTATTTATTTCCCGGTTTACAATTTTTGCTGCAATTGCAATATCACGCAATAGCCTGGAAAGTTCTCCTTTAGCGTAAGGAAAATCTGCTTGTTTTTCTATAATAAATTGCCCTAATGTGACTACGCCAAAACCCATACTTAGTGTATATTTTACATTATCTACCTGATAATTCTATAACTTCTAAGGTATGAATATTTTCTTCAGAAATGCAAAATCTAACCAGTGTTCTCACTTTGTGCCAACCATGTTTTCCGGCCGCGCCAGGGTTTATGTGCAGGCATTTTATTTTTTCATCGAACATTACTTTTAAGATATGTGAGTGCCCGGTGATGAATAATTTGGGAGGGTTAGTGTAAATTTCTGGCTTAACATAAGAGGAGTACTTTCCGGGATAACCGCCAATATGAGTCATCCAAACATCTACTTGTTCACAGCTAAATCGATTTTTCTCAGGAAATTCAGAGCGAATTACCGCATCATCGATATTCCCGAATACCCCGCGTAAGGGCTTAAAGGCAGCCAATGGCGCTGCCACATCATTACCAAAATCGCCAGCATGCCAAATTTCATCTACCTGATCGAAATGTTTGAAAACAGCATCATCAAGGTATCCATGCGTATCAGAAATCAAGCCTATTTTTCTCATTTTGTGAATTTAATTGTGCTAATTGTTTACAAACATCAGCAGCTATTTATAAGTTTATCATTTACCCGCGAAAAAGAGAGTAACCGAATTTTTCAGCCTCAAACAACAGCATTACCAGTCGTTATTTTATGTACGATCTTATCCTGATTTATTAAATTAAAAGGCTAGAAAAAAATCCTTTAGCAATAACTTATAGGCGGGACTATGTTTCTTCAGTGATTCATAAATATAAAAGTCAGTTTCTCTGAATTCTAAATCTTCTCTTGCTAAGCAAATAATCTGTCTGAAAGTCGGCTTTTGTTGATCAGAGTGAATATTTATTCGTTCAGCAAGCTTCAAGTGATGCGTTGATGCATACTCAATCACTTCGTTGGCTTGTTTAACAGGAAGAATTAACCATAGCATACCTTTTTTTGCCAATAACTGATTTGACTTATCAATCAGCATTTCGAAAAACTGTTCGTCTGCATGCCTGGCGATTCCCTTTCGCTCCTCTGTGTTCTTCAGATCGTTTACAAAAAATGGAGGATTAGAGACAATAAGGTCAAATGGTTCGGAATGGCTATATTGTTCAATGGCTATATGCTTAATCGTTAAACGATCACTAAAGACAGACTTTTGAAAGTTTCTTCCAGCAGTTTCTGCAGCCTGTGCATCAATTTCAACCGCCTTAACTTCAGTTTCAGGGAAACGCTGCGCAAGCATGAGCGCCATCACTCCTGTCCCTGTTCCAATATCTAAAATATGTTGAGGCCCTTCATGATTAGCCATTGCAGCAATCAATACCCCATCGGTATTAATCTTCATGGCGCAACCCGTCTGGTCGACTTCAAATTGCTTAAACTTAAAAACACTCATAACAAACTAACAACCAACTCAATACTTCAAACCCCTAACCCAACTAACCCTCTAACCCAACTAACCCCCTAACCCCCTAACCCAACTAACCAACTTCTACCCCTCATACAGTTCCAGCGGCAATCCATCCGGATCAGCGAAAAAAGTGAATCTCTTTCCTGTAAATTCATCAATTCGAATAGGTTCGGTAATTATTCCAACTGCATTTAATCTTGAAATCTCTGCTTCAATGTCATCAACTTCAAAAGCCAGATGCCGTAAACCTTGTGCCTCTGGTCTGGATGGACGCGCTGGCGGATTTTCAAATGAAAAAAGTTCAATCTGATAGAGGCCATTAATAGCAAGATCTAATTTGTAAGAATTTCGTTCTTCCCTGAAAACTTCAGCCAACACTGTAAAATTTAATTTATTTACATAGAAATTTTTAGATTTTTCGTAATCTGAACAGATGATGGCGATATGATGGATCCGCTTAAACATAAAAAGTATTTTTTGAATGCGTAAATATTTGAATAAATGAATTGGAAGGGCAAAGTTGCAGAAAAATAATGAGGACAAAAGAATCCATCTGATATGCAGGTAAAATGGAGAAATGGGCAAATCCTATCTGCCTGGCGGTACTTTTACCTGAAGGGTTCTATATTATTAACGCTGACCACTATCTTTTAATCAGCTTAAATTGCTTTACCTGTTCGCCATTTTTAACGATCACTCCAACATAAACACCTGTAGTAAGTGCCGTTAAGCCAAAGCGATTCGTACTTGCGGCTTTCTCTTCGAATACCTTTTGCCCTAAAACATTAAATATAGAAAGGCTATAATCTTCAAAAGATCCACTTAAAATGGTTAAATAATCAGTTACAGGATTAGGGTAAAATGAAAATTCATTCTCTTTAAGGAAAGTCGCAGAGACCAGATCACTCACAATATTTCCATTCGCCGTTTCAAAAGTTACGCGATAAAACTGTATACCGGATTTAGGTTTATCATCAAAAATGGAATAATCAAGTATATTATTTCCTGGTTTCGTTTGCTGCAAAACCGTATACGTATCTACACCCGTTTGTTTCTCCCAAATGATGCTTTTGATATCCAATACAGTCCCGATGCTGAGGTCGAGTCTAATTTTATTATCGCCAGTAACGGAAGCAAACAGACTTCTAACATAGCAAGCAACACCTTGTTGGGTATAATCGATGGTATAACTCTTTAACCCTGTAAAGTCTTTACCATTTGCCGCCACAGCATAATACTGGCTGGCAATACTGTTCACATTTAACTTAACCAAAGTATCAGTAACTGTTGCAACTGGCGATAATACATCATTAGTGATGCCGTAAATTGTATAATCTTTGGCTCCAGCCTGTGGATTCCAGTTTAAAACGATCCCATCTTTACACACATAACCTACCTTTAATACCCTTGGCGAGGAAATAACGAAACGCTCGCTGGTAAAAACAGCACTACCCACTTCCATTTTAACGGTAGCTTTCGAAAATAAATCGGGGGTACCCCAATTGTAAAATCCTTTTGCCAAATCCACATTCGAATCGATCACTTTCCAGCTAATGCCATCATCATAACTTACAGAAAGCTTACCCTTTTTATCAGGATAGGTACTTTCCCATCGGATGTAATTATCTTCTCTTCCAAAAAAATATACTTCTTTATCAGGCGTAATAAAAGAGAAGGTATTTTTATATTTATATAGATAAGCCAGCGCAAAATTCTGTTGTGTGCCTTGTGAAATGCGGTCGCCTTTTACATGGACTTTGAAATTGCCCTCCACCGGATTTTCAATACTCACTTGTTGAATGTTATTAATCTGATCTAATTTTCTTGTTGCAGGCAAGGCAATAGAATCCAAATTAGATGCGCTGCTTAGCACCCATGGCAAGGTAACCGATCCGGATGGACTTTCAAGACTTAAATCCAGGCCATTTACCAGGCTTTGCGCTGCATTTACCGCAGCAGCCGGATCATTCCAGGTAATGGTTAGTTTAGTTTCGGCAACATTTGCCGGAATAGTTAGTGGAATGATTAGATCTTGTCCCTTTGTTGCGCTATATAATGCAACTCGATTTTCATTAAGGGTTTTTAAAGATTGGGCGACATTTAATTTTCCATAACCAAAAATGTAATCTACCTGTGGTGTTCCCAAATCATCAGCTGAGTTTATTAAAGTTGCCCTGATTAGCGAAGCAGATGGTGCTTTTGAAAACTTTTGATGATAAAATTGCTCCAGCAACGCAACAGCACCGCTGCTAATCGCGGCAGAACCTGATGTTCCATCTTCGCCTAAGGCTACGAGCTCAGGTTTTACGCGGCCATCATAAGCCGGACCTTTACTACTCTGGTTTTCTGAAATATTTTCCCGGTTAATCCCGCCTATCACTAACAGGTTTTTGGCTTGTTTAAAGTTTCCGGTTAGGTTAGCTCTTCCTGTTAATCCCTGATAAAAACCGCCAGTTGGTGTTTGCGTGCCACTGTTGCCAGCAGAAAAAACATGAACCAGGGTATCGGTATCAAATACCTGTTGATCATATGCAGCAGCTTCTATTCCATAATTATTATCTATTCCAGTTCCATACGAATGGTTTTGTACCATAATCTGCAGGCGATTTAAATCTGAAACCGGATCGGGAAACAAATTTGTAAAACTAGAAAAAGCCAGCTTTGCATTTGGCGCGGCGCCGAGCCCACGAATAAAAGAATTTCCCCTTCCTAGTGCCAGTGTAGCCATACTGGTGGCATGAGCAGTTGCTGTACCACCGGTAACTGCACCTGAAACCGTTTTTCCGAGTAGATCCAGATCAGTTAGGTCATACATTCCCTCTTTAAACGAAATATTAATGCCCGCTCCATTAATACCAGGGAACAAACTCCGGGCATTCGTAATTTGGTTGAGTCCAAGATCAGATCCATTAATCACCACTTCTTGCTTGGCAACTGGGAGAATATCAGCATAAATGATCTCCTCTTCTGTAAGTATTGAGGTTAAATCGTTAGCGGTAATGTAAATAGTATAAATAGCATGCTGCAGATCAACTGATTTAATGTTTAACGGTTTTAAAAACCCGGGTTGCAGCGTACTATTTTTAACCGCTAATCTTACAGTGATGGAATCGCTGTTTTTACTTTTGTGAAGGAGCTGCGCTAAGCCATCGCTGGCTTTCCATAAGCCATTTGCCTCCATTTGATAAGCAACTCGGCTAGAAAGGCTAGAAATACTGGCCTTACTAACAATAAAATAATCGCCAGTTAGTTGCTTTTTCGGTTGTAAATTCCGGATTTCTGCTAGTGTTAACTGGTGATCAAACCTAACCAACAGGACATCATTTAAACTTGATCCTGTCTTTTTATCGTTGGCAGAAACAAATTTTTGCATTTTTTTTTCTACTCCACCAGGTTGTCCTTGTGCATTTAAACGTAATACGCACACACAAATTAATATAATTAAATATACAGTATTGACTCTCAAAAAATATTTTATTGTAAAATTTTGTTTACATCATAAATCTTCCCTAAATTAGCATTTATAAGGTAATTCACAAATTATATTAACTAACTTAACTATTTATCCCCAATTAAATCTAAACTAAAATGAAAAAAACCAAATTTTTATCAGTGGCAGCAGCATGTTTATTGTTCACTACTTTATATTCTTGTAAGAATAATGATACAGAAACTGCGGCCGAAAATAAAACTGATATTTCTACAGCTACCTTGGAGAAGGTTAAGTCTTTAGGATTCAGTACTGAGAATATCCGTAAAATGGATGGAGGCTATTTAGTTGAAGGAGATATTCTTTTAACTGATGCCAATTTAACTGAAGCTGCTTCAGGTGCTAACTTAAATATTGCTGAAACTGAGCAATACCGCACCACCAATGTGGTAAGATCATTACCCCGGGTGATCACTGTATCCATTACTAATTTACCTCAGGTATATAGTGATGCTGTAAATACGATGATTTCTAGATATAACTCCTTGGGTTTACAGATTACTTTTCAAAGAGCAGCTGCAGGCACAACCGGCAATATTAATGTGGTTGGCTTTAACGAAGCGGCAAGTGGTGGATTCATCACTTTAGGTTCTGCAGGTTTCCCTACCTCATCAGGTAACCCTTTTAATCAAATCAGAATGAATACCAATGCTGCTGCTTACGGTGCTAATCCAAACTTATTGTATCTTGCTTCTGTGATCCAGCACGAAGTAGGTCACTGTATCGGTTTACGTCACACAGATTATATGAACCGTGCTTTTAGCTGTGGCGCAAGTGGCGCAGGAAACGAAGGTGCATCAAACGTTGGAGCAGTAGTAATACCAGGAACTCCAGCTACTCCTGATGCCGCTTCTTTTATGTTAGCTTGCTCTAATGGTGGTAACCGCACATTCAACGCTAATGATGTAGTGGCATTAAACTACATCTACTAACAAAAGACCAATTGTGAATTACCTTATAAAGCGCTCCGGAATTATCCGGAGCGCTTTTTATTTAATCAGATTATTGCTGCAGACAATATCCAGTTTTAATCGGCCAGCTCTTTGATAAACTTGCCATTAGCACTGTACCAAACATTAACATCCGGTGTGCCTTCAATGTCTACCTTATAGGTAATTTTTCACCGGTTCAAAAACAACCCTGCGGGCACCCCTCCAATGGAGGATAATTGCAATCGCAGTCTAGCTATCGCCACCCTGCTCGTTTAAATAATTTTCCCGCAGATTAAGAAGATTTACGCAGAATTGAGCGGCAAAAATCTGCGGTGGTCATTTAGCTCTGCGGGACCAAATTTGCATTATGCCGTAGGACGGTTCACACTCCAGCGATTGATACCGTGCTATGACCACATGCTATTGCTAACTCGCTATCTGGCATAAGAGATGATGGAAGGAGAAAACGTTAAAGTTTCAACCACAATCTTTTATACCCCACAACCCAAGGCAGCGCGTTCTCTCCCGGTTCTTCATCGGGTGCTTGTGCTGCCGAAATAAAACTTTACGAATTTATCCAACATCAGTTCCAAGCCTTGATTTTTTTGTTACTTTTTTGATCAAGCAAAAAAGTAAAAGCCCTTCGGCGGCTAGCCGAGGCAAGGCTGCGCAGCGGGAAAAAGTTTTCTGCAGGTGATGACACCAGCCGATAGATGAATGGTACAAAAAAATGTCTTTCACGCTTCGGGTTTAAAAGGATTTTATCGTGTCCTGGCCGGACGGGCCTTTTTTCTTTTGACACCAAAAGAAACAAAACTGCCGGCTCGCATTTTTTTTATCCAAGTCAGTAGATGGGCTTGGTCAGTGCCATCCCAAAAATTGACCATGCCGGTCTAAGAGCAGAACGAAGAAACGGTGGTTTGGCCTTGTTAGGTAGTGATAGCGATCGCCATTCTTATTATAAATCTAAGTCCGCATCCTAATTTCTCCCTATGCTATTGCCACCTCGCTATCCGGCCTAGGAGATGATGGAAGGAGAAGCCGTTGAAATTTTTGCACCAACCTTCAAGTACCTCAAACCCGAGGTAGCGCGAACGGCTCCTAAAATAAATCTTTATTAAAAGAAAATCGAGCCCTTGCGCTACAACCATTTAAATTTCGACGCGCTAATCCGACATCAGATCCAAGCCTTGAGTTATTCATAAGTTATTTATGTTTTTATAGGTATTCATGAGCTCGCAGAAAAGCTCGGTTTTGTTACTTTTTTGATCAAGCAAAAAAGTAAAAGCCCTTCGGCGGCCAGCCGAGGCAAGCCAAGCGCAGCGGAAAAAGTTTACGGCAAGTGATCACACCAGCCGATAGATGAATGCTACAAAAAAAATGTCTTTTACGCTTCGGGTTTAAAGGATATTATCGTGTCCTGGCCGGACGGGCCTTTTTTCTTTTGACAGCAAAAGAACAAAACTGCCGGCTCGCAATTTTTTTTATCCAAGTCAGTAGCTAGGCTAGGTCAGTGCCATCCCAAAAAATTGACCATGCCGGTCTAAGAGCATAACGAAGAAACAGTGGTTTGGCCTTGTTAGGTAGTGATAGCGACCGCAATCCTTATTATAAATCTAAGTCCGCATCCTATTTTCTCATCCTGCTACCACCACCCTGCTAACCGGCCTAGGAAATGATGGAAGGAGAAGCCGTTGAAATTTTTACACCTCCGTTCAAATTCCCTCACAACCCAAGGTAGCG
The DNA here is from genome assembly GCF_034045265.1 of Pedobacter sp. CFBP9032. NCBI lineage: Bacteria > Pseudomonadati > Bacteroidota > Sphingobacteriia > Sphingobacteriales > Sphingobacteriaceae > Pedobacter > Pedobacter sp. CFBP9032. Next base: position 176,694 of record NZ_JAXCWE010000003.1, on the reverse strand, counting down.
CGAACGGCTCCTAAAACAAATCTGTATTACAAGACGAATCGAACCCTTGCGCTACCGCCATTTAAATTTCGACGCGCTAATCCGACATCAGGTCCAAGCCTTGAGTTATTCATCAGTTGTATATGTTTTTATAGGTATTCATGAGCTCGCAGAAAAGCTCGGTTTTGCTTCTTTTTTGATCAAGCAAAAAAGTAAAAGCCTTTCGGCGCCCAGCCGAGGCAAGCCAGCGCAGCGGAAAAAGTTTACGGCAAGTGATGACACCAGCCGATAGATGAATGCTACAAAAAAATGTCTTTTATACTTCGGTTTAAAAAGATATTATCGTGTCCTGGCCGGACGGGCCTTTTTTCTTTTGACAGCAAAAGAAACAAAACTGCCGGCTCGCATTTTTTTTATCCAAGTCAGTAGATGGGCTAGGTCAGTGCCATCCCAAAAAATTGACCATGCCGGTCTAAGAGCAGAACGAAGAAACGGTGGTTTGGCCTTGCTAGGTAGTGATAGCGATCGCCATTCTTGTTATAAATCTAAGTCTGCATCCTATTTTCTCATCATGCTATGGCCACCCTGCTATTGCCACCCTGCTATCCGGCATAGGAGATGATGGAAGGAGAAGCCGTTGAAATTTTTGTAGCAACGTTCAAATACCTCTACCCAAGGTAGCGCGAACGGCTCCTAAAACAAATCCTTATTACAAGTCGAATCGAGCCCTTGCGCTACCGCCATTTAAATTTAGACGCGCTAATCCGGCATCAGATCCAAGCCTTGATTGTTTGGTTCTTTAGTATCAAGAATAAAGAACAAGCCCTTCGGCGGCTAGCCGAGGTAAGGCAGTGCAGTGGGAAAAACTTCTCTGCAGGTATTGACACCAGCTGATAAATTAATGCTACAAAAAATGTCTTTTACGCTTCGTGTTAAAAGGATATTATCGTGTCCTGGCCGGACGGGCCTTTTTTCTTTTGACAGCAAAAGAAACAAAACTGCCGGCTCGCAATTTTTTTTATCCAAGTCAGTAGCTGGGCTTGGTCAGTGCCATCCCAAAAAATTGACCATGCCGGTCTAAGAGCAGAACGAAGAAACGGTGGTTTGGCCTTGTTGGATAGTGATAGCGATCGTCGTTCTTGTCGTTATAAATCTAAGTCTGCATCCTAATTCTCATCATGCTATGACCACATGCTATTGCCATCCTGCTATCCGGCCTAGGAAATGATGGAAGGAGAAGCCGTTGAAATTTTTGCACTTTCTGTTCAAACACCTCTACCCAAGGTAGCGCGAACGGCTCCTTTAAACAAATCCTTATTATAAAGCAAATCGAGCCCTTGCGCTACCGCGATCTAAATTTCGACGCGCTAATCCGACATCAGATCCAAGCCTTGAGTTTTGCTTCTTTTTGTCAAGAAAAAGAAGAGAGCCCTTCGGCGGCTAGCCGAGGCAAGCCAGCGCAGCGGGAAAATCCTGTAAATCAATTACAGGATTAAATCAAAAACTGTAAACTTTTTTTAGGACGAGACACAATGCAGAAACCACCCCGCCCTGCGGGCACCCCTCCAATGGAGGGGAATTGCAAACGCCCCCAAGCGATCGCCATTTAAACTTCGACCTGCTAATCCGACATCAGCCCTTCGGCGGCCAGCCGAGGCAAGCCAAGGTAATCGGTAATATTAGCGATTAACGTCAAGCTTCTTCCCAGCTAAATCTTCCCACCTATAAAAATGAAAAGTTTTATCATCACTCATCGCCACTAGTAACCCATGCTTAAAATCAGCATTTAAGGGGACTGAAACTACATCGATCCCATCTGTTTGATTGGCTGCATATTTTATAGTAGTTACCAGTGGGTGCTGATTTGGAGCACCTGCCTTCCCTATTCTGCTATATACTTTCAATTGCCTCGCACCCTGATCAGAAACTAAAATATATCCTTTATTACCAGCCGTTTTATAAATGGCAACCCCTTCGTTATCCACCGCAAAATCGCCTTGACCAAATAATGCCAGTTCTTTATTTCCCTTTAACGGATCTGCATAATATTTACGTACCCCAAATTGTTCATCACAGTAATAAACAAAACCAAGCTCATTATCAACAGCTATTGCCTCAATCTCTTTTTTGCCGCTATAGCTTCCAAACTTCCGCACTAAATCGGCTTTAATATTACCCTTTCCATCATCCTTTAGCAAGTATTGCCATAAATAACCACCTGCTTTCGGACCCGATTTTCTACCTACAATAGCATAAATTTTTCCACTCGGGTCTGTATACATGGAAATGCCCATCACGTCTCGAAACCCGGCCCCAGTCTCGTCCACAAAAACCGGAATCCCACCGTTATCAACAGGCTTCATCTCTGGTAAAGAATAGATTCTCAGTTTATGCGTAAGGCGTTCGGTAGTTACGGCAATATCCGTTTTTTTCCCCGCCAGATTTAATCCATAAGCAATATCTACATTGTCAGGTCTTTTTAAGCCTTTAACGGTTTTCGACTTGATTATTTTACCTTTTAAATCAAACACATACAATCCGCCATTGGCATCTTTATCTGTGCCAATTACTAAAGATTTAGCCGGATCAGCTGGATTTATCCAAATTGCAGGATCATCAGTATCAAAATCGACAGGTTCTGAAACGTATAACGGTTTAATGGCATTCAGATCTATCTGCTGTGCACTTCCATTACAAGAAATGATTAAGCTTAACACTGCAACTGCTGCAATGTTGATTAAATTTTTGTTTTTCATTTTATAATTTAGTGCCATATGCACCAACAAACGTTGCTGGTGCTGGTGAAGTATACGTGATGCCATTTTTCATAACGATGCCTGCCTGATGGTGACGGGTAAAGTTTGTAATTCCCCTGCCCAGCGCTGGAGAATTTCCCTGTAAATGAAAATCCCATGTGGTATTAAAATCTGCATTATTAACAGAAGTATTTACCGGATAATTTACAAATTTCGGATCATTGGCACCTGCGGTTGTGCCAATGATATCGTTTTTACCGCCAACAACATCGCCTTTTGGCTGAAATTGGTTTACGGTAACCTGATCAAAACCATAATACCAGTTATTGCTGTAAACGGACCTGGAATCTTCAGGTTTTTTAGGGTCTCTTTTTACACCAAAACGCGTATTAGCGAACAGGTTGTTATACAGGTCAGCGCGTACAGTACTTTCCAGCCAAACAGAACCACCCTTAGCAGTTGGTCTTCTCCAACCTGTATTAACCATGGTATTGTTGTAAGCAATAATGTAAGTTTGAGGTGTTTTATCTCCAGTGTTCGAAAGTTTCAGCGCATTGGTATTGGTACTGTAAATCAGATTATAAGCGATATCTGCCAGACAGCCAGATTTAAAATTCATTGCTTCGCCGCCGGTTACACCAGTGGTGTAAAAAACATTGTTAGCGAAAATAATCCTTCCACCTTCAATGTAAGTACAATCTTCCTGCAAGTTTCTAAACACACTGTTTTGTACCACCAATCTCCCCTTAGCATTGGAGAACCATAAAGCCGGAAGGTTTTCGCCAGCTACAGCTTTGTATAAACCCATTTTAACTGAAGTAGAAGCATCTGAAGTAGTAGAACCTGCATATTCGATAATTGTATGATCAAGCACTAACTCTTCGCAAGTTGGTCCGGCCAATATCCCACCCCAAAGTTTTCCGAATTTTTTCTGTGCAGTTTTATAGAATTCATTTACCGTAAATTTAATCGGGTTTTCTGCTGTACCCAAAGCGTACAAATTGCCTTTCACTACAATTTCCGGTTTAGCAACCGTATCCATTAATATGGTTACCCCTTCTTCAATAGTGAGGGATTTACCTTCTGGAATAATGATATCACCCTTTATTACCTGCGTACTTCCTTTTGTCCAAACACCTGAAACTTCTCCTATGGCTGAGCCCTCAACAATGGAAGTATCTACATCAATATTGGCTTTTTCACATCCCGTAAGGGCCAGTACCAAAAGGATGAATAATTTAAAAATCTGATTCGATTTCATATTTCTTGATTTAAATTTCAATTAGTTAAACTTATACCTAAAGCCTAGTAAATAACTCTGACCATAATAATCACTTCTGATGAGTGTTCGTCCATCTTTAACCAGCTCTTCGTTAATTTTATCATTCTCCGGGTTGGTTCCTTTGATGAATAATTTAGTAGGAGTGTTTAAGATGTTGTTTGCTTTTACAAAAACACTGATCCCGCCTTTAAAGCGTTTCTCTGCGGATGCATCCATCTGAACAAAGCCTTCCTGCCATAAATCGTTGTTTAGGAATTGTGAAACTGTATTGATCCTCGGACCTGTGTAAGCGCCAGCTACCTGGGCATCCCAACCTTTTTTAGTGTCCTTAAACAATAAGGAAAGGTTTCCAATATGTTCAGACTGGCCATATAAAGGGCGTTCCTGATCAATAGAAAGCGCTTGAATATCACCAGTGGTAGTGTTAATCGTTCTGATGGTTTTTGGCGTGGTAATGCGAGAATGGGTGTAAGTGTAATTTGCCTTCACACCAATCTTGCTGAAATATTTAATGTAGTCTACCTCTGCACCAAAGTTATTGGCAGTACCAAAGTTTCCGGGAGTGTAATAAATATCCTGCCCGCGAACGGCATCTGCCTGAAATGTATATTCAATTGGGTCTTTAATTTTCTTATAGAATGTGCCAATCATTAATTGCTCAGATGCACCGGGAAAAAGCTCATAACGCAGATCGAAGTTATCGGCCAGGGCACGTTTTAAGTTCGGGTTTCCACGTTCCTGAAACTCTTCATTTACCACTCTACCAGGTACAATTTCATAAAAGCCAGGGCGATTAAGTGCCTTGTAATATGATGCATGCAATTGTGCTTTATTGTTTAAAAAATATTTCGCTGTTAAACTTGGTAAGATATCGGTATAAATTTGCGCACCTTTTGGAAAGGTTTCCCCGGCCGGGAAAAGCAAATTATATCCCTGATTGGTATGCTCTACCCTTGCTCCGCCAATTAATTCTAGCTTTGCAGAAACATATTTAAACATGGCATAACCTGCGCTGATTTTTTCGGAGGCATCGTAAGTTAATGGGTTAGCTACTGCACCTGTTGGATTGGTAACAATTAAATTCAGATCAGTATAGTTCTGAAAATCCACGCCATACAGGCGACCAGCATCTGCTGCACCTGGTGCAAGGGTATAATTATTAAAGAAACTGCTCCGTTGTTTATCGCGGTATAAACCACCTGCCATCACATCCAGTTTATTACTTCCAAGATCGAAACGATAAGTTAGGTCCAGGTAGCCCGCTAAATCTTCATCTGTGTTTCTTTCCCATCTGCGGTTTACGGGTGAAGTGTTAACCAAACTGGTTCTCCTGCGCTGAAAATTCTGCTCTAAACCATTCAGGCTAATGCTGGTATTTTCAGGTACATCATTCTTTGCAGAAGAATAAACAGCAGACCATTGTACCAAAAATTTCTCATCAAAAAACTTATGATCTCCATGTAAGGTGCTGTTATAAATCTGTTGTTCTGTTAAGCGGCTTCTGGTATTATAAACCAGTTCTGCATTTCCAGCAACCGGATTATATACGCCATTATAAGTGGTAGTTATGGCATCCCTAAGTTGTTGGTTTTTAAGATTAACATACACATTATACAAGGTTAGCTGGTGGTTTTTATTAAAAGCATAATCTACCTTACCATGCAAACCTGTGCGCTGTTGCTGCTCAGAAAATTCACGGTAACTCTTGTTAATAATCACCGCATAAGTATCTGTTCCGTTAACAGCAGTGTTGTAGAATGTGCTGTTGCTGCCGCGATAAGTGTTCTGATAACTTCCGGCTAAAACCACACCCAATTTATTATCTAAAAACCGCTGACTTAAAGACAGGCTACCAATGAGATTAGGCAATGGATTTTTATATTTATAATCAAGCGTTCCTTTTGTGAAATCATTTTGGGTAGCGTTATAGCTTTTCCCGTTGAGTTCTGAAGGCGATTTAGACTGAATATCTGAAGCGTTAAAACTGGCAAATTTGCGATCTAAAAATAACTGGCTATACCCGGAAGAAAGATTCGCGTTTACCTGAAACTTACCTGGCGCATTTTTCATCACCATGTTAATTGCACCACCAATGGCATCGCCCTCCAGATTAGGGGTAAGTGTTTTATAAACTTCTAAACGATCAAGCAGATCTGATGGAAAAAGATCCAGCGGAACGTAGCGATACTTATTATCCGGACTTGGAATTTTGACCCCGTTTACCAGGGTGTAATTGTACCGCTTATCCATTCCCCTCAAAATGGCATATTGCCCGTCGCCATTGCTATTTCGCTCAATGGATACGCCGGAAACCCTTTGCATTACATTGGCTACGGTTAAATCCGGAGAAATCTCGATGGATTTACCAGATACAATATTCATGATCTGTGTGGCGTTTTTCTCTAATCTTCTGGCCCCCTGATCAGTTGAACTTACCGGATTTGATTTAATAATTACATCGTCCAGGCTTTTAGCATCACTTTCCATATAAAACTTCAGGTGTTCGTTATCCTCTTTTACCACAATAATGGTTTTGGTAATGGTTTTATAGGTAATGTAGCTTACGCTGATTTTGGTACTACCCATCGCAGCGGCTTTAAATTCAAACGTACCATCGAGACCGGTGTTTGTTACCCGCCGGGGATTTTCCATCACTACCGTTGCGCCTACTATCGCCTCTCCGGTTTGCTTATCGTAAACATGTCCTTTAATTTTTGTGGCATTTGCTGTGCCCGCACAAATGAGAACGAAAAATAAAATTTGTAACAGTTTATTCATTGTGTTTGGTATGTCTTTTATTATCGACGGCACAAAGGTGTATTACGAAACCGATACTCGGAAATTACCGGGGTTACATAAAGGCAACACCGTTACTTAAGCCATCAACGAAAAAGCAACACATAACCATAAAATTATCATTACCAGATACTTAACACAATTAAAAAGCGCCGTTATGCTTTTATTACCGTTACATTAACAAATTGTTAAGCCCAAAAAAAGGCCAGAAAAACGTTTGTAAACCCGAATGATGTAACGTTTAAAGCGCCTGAATAAATGCTGATAAATTATCGCCTTGCGCCAGATTTAGCTTTCTGCGAAGCCGGTATCTGGAAACCCTCAGGCTATCGGTTGATATGCCGAGCAAGGTGGCAATGTCTGCAGAATCAAGGTTCATTTTAAGCAATGCAATCAGCCTCATATCTGCAGAAGTTAGTGCATTACTAAACTTTTTTAGGTTTTCCAGAAACTGGTGATGGACCTGTTCAAAGGCTTGTGTAAATTCTTTCCAGTTGCGTTCGTGATTAAAACTTTGGTTAATCTCCGTTAGAATTTGATTCATTTGCTTTTTCTGGTCACGCTTATCATCTTTCACCATCAGTTGTAAGGTGTTTCTGAGGTTTTCGAGAAATTGATTGTGCTTGATCAGGTTTAAGGTGTGGTTAGAGAGTTCCTTACTTTTAACCTCCAGTTGCTGCTTTAGGTGCTGTTCTTCTAACTGGAGGTTCTTGAGTTCCAGACTGGTTAGATTATGTTCAATTTCTTTTTGTTTTGCCAGCATCTGCTGATCTTTCAATTTAAACCGTTGCCGGCTAAAGATGACAAAACCCAAAATAATTAGCAACACAACTACTATGGTAGCCGAAAACGTAATGATCCTGTTAATTTTTTTATCATTTTGTAGTTTATTAATCTCGTCTGTTTTTTTGTTAATATCATAAAGTACCTGCAAAAATGCTACTTGTCTGGCGCCATCTTCAGAGTATAAATCTATGGTATGTTTGTACCCAAGCTGCACGTAATGATAGGCACTATCCATCTGCTTCAACAGTTCATATGCTTTACCTAAATCTCTGCAGCATGAGGCCAACTGGTAGATATTACCCGTTTTGTTTGCCAGATTCATCGCCGTTTCTGTTTGCTTAATACTTTCCCTGTACTTGCCTGTTTTGCGTAGCACATCGCCAAGGTTATTAATCACTTCGATGCTGCCAATCTGATTTTTATCTGCCTGATATAAGGTGAGCGACTTTCTGAAATTCAGTTGAGCCAGGTCATACTTTTCGAGATCTTCGTAAATGCTGCCAATATTTTCATAAATTTTAGCTGCACCACTTTTGTCATTTGTTTTTTCGCTCATTTTTAAAGCGATTTTTTGATAATAAAATGCCCGTTCATAGTTGCTGCGTTTTTCATATAACTGACCTATATGTCCGTAAACAATAGATTGACCAGGAAGATCTCGCAGGCGCTGATAGATCTTCAAAGCGGAAGTGTAATGCTTTAAGGCTTTGTCTGGTTGCTTTACGTAGTAATAAAGCACGCCCATATCCGTCAGGTTTGCCGCAAGTAATGTAGGCTTATCAAATCCGGAGAAAATTTTATCTGCTTTTAAAAAGAAATCCAGAGATTGCCTGAAATGCCCCTGCCGATAACACACTTTCCCCATCTGTTGCAAACACTGTCCCTCTAAAATTATATTACCATTCTCTATCGATTGAGCGTAGATTTTCTTCAACTCGATAAGGGATTCGATTGGTTTCTTAGTTTCATAATCCAAGAGCGGAAAGGCCTCTCCCTCCTGCGCATAACCTTTTGATAACGAAAGACTCAACAACAAGCAGATATACCAATATTTTAACATGCCTAAAAATAGTTTTTGGCAAAGAACGGGCTTGAGTGTTAAGTTAAGGTTAAGTTGAAAGAGCAAAGCTTAAAGACTAAAGACTAAAGCTTAAAGACCAAAGCTGAAAGACTAAAGCTGAAAGACCAAAGCTGAAAGCAAAAGCTATAGACTAAAAATAATCTTTAACTAGATCTCAAAAACGCTACCGCGGGTATGTAAAATAAACTGTGTCAATCTAAAATAATGCTTCTTAAAAACAGCAAATTTTATCACAACAAAAACCCTATCCTTCATCAAATTTCTTATTAGAATGTGATTTGGGAATAGGGCTCTCCTATGAAGTGATGGTAATATTATTTTATTGCTTTGTTAAATAACTTTCTAATGATTTCAACGCATCTTCCCATCCTTCTTTGTGCGGGTGAACACCTTCTACTTCACTTTCGCTTTCCTGATGGATAGTTAATTCTGCTTCGCCATCTATTTCATTAAATTCTACAGTAAGTAGATAGTTGCCATTTTCCAATGCAGTTCCATCGAGAATCCAGTTCCAGGTATACACCAATTTTTCTTCTGGTTTCACTTCCTGATATTCTCCTTCAATTACTAATCTGGTATCATCTTCCCCATCAGGCTCGAAAGTATAGGTTACTTTTCCTCCTTCTTCAAGACTATTTTCTACACTGGATAATTTTTTTCCGGCTGGCTGCCACCACACTTTCAACGCCGACTCATCAGTCCATGCTTTAAATAAGGTTGTTTTGCTCGCCGCAAAACGTTGCGTTATAATAATTGGTTCGTTTGACATAGTTTTCCATTTAACATTTAAATTAGAACACTATCTTTTTACAAAAGTTCAGTATATTCCACAATGGGTTAAGATTCTAAATTTCAATTCTTTGCAGAAGCGTTAAACCAACCCATGGCTTATACTTTTGCATAATTAATAAAAAAATCTTGATGGCGGCTGTTAACTATCCGAGCGAATACAAATTAAGGATCACTTCGGCTAACTTTCATGCGTTTAGCCAGTTTGTTCTGCTTCTTCTCTTCATCCCCAAGAATAATACCCCAGGGTTTTAAGCTCTCTACCCTATCGAAAATAATTTTCAATACTGCTATTACGGGAATGGAAAGGAACATTCCTGATATTCCCCAGAGCATTTCACCAACAATTACGCCCAATACTGTAATCAATGCATTGATTCTAACTTTTGAACCCACTACAATTGGAAGCAAAACATTACTATCTATGAGATGGATAACCACTAAGGTTACCACGACTAAAATTACCTTTGTAACTGCTGTTGCCGTAGCGAACGTTATCAGTGTGCTCAATAAAAGCGCTACAAAAATTCCGATATATGGAATAATGTTTAATATCCCGGTAATTAATCCAAGTAGAAAAGCATACTTAATGCCAAGAGCCCAAAATACAATACTTACTGCAGCTGCTACAATTGCCATTTCTATGAGTAAGCCAATAATGTATTTCCTGATGATATATTGTACCTGTTCGATAATATCATACACCAATTTATTGTTTTCTTCTAAAAATACAGAAACCAGAAATTTCATAATTAAACTGCGGTATAGCAAAAAAAAGAATGTGTAAATGAAGGTGAAAACCAGAAATAGTAAAATTGATGATAATGATAACACCGTTGCGCTCACTACGGTTGTGCTCGATGCCAATGCTTTTGTAGTAGCTGTATGTACATAATTTAATTGCTTCGCCGCATCAATATTAAAGCGGGTATCGATCCACTTTTGCAAATTTGATATGGTTATTCCTAACTGCTCCTTAAATTGTGGCCAATCGCTAGCCAGGTTACTTAATTGTGAACCGATAATATAAAGTACCAGGCAAACGGTACTAAGCATCAAAATCACAGAGAGCATAGAAGCCGCACTTCTTGGCAGTTTAAATTTCTTTTCAAAAAAAGAGGCCATTGGCAGCAAGAGGATCGAAAAAAGGCTGGAGAAAATCAGTGGAGAAAGAATTTCCTTTGCAATGATAACCAGGTAACCAAATGCAATCAGGCTGACCAACACGCACATCGTTTTAACATAAAACGGGCGTTGTGAAAATTGAATATCCATAATTATAGTTCGTATTTTGGGAAGGGGTTTACTTGATATCGATTTTCTAAGTTATAATATTTAAGTAGGCACATTTTCTTCATCTAGCACCTGTGGTTCTTTTTCGTGAGGTTTGGTAATGCGTTTCAATATATACGATAAAACCATGGCGAAGATGACGTAAGCCACAAAAATTAAATAGCCGGGTTGCAGGCTACTGTTATTTTCAGTAACCGTCTTTAACGGACCAGTGTCCATATTCAGGTTAGATAGCTGACTTTTCAAAATACCATTCAATCCGATATAAGTCATGGCAACGCCTACTACCATCACATCAGCCATATCCCACTTACCAGATTCGAAAGCCAGATAGCGTACTACCTTATTTTCTGCCAAACGGTCATTTCCCCATACATGTAAGCCTTTACCTAAAAGTCTTAGTGCAGGTAAAATAATAACGAAAATCATCATTAACGCGCCAACCATAATCGAATCGGGTTTAGGTTGTTTAATTAATGTTTCAATAATCCCCATGATGCTTTTACTCTGAAAAAACAACACCTGATTGCTAAAAGCAATATTTTCATCTAACAGCTTAAAATTCAGTGTCTGGATCCGTGCATCTACTTCAATAATGGTGGTGGTTATGCTCGAAGCCAAAAGCACAAAGGCAAAAAGGAGTGACATAATGAAAAGAGTGGTTTGCAATTGTGCTTTTTTTCTCAAAAGTAACCAAAGCACAAGCGCCAGAAGTACACAACCCAACATGGCATAGGCATAATTATATGTTAGCTTTTTAATTGCTGCAACCTTATTTTTAACTGTTTGATCGAAATCGGCAATATTAGAAACATTATACCTGGCAAACATTTGCTGGGTCATGGCATTTTTTGCTATTTCTGTTTTATCGTAAGTTTGATCTTCCAACTGGTCCATTTTACTGGACGCAATTCCTTTCAGCCTTTTTCTACTCGCCGGGCTATTGATTTTTGTAATAATTGTTTTAGAAAATGTAGGTACCATTGCGTGCAGTTCATCTTCATCTACAAAACTATTAAAAGCTAGTTTTTTAAGCTTGGCACCTAAACCTTTCTGCGGCTTATTAATTTGCGCAACCGTTTTATTAATTAAACCGTTTAACTGGTTTTCTACTTGTTCTTGTAGTGCGGCTTTCTGCTTGGCAGTCATGCTGAAGTCGTTTACCTGGCGACCTACCACATCAGAAATCTTCTCTCTCCATTGGTCTACAGAAAAAATGCCAAAGGTGATGCTATTGACCACGCTGTAATCTTCCTTTATTTGCTCCTGCTCTGCTGAAATGGTATACAGGCGATAGCCAAAATAGCTTTCCCCACAAAGCAGAATACCCAAACCAACGATAAGCAGAATATTGGCCACCGTAGTTTTTCTTTGGGCTGGTTGTTGAATATGATTTGTCAATGCTAATAGCTTTATATGATGGATAAATACCTGAACGATCTAGTGTGAATCGTGAGGAGTGATGAACTTCAGGATGGTAGACAATGTGAGTCCAAACAACACGAAACTGATGAAGATGATATAACCAGGCTGGAGTGCCGTATTGTTTGTGGTAATGATGGTGAGGAAATCGCTGTTAATGTGCAAGCTTTCCAATTGAGATTCTAACAAACCATTCAGGCCTATGTAAGTCATCAGGATGGCAATTACAATAACATCAGCCATGCTCCACTTACCAGACTGGAAAGCAAAGTACTTGATAAACTTGTTTTCGGCAAGGCGCCTGTTGCCTAACAGATGAATTCCGGTAGAACTTAATTTCATAATTGGAAACAACACACTAAAAACCAGGATCAAAACACCAACCAAAACTGAATCTATGGCCGATTGGCCAATTAAAACCCGCACCACATCCATAATACTTTTGCTCTGGAAAAAAAGCACCTGGTCTTTAAAAACCACATGTTCACCCAGAAGCATAAAATCAAGTGATTTAATTCTTGCATCTACCTCAATCATGGAAGCCGTTAAGCCAACTGCCAATAAAATGAATGCAAAAAGCAACGACATAATAAAAAGTGTGGTGTGTAATTCTACACGTTTTCTAAATGCCCACCAGAGCGATAACACCACCACAATACAACCAAGCATACCGAAAGAATAAGTATAGGTAGATTTCTTGATGCTGGCCAATGAGGTATTAAATTTATTATTCAATTGCGCTGTTGAAGAAACCTGGTATTTTTTATACATCCCTTTTGTAGTGGTTTCTATTGCGGTTAAGGTACTATCCATCGTACCTGTTTGCTCCATTTCCACAAACTTTCCCATTGCCATTTTACTCAACTTTTTCTTATTGGCTCGGTTATCAACCTGGGCAATAATGGTTTTGGCAAATCCAGGAGCCTGTGCTTTAATTTTATCTATGTCTACAAAATTGTTAATAACAAACTTTTTGATTTTCCCATCTACTGTTTTTTTAGGTTTATTTACAATCGCCTGCGCTTTATCAATTAAAGCAATAATTACACCCTCTACTTCCGTTTGAAGTGCTTTCTTCTGCTTGGGAGTCATAGTAAAATTGCGCACCTGGTGATTAACAATTGCAGCAACTTTATCATGCCATTGCGCAACAGAAAACAGACCATAAGTGATGTTGTTAATCTCAGAATAATCCTTTTTCAGGTCTTCCTGCTGACTGGAAAGTACATGCAATCTATAGGCAAAAAAGCCTTCTATACAAAGAAGAACGGCAAGAAAAAGGATCAGCAGAATTTTGGGCACGAACGATTTCGTTCCGCTAGCGGCTTTTTGTGGTGTTGTCAAGTTTATAATTTTAGGAGTATATGTTTTACAGAAAGGATCGGCTAATAAAACTGTTGATCAATCAAAAATATATGGTGGGGTAATGGTTTGGTTAGTATTTCAATTAATGATGTTAATCAATGTCGCAATTGTAGTGCAACGCGATCAACAAAATCTCCGATATCGAATGGCTTCCTGATAAAATCTTCTGGTTTACAATTATTTTGCACGTCGTTCTCCGTATAATTGGCACTCATCATAATTACAGGTATGGCAGCATAACTATCATTTGATTTGATTCCTTTGCAAACATCTATTCCGTTTCCATCAGGAAGCATGATATCCAGTATAAATATATCTGGTGTTATGGTTGTTACACCATTAGTAAAATCTTTAACTGTTGGATAGGAAAATACTTCATAATGTTCTGATTCCAACAAAAAACTGATGATCTCTCTGATATCATCATCATCTTCCAAAACGCAAACTTTTTTTCGCAGTTCCATGTAAATAATCGCTCAATTCGATATTTAACAGACAATTAGCAAGATGGTTTTAGTGAAATGAAATTATAGTTTAAAGGAGTACGAATTACATCCTATTTATCACTTTAAATTGATCTAAACGCGATAAAAGTGGAGATTTTAATAAATCTTTTTAAAAGCCAGCCGTATTGATATTGATGAAATAATTATCTCGGTTGACGATATTTCGAATTCCCAATATGGCCTCTTTTAAAATTGTCTAATCTATAGGTATAAAAAAATATTCTTTCTGCTGAGGTTATTCTGCTGAATCTGACAAAGCAATTAACATTGCGCCACTAATAATAGCAATACCACCAACCACGATTTGCCAGGTAATTTTTTCCTTCAAAAAAATGATTGAGAGTAAGATGGCAAATACGAGCGATGATCGTTCTATTGTAGACACATAAGATGCCGGCCCCATAGATAATGCTTTATAAGAAAACAAAGTAGAAAGCGAGGTGAAAATTCCAGCGGCTAGTAGAAACATCCATGCATTTTTTTCAATTCCTTTCAAATCGCCGAAATTACCCTGATAAAAAACCACTCCCCAGGTAATTAACAATATTAATATAGCCTGGATGGCAAATGCTAAACTCGAATCTACATTCTTTAATCCTGCCTTAGTTAAAACAATTACTAGTGCCGCTGAAATAGCAGCCAATGCTGCCCATAAAATCCACATTATTTAATAAATTACTTTAAGGATTGTATCCTTCATGTACACGATCAATTTTATTCTTCTAAACCTCTGCCTGTTTTATGTTGCAATTCATCTATGCGTTTAGAGGCTGCAGATTTAGTTAAGGTATGATCAAACTCCTCACCTGCTTCATCCGAAAGTGTTTTCAGATAAGATTCCTGCGCGCCAGTCATTGGTTCATCTCCAGTAGTCCACTCATCAGGATCTTTAATTGCATTTGATCCTGTAGGGTTTTGGTTGGTGCCGTTAGTATTCTCTTGCTCGTTGCCTACCGGCTTTTCTTCGTTGTTTATCATCGTTGTTTTATTTTTTGTATTTAGTATCTCAACAATTGTTTCTGATCAAAGTTTGGATACATTACCAACAGTTTACAACCTTATTCATGAAATAACGCAGATATAGTTTTAGAATATCATCATTGTCTGGCAATAGACCAGTCTGGCATGAATCGGCATCTATAAAAGATACCCAAATCAGCAGGTTCAATTAAGAAGAAGAAGTATGGATAAAAAAGTAAAATCCGGATCTTTGGAAATCAATATTTTGAATAGGCGGCGCATTAATACTAAGTCTTCGCACTTAACATTTAGTTTACTATCAATAAGCTTAAAATAAGAAAATCAAGGAGTTATATTGATAGCGTTATGTATTTGCTTACCCTTTAATATACAACGTTTATTTATAGATGATTAATTCTGTCAAAGCCTTTAACATTTAATAGAACGGATAATCCAACAGAGCTTAGGTTACCTTCATACTTGCCAATACCTGTTAATGGCAACTTAATAAATGGCTGCAAGCCGATACTAAAATTAGCATTCACTTTACGTTCTACACTAACAGAAAGATTGGCAACACCAAAAAAATGTTTATTTCCGGTAACCGTTTCGTTGCTAACAGCAGACGTAGGCCCAGAGGTTAGCTGGTATTTCTCGTTCAGCATCAGGTAACTGGATATACCTGCGCTGGCATTAAATGCTATATTTCGCTTATTAAAAACCCTATAGTTAATATTGATCGGTAAATCCAATACCTTGCAATCTGCCTGCACGCTCCAGTCGGTACCTACATAACCATTTACCAACCTGCCATTACTGTTATAATCGTAAAGCTTTTTGGCATAAATTATTCCGGTAGATAAACCTATTCTTTTAGTCATTGCGTAATTAACCAGCAATCCAACATCGGTACTCACCTTATTATTAATGCTAGAGCTTGTAGAAGAAATATCAGGCGCTGCCATTACCGTAAAGGAAAGCCTTTGCGGTTCAACTAATTTTTGAAGTTCCTTTTCTGTAGGTTTAAATTTTCCAAAACTAAGGCCCGCCAGAGCAGTCTGATTTATTTTAGCTTCTACTAAGGCCGCATCACCAGGATATTCTTTTCTCAGGGTGATAGCGGTATGAACTGGCTGTAAAATCCTGATTTCAGCATTTTTCTTAAGAGGCGACGCTTCTCCTTTAGTGATGACTGGCTGTTTAATTGCTAATTGCTGCTCTCCTACCGGTTGTTTATCTATTTTCGGATCAACAGGCATTTCAACAGGCAGATTCTTTAGTGTAACCACTGGTTTCTGGCTTTTTTCTATCCTTTTTACAGTATCAACTTTCTTCGGCGCATTAAAAAAAACAAAGAAAATTAATATCGATGCAGCTGCAGCTGTTAGCACGCTCCACCAGATAGGAAACGTACTTTTTTTATCTTGTTGATCGAGTTTTTCGGACATAGCCATCCAATCTTCCTCACGAAAGGGAATGTCAACCTCTTCCATCCCCTCTCTAAACAATCTGTCAAGATTATGCTCGTCTTTCATTTTTCCTTTCTTGTTCATTGTCAGAGACAACCTTCAATTTAATGGTGTTGGTTTCCATATCCCTGATCATATCCTGCAGC
Organism: Pedobacter sp. CFBP9032; assembly: GCF_034045265.1. Classification (NCBI taxonomy): domain Bacteria; kingdom Pseudomonadati; phylum Bacteroidota; class Sphingobacteriia; order Sphingobacteriales; family Sphingobacteriaceae; genus Pedobacter; species Pedobacter sp. CFBP9032. Next base: position 160,064 of record NZ_JAXCWE010000003.1, on the reverse strand, counting down.
TTTTGCCTGGCTTTAAAAAGATTAGATTTAGAACTTCCAACGGAAATATTTAGCTTTTTTGCAATTTCATCGTGCGAATAACCATCAATAGCATACATATTGAAAACAACTCTATAACTGGGCGAAAGGCTTTGCACAAGCAATAAAAGTTCTTTATATGCCATTTGCCCATAAACAACAGCTTCAGTACCGTTATGTTCATACTCACTGATGTCATCATGCCCTGTAAAGCGAAGATTTGCACGATAGTGATCTATGGCGGTATTTACCATGATCTTACCTATCCAGGCCTTAATAGGCTTAGTGGCATCATATAGGCCTATATTATTGAAAATTTTTAAAAATCCTTTATTTAACACATCCGAGGCTTCAAATTCACTTATGGAGTATCGTTTGCATATCCCCAAACTATAACTATAAAATTCTTTGTATAGCAAATGTTGGCTGGCTCTATCCTTCCTGATACATCCATCAATAATTTCTTTTGTTAACAAATTTAAGTTACTGCTATGATCTTCTTTATACACGATATACGGAACAAATCCTGAAAAGGTTGTCTAAGCTATGAAAAATTTTTGTAACAATTTTAATCCATTGATAGACAATTGATTACTTAATAAATAAAAATATCCTCAATTTTCAGGCAACCTTTTAATAACAGCGGCCGTAATCCTAATAATTCAAAACAAAAATTTAAAATAAAATCATCTTATGAAATTTAAACTAAACATCTGGTTAGTATTTTCGCTCCTTTTCGTTACCGTGTTCTCTTCTTGTTCTAAAAAGGACGAAGTAACACCTGATCCCACTACCACAACAGGTAAAAAAACTTTAAAAACAGTTACTAATGCCACTTTCGGAACAGTTATTACTGATGGTGATGGCAGAACCTTGTATTTCTTTTCTATTGATGCTAACGGCAGCTCTGGATGTACCGGTGGCTGTGAAACTGCATGGCCTGTATTTTTGGCTGATGATGTAACAAATGTACCGGGCCTGGCCGCGGCAGATCTTGCTACCATCACCAGGGCTGATGGCAAAAGACAAACCACTTATAAAGGCTGGCCTTTATATTATTTTGCAGGCGATACTGCTCCGTTAGATATTAAAGGTGATGCTTCTGGCGGAACGTGGTTTGTAGCTAAACCAGACTATTCTGTTATGCTGGCCAGCACACAATTGGTTGGAAATGACGGAAACAATTATCTGGAAAACAATAGTGTGGGTACTGGCGTAACGCAATACCTAACTGATGCATCAGGACGTACACTTTACGGTTTTGCTCCAGACAGATTTAACGTAAATACCTATACCCGGGCAGACTTGAGTAACAACGCGATCTGGCCAATTTACGAATCTGCTGTGCTTAATGTCCCTTCTGTACTGGCAAAAACCATGTTTGCTCAAATTACCGTAGCCGGAAGAACTCAGTTAACTTATAGAGGCCGCCCCTTGTATTATTTCGGTCCTGATGCTAAACGTGGCGAAACCAAAGGGGTAAGTGTTCCCAGCCCTGGTGTTTGGCCAATTTTAACCCTGAATACAACTCCCTTAAATCCATAACTATGAAAACAAATCAAAGATTCATCTACATCGCACTGGTTTTATTCTATGTGCTGTTAAGCATCAGCTGCTCTAAGCGACAGGCTGACGAAGTCGTACCTCAAACCCCTGGGGTAGGCGCATCTACAGTAACCTACACCAATTTTACTGAAGCGCTAATCCAGACAAAATGTGCCGGATGCCACGGTACAGGAAGATCGGCTGCCGGCATCTGGAATTTCAATGGTTTAGCATCCATTACCAGTAACGAAGCCCGAATCAGACGGGTAGTGCTGGAAACCAGATCAATGCCAATTGGAAATTCTTTAACCGCTACAGAACTTAGCTCTTTAAGAGAATGGTTTGACAATAATATGCCTAATTAATTATGAAAAATATACTTCTTTTATTGGTACTGGGGGTCTTTTATTTCCCAGCCTCTTCGCAAATAATCACAACAAACAAAGCTCAGGTATCTTTTTTTTCGAAAACTCCACTGGAGGATATTGAAGCAAAAAGTGTAGTCGGCAATTCAGTGATCGACGTTATATCTGGTAAGATCATTTTCCGCGTAAGTAACCGTTCTTTCCAGTTTCCTAAAAAACTAATGCAGGAACATTTCAATGAAAATTATATGGAGTCAGAAAAATATCCGGTTTCAGAATTTAAAGGAACACTTTCTACACCCATCAACTTAGAAAAAGATGGTTTAACTAAAATGGATGTTGATGGAACACTTAATGTGCATGGGGTAACTAAGCCATGTAAAGCAAAGGTAGATATTCTCGTTTCGAAGGGAACAGTATCTGCAACATCTACATTTAAAATCGTTATCGCGGATCACAAAATTGAGATCCCAACACTTGTTTTCAAAAATATTGCAGAAAACATCGATGTACGTATCCAGGCAACCTATACAAAGAAGAACTAATGAAAAAATACACAAGCAAACTAACACTATGTTTATCGCTACTAGCCATTACGATATCATTTAAGGGATATGGGCAGGATGAACTCGAAAAAGCAATGGCCGCCCCGGGTGGTAAAAGCGAAAAGGTGATTGCCACATTTAAAGCAACAAAGCTGATTAATGGCCACACCAATGAAACACTTTATAAACACGAACTTGATTTCAAAGTAGATCACCGCTTTGGAGATATCGCAGGCAGTAACGGTGGATTAAAACAGTTCTTTGGACTGGATAATTCTACTGACGTGAGAATTGGGTTTGAATACGGTGTAAGCGACAAACTTACCATCGGCCTGGCCCGCTCCAAAGGCGCAACTTCGGTACAGCAACTTTATGAAGGAAGCATCAAATATCGTTTATTGGAACAAACTGTAGATGATAAGGTGCCACTAGCAATTACACTTTTTGGAAGTAATACCATCGCAGCAGTGAAGGCCAATACTGACGATCCAAGTTCTGCTACTTCTTACCGGAATTTTGGAGAACGTATGAACTGGGTGTCGCAAATTATTTTAGCGAGAAAGTTTAATTCTAATTTTTCTTTTAGCTTAACACCGAGTTATGTACACCGAAACCTTACTGTTTTTAGAGATGCAAATGACATGTTTGCACTTGGTGCTGGCGGAAGATTCAAATTTACCAAACGCATGGCGCTGGTAGTAGATTATTTTTTGCCTTTCCGAAACAAGGAAGACAAACAGTATGTTGAAGCACAAAGGGCAACAAAATTCTATAACCCGTTAGGTGTAGGTTTGGAAATGGAAACTGGTGGTCACGTGTTCCACATCAACTTTACGAATGCTACAGCCATTCAGGAAATGCAATTTATTCCCGAAACCACAAGTTCGTGGCTAAAGGGCCAATACCGTTGGGGGTTCAGCATTTCCAGAAGATTCTCTTTCGATCGCAACAAAAAATCAAAAGAAGCTAAACCGGAATAATCAGACCAGTAGTTGCCTTTTGATTAATGTGGATATTGATTGTTTTGGTTAATCGTTTTTTGTTGTTAAAAGACAAAAACTACATGGCGAAAAAAAAGTAAAACAAAACACAACTAATCCGGTTACTACAATACATCTATCTAAAAAACTGATCGTATACTTTGGTTAGTTGACCGATCAAAAAAATAAGGCCACTATCTTTTTAGTGGCCTTATTTAATTCAAACATTTTTTCTTCTTCATCTATCTCATTGATTACTAATCAAATAAACAATTCATATTCTTAATAAACGAACGTTATCCAAAAGCGCATTTAAATTTTTCAGTTAAATCTTTTTGGTTTTATAGAAAACAATTTTAGAAAATTGTCGTTCTGCTGTGAGAATTTATTAACTTAATACAAATGGAAATACATAGGGGGAAACTGCTTAAATCTATCATTCATAAAAGCAACATATCAATTTTTGAATTATCAAAAACGTTGGAATATTCGATCGATGCCATTCATCACCATATAGAAATGGAAACCCTCGATTTTAAATTATTATCTGCGTATGGTGATGTTTTAAATTACGACTTTTCTATAGATTTCCCTGAAATGGCCGCCAATTTAGTCACTCAGGAAGAAATGGAAACAGAAGATTTTAATTATGATGAACTGATAAAAGATCGGGATCACTGGAAGTTAAAGTATATTCAACTGCTGGAAAAACACAATGAGCTTCTTATTCGCAGGTTAAATTTCCCTTCTTCAAATTAGCGACCCAAACTAATTAAAAAAGACTCACTCCGTCCTCATCAAGCGTTGCACTACTTACAGCTGTAGCTATGTTCTACTGCTTACGTAATTTAGCCATCTCGCTCCCGGGTAACCTTAGGTAATTTGTTGTAAGACCTAGCCGATCCCTCCCACTTCCTCTCGATCCATCAATTGAGGTAGATGCAGCATCCTCAAGCGCATCTACAACCTACTAAAGTAGATGAATTCAATGAAATAGAATTCACACCCCGATCTCTGACTACCGGCCGATCATTTAATACACCGCTTAGATTAGATATCGCTCACCCACAGAAAAACTTCGCTGTTTCTAAAAAAGAACTACCCTACAATTTGCCATATCTGATAGTCAGAAAAAAAATTGTGTGAAAGTAGCCATTGCACGATTTCAATTAAATGATAAAAACTCAAACAAAAAGTATATTTATTTATTTTATATACATAATTTAGTAAATTAATATACTAAATTAGATTTAAGCAAATTCATTTCAGCTGACTTTAGCGTTTAGGCATGCTGATCCTGGAAAAAAAGTAAAAACATTTCAACTCATGAGATTTAAGGATAAAAATATATTAGTTATTGGCGGCAGTTCCGGGATTGGGTTGGCACTTTTAGATGCACTTCATCATGAGGGCGCAAACATTTATGCTGCATCCAGAACGAAAAGCGAAGACTGGCCTAATGGCGTAAACTATCAGGCTATTGATGTTCTGGAAAACCTGGAACCCATTGCTTCCTTCGTTCCTGAACAATTGCATGGATTGGTCTATAGTGTTGGAAATATCAATTTGAAACCATTTGCAAGGGTGAGCGAAACTGACTTTATTGATGATTTCAGGTTAAATGTTGTTGGTGCTGCCCTGTCCATTCAAAAATCGCTTAAATCATTAAAAAATGCGGGCAATGCATCAGTTGTACTGATCAGTTCAGTTGCTGCAACAACTGGAATGGGTTTTCACTCCAGTATTTCTGCTTCCAAAGCTGCGCTTGAAGGATTGGCGGTATCGCTTGCTGCTGAATTGAGTAGCAGTCATATCCGCGTAAATGTGGTTGCGCCATCGTTAACCAATACACCACTGGCTTCCAAATTATTAAATACGCCTGAAAAAATGGAGGCATCAGCAAAAAGACATCCCCTTGGGAAATATGGTGAACCAACTGACATCAGCGCTGCGATTTCATTCCTATTATCAGATGAAAGCAGTTGGATTACGGGTCAGGTGATTGCTGTTGATGGTGGCATGGGCAAATTAAAAACAAATCTTTAGTGATGGATATTAGCCACCCAAACCTCCTCGAAATGGAGAAACCTTACCGGAATACACTAATTAATTCGTTGCCTGGTCTGAAATGCCTGCAAATGGTGGGCACCATGAGTGAAAACGGCCATAGCAATCTCGGATTATTTAATTCTATCTTCCATTTAGGATCTGACCTTGCGCTCTTAGGAATGATTTTTCGCCCGAAATCTACCGACCATGCCACTTTGAGCAACATCGAAAGAACAGGATTTTACACCTTTAATAATGTACTGGAAGGTTTCATAGCCCAAGCACATCAAACCAGTGCAAGATACCCAGCAGGGTTTTCTGAATTTGTAGAATGCGGTTTTACGGAAACTTTTCTCGGCGGTTTTGAAGCCCCATTTGTGGCAGAATCCACAATCAAAATTGCTTTAACGCTTCAGGAAGTTTTACCAATGAAGATTAACGGCACAACGCTGGTAATCGGGAAGATAACAAATGTTCACTTACCAGATAATCTGGTGGCTAAAGATGGTTACGTTGATCATTTTAAAGCAGGAACACTAACGGTGGCCGGCCTCGACAGCTATTTTGCTCCCCGCCCCGTTGCCAGATTTAAATATGCAAAGGCTAATCAATCTGTTCAAGAATTATAATCATGACACCATCTACAAAAAAAGAAGATTATGATGTTGTAATAGTAGGTGCCGGAATTGCCGGATTGTCTGCGGCAAAGCTTTTAAAGGAAAAAGGAAAAAAAATCTTGGTTATTGAGGCTTCCGATGGAGTTGGTGGTCGGGTAAGAAGCGATTCAAAAGATGGCTATATCCTGGATCGGGGTTTCCAGATATTACTTACTGCCTATCCCGAAGCTAAAAAACTACTGGATTATAACCGATTAGACCTGAGGAGTTTTCTCCCTGGCGCAATGATTCTAGACGAAAACGGAAGTCATAAAATTGGCGATCCTATACGGGAACCCTTGTTGCTTTTTAAAACACTTTTTTCGCCTGTTGGAAATATTGGGGATAAGCTTCGCCTGTTAAAATTGAAGGTAAAACTACGTTTGAGTTCAGTAGATGAAATTTTCCTCAGACCAGAAACTGATACTTTATCTTATTTACACCGCCTTGGCTTTAGCAATAAATTTATAGAAAAATTCTTCAGGCCTTTTTTCACTGGAATTTTTCTGGAAGATCAACTGGAAACTTCCAGCAGGATGTTTGAATTTGTGTTTAAAATGTTAAGCGAAGGTGATGCAGCCGTTCCGGCAAAAGGAATGAGTAGCATTACTGAACAACTTGCAGCGCAATTAACGAATGAAGAATTGATCTTAAATGAAAAAGTAACAAGCATTAAAAACGGGATGGTGATCACTGCTTCCGGGAGGAGTTATAAGCCAAGTTACATTATTCTTGCTACTGTCTCTGCAAATTTAGATCTTCAGGAAAATAGTTTAAATAATCCGTTACTAAAATCAGCTTTGACCATGTATTTTTCTTCTGACTACAGACCAGATGCTGAAAAAAGAATCATCCTGAACAGCCATTCAGATCAACTCATTAATAATATTGCCTTTATGGAGCAGGTATCTCCCTTTTATGCTCCGGCAGGAAAATCTTTAATATCAGTATCTATTAAAACCAGCAAGGTGGTACAAGCAATTGCTATGGAAGAAAAGGTAAGGGAAGAACTTGCGCAGTGGTTTAATGATGTGCAGCACTGGACTCTGTTGGCCAGTTATCCTATTCCTTTTGCGCTCCCGGATAATAAAACTGTCCGAAATGAAAACAACTTAAACTTCATTCGCCTGGCAGAAAATTGTTACGCATGCGGTGATCATTTATTAAATGGCGCAATGAAAAGTGCCATCACGGTAGTCGACGAAATTTTAAACACCAAACAACAATAATATAAAAAGATGTTATATAACCTGATTAATGAATTGTTAGGCTTGGTACAGCATTATGAAACCAGCGCTAAAAACCCTGCTGATGATCTGGCTGCTTTTTACAAATGGTTAGATAAAGCGCCTGCAGCCAAATCTCCAATAGCTGAGCCCGATTGGAATGGTAAAGAGAATGGCCGGTCGGCTGATAGTGTGATTAATACCTCTTTGGTACACCTCTACCGATATGCTAAAATGCAGGCAAAAATGGCAATTGCAGGTACTACGTTTTCTACTTCCGATGAGTTTATCTACTTAATCAGCCTTGCAAATTCCGGAAGCATGAGCAAAACGGCATTAATTAAACAAAACGTGCACGAAAAGGCAGCAGGAACATTGATTATTAATAGGTTAATCAAAAAAGGCTTTGTAGAACAACAATCAATTGATAGCGACAAGCGAAGCAGAATAATCGTAATTACAGAACAAGGCAAAGCAGAATTAAATGCCAGCTTTGATCGCATCAGAACTGCGTCTGCAAATGTAACCGAGCCACTCTCGGAAGCAGAAAAGATGACGTTAATTTCGCTGTTGCTTAAACTCGAAGATTTCCATTGGGCAAAATCTGAAGGAAAGTTTTAAAAGCAAAATTAGTGAAGTTTCATTAAAATCCCCATCGGAATTTCGGTGAAGCAGGATGAAATATTAAACAGGCATACTAAGCATTTGCCATTATAATAAGGAGTAATTAGTGTTTTAACTGATCTCCTATAGCATAAAAAATGAAGGTAATTTTTGATAACGTATCTGCAGAATGCAGTAAAATAGTAACTAAACGCTATAGCACCAGTTTTGCTTTAGGTATTAATTTTTTGGGGCGAGAACTTCGTGCGCCGATTTATGCCATTTATGGATTTGTACGACTTGCCGATGAAATTGTGGATAGTTTCCATGATTACGATAAGGTTGCACTTTTAGCAAAGTTTCGAAGAGATTGTTTCGAAGCGATAGACGAAGGAATTAGCCTCAACCCTATTTTACACACTTTTCAACAGGTAGTAAACCAATTTCAAATTGAGCGCGAGCTGATTATACTATTCCTGGAAAGTATGGAAATGGATTTGAAGCGGGAAACTTATACGCCAGAGAAATATGAAAGATATATACTGGGATCTGCACAGGTGGTTGGTTTGATGTGTCTGCATGTTTTTACCAACGGAGATAAAACAGCCTACGAACGCTTAAAAGATTCGGCGATGATGTTAGGTTCTGCCTTTCAAAAAGTAAATTTTTTAAGGGATATTAATGCGGATTACTATATTCTCAGCAGAACCTATTTTCCGGATGTGGATTTGTCTACATTTTCTGATTTGGAAAAAAAGCAGATTGAAACCGACATCCAAAAGGAATTCAATGCCGCACTTATCGGTATCCGTAGTTTACCGGAAACTTCGAGAAGAGGTGTTTACCTGGCCTACGTTTACTATCAAAAACTCTTCGATAAAATTAAAAATAAAAATGCAAAACAAGTCATGGCAGAGCGGATCAGAATTTCTAACCTAAGGAAGTTTGCCCTCATGTTTAACTCTACTTTAAAATGCAGTACAAATAGGATTTAAGTTGATTACTTCTTTATGGAAATGTGTCGATTAACCACAGATAAAAAAGGGTAAACACAGGTATAAATCCGTGTACATCTGTGGTTAAAAATTCCTTAAATTAATAACATTGATATTTCACCTACTTAACCAGAACTAAAAGGTTTTTGAATAAGAAATTCCCTGAACGCCAGACCCATAAAAGGGCATAATGGATACCTGACGTTGCCCTTTGGTATTGAAAATACTTTTGATATAGGGGTATATCAGATAAGAAATTTTTGTCGAAGCCAAACCGAAACCAGCTCCTGCAACCACATCACTAAACCAATGTTTGTTATTATAAACGCGAAGTGCACCGGTTGCAGTGGCCACGAAATAGCCTGCATAACCAATCCATGGATTAACCCCTCTATATTCCTGATTTAAAAATTCTGCAGCCATAAAAGCGGAAGCGGTATGTCCGGATGGGAAAGAATTATAACCATCATTATTTGGCCGCAATCTCCCAACCCCCTGTTTCACAAAATGTGTAGATACGCCCATAATTGCCGCTGAAGTTGCGTACAACATCGTGGCATCAAAAAGATTGTGTTTCCCCTTTATCCCAGCAAGATTCAGGGCATAAACAGCCGCTGCCGGAGCCAAGTGCAAATAATCATCAATACGTGCTGCAAAGAGCGGATGATCTTCTTGTAATTCTGCCCTTGTACTCAGATCCAGTTTCGCCAGGGCACCATGATCGTAAACAGCCGCAAAACCATAACCAATCAACACCGCCGGAATGATAAACGATTGAGGCTTAAATTTTACTTTAGGTATTTGCTCACCGCGATACCAGTTCGAAGCATTAATTGGTTGTGCATTAGCCAGAGAATCTACCACCTGAGCAAAGGTAAACTGATGCGAAAAAAGCAAAGTAAACAGCATCAACCGACCAAAAACCATCCGTCTATTCCTTCCAAACTTATTTAACCAGTGGAATTGACAACCAGCCTTTGCCGGATTGGTGATGGTGGTAACTGATTTGCTATTCGTACGCATAGAACTATTCTCTCAGGAAAAATAAGCATTAATTCTGGAGTAACGTTGTAGTTAAGGTTTTATGGATGAAATAAAGTAAAAAAGCAATCTTTCCTACCATCATTAATAAATAAAACCATGATACTGTGTTGAAATTTTATGTATTAGACTTACAAAATTTCAAAAGCCATTACGATGAAATATTTCGAAATTTCTGATTGAAATACCGTAAAGCGCCCGAGTATTTCCTGCAACAAAGGTCATCAAACTTCGTAAGCTATTATCATTCATAAATGATAGCTAACAGGACTTCTACGGGAAACAAAAAGGATAAATACCCAATTTTGGCCTGAAAAGTACCCAACCTTAACAAAGCAGATTCTCCGGTTAAAAATACCCTTTAAATTTATACTTTAAAAGAAGCGCATATGTCGAAAATTCTTGTAGTAGAAGATGATCTAAGCAACGCTGAAGTGATTCAGATGATATTGGAAGATCAGAATTTTGAAGTGGAAAGTATTTGCCAGGCAGATAAGTTAAATGCTGCGATAAAAAGTTTTAAGCCAGATTTGATCGTAATGGATATTCTCCTCTACAACCATGATGGTAGGATACTTTGCAATTCATTAAAAAGCAATATTCAAACCATGGATATTCCCATTTTACTGATCACGGCAATGCTGGAATCAAAAGCAAATGAAATGATAAACCTGGCAGATGCGTTGATGTTTAAGCCTTTTGACTATCGAGTTCTTAGCAGAAAAGTACGCGAATTAATTCATTAAAGTTGCTATTGGTAATCTGAACGTTGTTAAATTACACCAAAGCACTTTTATCTCTATGGCTGGTAAAAAACATATTTAAGCACATTTTCGCTACGTCAAAATTATATTAAACCTTCAATATCTTCAAGTTCTATTTATCGAGACATGCAGAACCATAAAAAATTAACGAGAACCGGAATTATACTTTCATTAAATAAAAAAGCTGGCATTGGCTTAATCCAGGATACCAATAACGAGCGGATCAAGTTTTTTGAAGCAGATGCCGAATCCATACCATTGCGGGGAGAATTGATATCATTCGAAATTGATTTCCGAAACGAATCTCTTGTTGCAACGAATATTGATCTCTTTAAACAGGAAGAATGAGGTGATTTCGTATGTTACGCTTAAAAAAAATACCAGTTGATATCCTGCAAAAAGAAACTTCATCCTTTGGTCACCAATCATCTTAGCGTAACAAACAACAAATTTCAACCATACACCATACTGCATTATTTTTAGTTCAACCTATTAAAAATACCATTATATCCTGGCAGGTTAACTGAAAAGCAACTGACTTCAAAACTGAAAACCTGACTTTTTTAGTAGAAATGTCAGGAAAAAGAAATATTGATAATGATATATATCCTTGCAGGCAAACTGGTTTGATTTTTGAAACTGACTTTTTAGATACATTAAAATTTATCAATATGAAAAAGCTTCTTCCATTTTTGTTCGCCACTGCCATTTCAATCATCGCCATTTCATCTTCTTTCACCCTGGCTGATCCCGAACTTGGTATCTCGACTGCTTTTTTAAGTTGGATGGCTTGTATCTGGATCGTTTCTGGTGATAAAAGAAACAACGGATGCCTGTCTTAGAAAATGTTTAAAATTAATTTAATCAACTTATAAAGTTCCTAAATCCTGCGCGCGCCAAGGATACCGTTCTTCGGTATTAAGGAACAAATAAAAGATCTTTAGAAATTAATGGCAACAACAACATAGCTGTTCCAAGAAGTGCCTAAAACCAAAAACAGGAACAGCTGCATAACATGCACCCATTCCTGTTCCCTAAGCAAAACTGAAGTTAATCTGGTTTTTCGTTATTATAAATTCGCAACACTTCGTCGGCAGTTAATGCCTTATTGTAATACCTGATATCATCAAGAGCGCCCCTGAAATAAGCTGCACTCGAAAAATAGAAAGGGCTTGAAGGATCTGTGAAATTGAGGATCCCTTTTGGAAGAATCTGACCAATGGCCAGGTTAACTGGTGTAGTCAATTTAAAAGCTGCCCCTGTTGCACTTTCAGTTCTGGTTTGAATGCCATCAACATAAAACGTAATGGCGCCATTCCCGGCGGTGACTACTGCATGATGCCATTTGCCAACCGCCATCTTACCAGGATTACTATCCCTGTCATAAGTAGCTGAAGTGGTTTTCAATGTCATGAAAAGGAAGTTATCTGTTTGCAGCTGAAATTTGAAACCATTCCATTTATTTAGCGAAAGCATATAATTATCTGCTGATGATTCTTTCACATTTACCCATAAGCTAATGCTAATGATAGCGGGATTTAATGCTTCGCTATAAGGCACTTCTACATAGGCACCGTTATCAAAAGCGTAAGCATTTCCGGCTCTGCCAAAACGATCGGCAGTGGCGACTGGCAAGATGCCTCCATCGCGATAGCTTGCTGCTGTACCAATTATTCCAGACATTAACGTTCCATTATGCCCGTTGGCGGTTGCATCTAATGCATTTCCGTTAAAAAGCCACTTGGCAACCAAATTTGCAGGCGCTACCTCTTCAATTTTTCTTGCATTAAAGGCGGTTGCAGCTCTGCGTAAACTGGCGAGTGCATTATTTACTTCCTCCTGGGTAAAAGCACCAGCAGTTACGGATGCAGCCAGATCCATTGCAGATTTAAGTTCTGTACGTGCCTGCTTTGGATATTGCCCGATATCATTCCCTTCTACACTTTCACTGTAAACCCGGTTTACGGAATCTGCAAACTGACTCAAGCCCGTTTTATTGGAAGCATAATCAGGTAGACTGGCGTCGTCTTTACAAGATGAGATGGCAAAAATGCCAAGGCACAGGTAAAAGAGGTATATAAAGGATCGGCTGTTTTTATTAAAATTCATCTTCATATTGCTTTAAAGTTTCCCGTTGGCATTTCTTTCAGTTTGCGGGATAGGAAAGAATCGGTTGTTTGTATAGTTAAAATTTGGAGCACCAGGTTTAATGGCAGCTTCTGCATAAGTCTGACCGTAACGGATCACATCAAAAAAGCGTTGAAATTCAAGCGCCAGTTCTGAACGTCGCTCCCGGCGAATAAGTTCTCTCAACTGCGCCTGGTTCACTACCGTTATGGCAGCAAGCAAGTCAGCAGGCGGAGTGCCAGTAAAATTCTTTCTTGCACGTTCTCTAACACGGTTAAGTGGCGTAAGTGCCGCAGAAGATTGTCCGGATTCATTTAATGCTTCGGCTTTAATCAATAAAACATCTGCAAAGCGGATGGCTTCGTAGTTTAAGTTGCCATCATTTTTAGTGGTGGTAGGTACCTCGCTTATCGGCTGAACATGCTTTTTAGAAAGATAACCTGTTGTAGACCAGGATGGGTCGAAAGTACTATCAAAATATGGCTTTCCAGCTCTTGCCAAGGTAAGATCAAGTCTGGGATCATTGGCTTCGAAATTATCAACTAAACTTTGTGTTGGAAAAAAGGTACCTGCACCATTTAATGATCTTGGTGCAAACCAGTAATTTAGCGAATTGCCCTGTAATGGCTGCGCGCCCCTGGTATGCCAAACTGAAAATATTGCTTCATTGTTGGTCTTGGCAGAAGAATTGAAATTGTCACTAAAATTATCAGTTAAAGTATAACCTAAAGCCTCCACTTGCTCACTAAACTGTATCGCCTGGGTAAACTTATTCTGAAAAAGTGAAGCCTTTGCGAGCAAGGCCAATGCAGCACCTTTGGTTGCTCTCCCTTGATCAGTATTAGATTCCCATTTTGCAGGAAGCCCGGCAGCAGCTTCAGTCAGGTCTTTTTCGATCTGAGCATAAATCTGCACCTGCGGTGATGCCGCCAATGCTGCATCTTCCAGCGTGCTCACTTTTAAACGCAAGGGAATATTGCCATAAAAATTGGTTAACACAAAATAGTAATAAGCCCGAAGAAACTTAGCTTGTGCCAAAATCTGTGTTTTTGCAGCTTCTGATACATTGGTATTTTCTGCCGTAAGCCCATCGGTTACTACATTACAACGGTTAATGCCATCATAATAGCGACCCCATAATGATTGAACCGCAGCATTTCCCGGCAGAACATTAAACAAATCAATCGCAGTATAATCTGCCTGTTCACCTGCATTGCCGCCAATTACCGCATCATCAGACGCTACATCCCCCAACACCCAAAGTGGATTGGCAGCAGCATCGGTAAACGTAAGTGGTATATATGCGGCGTTTACAGCTGTTCTTGCCGTAGCATCATTACCGAATAAATCTGCATCAGCATAATAGCCCAAAGCAGGCTGATCTAAAAATTTCTGGCATCCAGCCATACAAAACAGGCTTGCCGCAAGGGAAAAGATATATAGTTTTTTCATCAGATTAGAAGTTAAGATTAAGACCAAGTGTATAAATTCTGGCCGAAGGATAAGTACCCCAGTCAATTCCAACTGCTCTTACACCATCGCCCTGGCCGTTACTACTGGTATAGATTTCGGGATCCAGACCGGTGTACTTTGTAAAAGTAAGCAGGTTTTGCCCACTGGCATAAATGCGCATGGAAGCAATTTTTAATGCAGAAAGCACCTTAGGACTTAGGGTATAACCCACCTGCAGATTTTTCAACCTTAAATAAGATCCATCTTCCAGAAATCTTGTTGATGGCCTTTTATTATTCGTTGACGAGGCAGAGCTCCAGGTAAGGCGTGGAAACTGATTGGTTGTTCCCTCTCCTGTCCAGCTTCCTGTTGCAATTCTTTCCGTAACATTAAATGCACGGTAAAAACCTTCAATATCTGTAGCAACCTGATTATACAACTTGTTGCCATAAGCTCCCTGAAAGAATACGCTCAGGTCAAATTGCTTAAATTTCAGATTACCTGTAAATCCATAAGTTAATTTTGGAATCGGACTCCCGGCAAATTGGCGATCATTTTCATCAATCAGCCCATCGCCATTGGTGTCTTTATATTTCACATCGCCAGGCTGAATCCCTGCGCCCTGATAAGCATGGGTAAAGACATCGAGGTTATTCTGAAAAACGCCTTCCATTGGGAGCAGGTAAAATGCACCAATAGGTTGTCCGACAGTGGTTAATGTAGCATAATATTCATTATCTATGCGGCCGCCAACAATAGGTGAACCTGCTAATGAAATCACTTTATTTTTTAAGGTTGCCAGGTTTCCAGATACATCAAAACTCCAGTCTTCAGAAATTTTATCCCGGTAGGAAACCTGCAGTTCAATACCCTGGTTCCTTACTTTTCCGGCATTTACATACGGGCTTCCTCCACCGCCTGCACTTGGCGGCAATGGATTAGCAAAAAGTATGTCGGCATTATCTCTGATGAAATAATCAGCATTTAACTGTACTTTATTGTCAAAAAATCCGATGTCTAATCCAAAGTTGGTCTGTGTGCTGGTTTCCCAGGTAATATTGCTGTTTCCTCTGGAGGTAAGTGAATTGCCAATTACCGGCGTTCCTCCGAATGGATAAAAACCAACGAATGAATTTAATGAAGTATAGGCATAATTACTGATTTCCTGGTTACCGGTTTGCCCGATACTTGCCCGCAATTTCAACATGGAAAGATCTTTAAAGCCCTTAAAGAATTCTTCCTGATCCAATCTCCAGCCTATTGATCCGGCATAGAAATTACCATATCGGTTAGCAGGGTTTAATCGTGAAGAACCATCTCGCCTTACGGTAAAACTGGCCAGGTATTTTTCTGCATATTGGTAATCTGCACGACCAAACAGCGAGAAAAGTGCCCAGCGCGATTCATTTTCTCCATTCTGTTGTATCCCTATCCCATTATCAAGATATTGAAAATCTGGTGACTGATTAGGGAAAATCGACCTGGAGGCGGAAAGGCCATTGGTACGGCTTTTAATATTTTCTGTTCCTGCAAGAAAGTTAAAGGTATGGTCTTCGCCCAGCTTCAAATTATAAGTAAGGGTATTGGTCCAGTTGTAATCCAATTGATTTGCGTTTGAGCGGGCCAAACTACCTGGTGAATTTTGTGCACGATCGCCCCAGATTTTAAAAAACTGCTTAAAATCGGTAATCACTAAAGTTCCGCCAAGGCTGGTGCGAAATTTCAAACCTTCCAGAATTTTAGCTTCTACAAAAACATTCCCCAGCATGCTGTAAGCATTGTTATTCCGATCGAAGTTATCTGCATATCCTACCGGATTAAGTCCATCACCAAAAAAAGCTGCATTTTCAGGAAGGTCTACATAATCACCGTTAGGTTTGAAAACTGGTGTAGCCGGTGTACGGAAAAGTGCGTAACGCATTACACTTGCTCCCTGGTTGCCGCTTCCAAAACCATCACCAGAGGCACCGACCTGCTTTGTTCTGGCATAGGAAAGATTGAGATTTAACCCCGTTGAAAATATTTTTGACAAGGTGCTATTCACTGCCGTACGCAAGTTGAAACGATCGTATGCGCTGTTATTGATTAGTCCATCCTGTTTATAGTAATTGGCTGCAACCAGGTAATTTCCGGTTTCATTGCCGCCATCTATCGAAAAGTTGGTATTGTTAATTAAAGCAGGCTTCAACACTTCTTTTTGCCAGTTTACATCTGGTAAGCCAGCGGCTAAAGATGAGGGAATTGTTGCTCGGCCGTCGGCAGTTGCCGCCGCATTAAAAGCAGCTACATATTGTGGAGTATTGGCCATTTTGATCAAATCTCCATGAACCTGAACCCCGGTATATTGGGAAAGACTGAAATGTGATTTACCTGATCGTCCTTTTTTGGTAGTGACTACAACCACCCCATTTGATGCCCTTGCACCATAAATGGATGCAGAAGATGCATCTTTCAGAATGCTGATGCTTTCTATATCGGTTGGCGAAATTTGATTGATCCCCGAAGTACTTGGAACACCATCTATTACGTAGAGCGGATTGTTATTATTGATTGTACCAATCCCGCGGATGCGGACTGCAATTCCCTCGCCAGGAGCACCTGTGCCCTGGGTTACAGAAACACCGGCAGCCTTCCCTTGAAGTACCTGATCAACTCCTCCAACCGGCATATTATCTATATCAGAAGATCTGATTTGAGAAACAGCTCCGGTAAGGTCCTTTTTTTGCTGACTGGAGTAGCCCGTAATGACAACGTCATCCAATTTTTGACTGGAAGGAACTAAAGTAATAGATAGCTCCCGCTGGTTCCCTGGTTTTAGTGTTCTGGTGGCATAGCCAACAAATATTACCTGGATTGAACTGTTTTTATCTGGCAGACTGATCGTAAATCGTCCGTTTGGATCTGTATTTGCTTTAATAGGCTTTCCTACAACCTGCACTACAGCACCCGGAACCGGGAGTCCTTTTTCATCTTTCACAATACCTTTCACTATCGAAGTAGTGTCTGAAGCAGTAGACGCGGAAGTTTTGGTTAAAGTATTTTGACCTGCGGGTGCCGGAGTGGCTGACTTTACAGGAAGAGGATTTGGAGGAACCTGAACTGGTGGATTTGGTACTGATGGGGTTTTTGGAACCGGATCTGGCGGATTAACTGGCCTGGAGGTACTGTCCATTTTCCGCTTCAGCGTATCTGGAATGGTTTGGGCCTGGACACTAGCGGCCAGAATGGACAAGGCTAGGAAAATAAGTTGCCTTTGTAAAGGTAGCTTCATAGGAAAATAGCGAATTAATAAATCTGATAGTAGGTACAATACAAATGAAAGCACCAAATGGTTTACCTATAAACGCTATTTTTTGTACGATCGCGTATTTAATCCTGAAAATCAGTAGTATAAACAAGTATTTGATAGAAAATACGGCAACCTTTTTAACTAAAATTGCCAGGTATCTTTAAGAATTAACTTAAATCAAGCCATTATTTGGTGTATTTTTGATTTTAAAAACGACATGAGTTTAATTAACTTTATTTCCACGTTACAACTGCAGGAAATAACCTACCCTGCAAAAACTACGCTACTTCTGGAGGGCAATAAGGCTAAATTCTTCTATTTCGTAAAGGAAGGCTGCTTGCGCATGTGGTTAAATAATGATGGGAAAGATATTACCACGCAATTCTTTTTTGAGGGAAGTGCGATAGCCAGTCTGGCGAGTTTTTTAAAGGATGAACCAAGCGATTATTCGATCGAAACCATCGAACCCTGTTCACTTTTTGTGATGACGAAACAGGATTTTATTATTCTTAAGAAAACAAACCCTGCATTTAAAATTTGGTTAGACGAGCTTATTTTAGAGCGGTTCTATTACTATTCGAAGCATTTAGTCAGCTATCTTCGTACAAAACCACAGCAGCGTTATCTGGATTTACTTCAAAAACACCCTGAAATTCTCCAGCGAATCCCTCAACATTATATAGCCTCCTATCTGGGGATTACAGCAGTTTCGTTGAGCCGGATCAGGAGCCGTAAGTAACTTATTTCTTAACAATTGTTATCTTACCACAAATAGGTACTGCCCTACATTTGACTAAATTTTTAGAAACATGAAAGCAGCAATTTTAAATCAATATGGCGAAAGCCCTAAATATGTTGACCTAACAGCGCCAGTTCCCAATGCAGATGAGGTAATAGTAGAAATGGTAGCCTCCTCTATAAAACAGGTAGATAAGTTAAAGGCCGCAGGAAAACATTATACCAAATACCCAAATCTACCGGCTGTAGTGGGGATGGATGGTATTGCCCGCTTATCAAATGGCAGCTATGTATATGTATCGGGGATAAGTGGTACAATGGCAGAGATGGCACTGGTAGTTCCAAATAATTGGGTCAGCGTTCCCCAAAATTTACCGACCCCATTGGCTGCGGCATTGCCAAACGCGCTCATGGGTTCAGATGCGGCAATGCTTTATCGTGGCAAGTTCCAGGAGGGCCATACCGTGGTAATTAATGGCGCTACTGGTGGTACCGGCAGAATAGCCGTGCAGATGGCGAAAAACCGTGGCGCAAATTGTGTAATTGCTATCGGAAGAATATCATCAGGTCTTTCTGAACTCACTAATCTGGGCGCTGATATTGTCATCAACACAGAACAAACCGAAGCGGCTTACCTAAACGAACTTTCCGGTTACCTCAGCAAGCATCAGCCTGATCTGGTTATAGATTATTTATGGAGCCGCCCAGCCGAGCTGCTCCTGAAGGCACTGAATGAGGTGATGAAAAAAGAAATCAGATTTGTTACCGTAGGCGAAATGGCTGGGGCAACCATTAACCTTCCTTCTGCGTTATTAAGGAGCCGGAAGATTGTCTTATTGGGATCTGGCATTGGAAGTATTTCTTTTACTGAAATTAAACAATACTTGGCTACAGAATTACCAGGGGTTTATAAATGGGCTGAGGAAGGCAAAATTATTATGCCCATACAAACTGTAGAATTGGCTCAAATAGAAACGGCATGGCAAAGGCCTGAAGCAAAAGGAAAAAGATTGGTGGTGCTGATCCAGCCATAAGTTTCATTGCCATAGGTTGTGTAACGTAACGCCATTTAATCGTTACGCTGCATAAGCTTGGCCTCATTATTAATGCCATCTCCTGCCTTTTGGTTTGCCCCCGATTAAGTAAAGGCCCCATAACGCAATAAATGAGTTTAAAAGATGTGAATGCGCTATTTCAATAGAAGCATAAACTGGCCTTACCACATCAAATTACCAAGTGTATTGATCAGCTTCAGGGACCATCCTATTACGAATTGACTTGTGTTCCTATATCTAAAAATACCAATCTATCATTGGGCTACAACAAAAGTTGATTAGACTACAATGCAGCGTTTAGTGTTCCTTTACTTTGTATCAAATCTTAAAAAAATGAAAATAATCTTAACAGGATCACTTGGTCCGATAAGCAAGCCTTTGGTAATTAATTTAATTGATAAAGGACACGATGTAACCGTAATTAGCAGGAATACAGATAAAAAAGCAGAAATTGAGCAATTAGGCGCAACCGCGGCTATTGGTAGTATTGAAAGTATCAACTTTTTAATATCCACTTTCACTGGAGCGGATGCGGTTTATTTGATGGAACCTACAGTTGATATGTTTGATCCTAATATTGACTTTTTGAAGCATTATGAAAAAATCTGCGAAAAATATGCTCTTGCGGTTATAAACTCAGGTGTAGAAAAAATTGTGCATTTGAGTAGCATTGGCGGTCATTCTGATGAGGGAACGGGCATGCTGGCCTTCCATTATTATGCAGAGCAGGCGCTTAAAAAACTTCCGGAATCCGTGGCAATAACTACCCTCCGCCCGATGTCGTTCTACAGTAACCTTTTAGCCTTTATTCCTTCGATAAAACAGCAAAATGCGATTATTACCAGCTATTACGCCAACGAGCCAGAACCCTGGGCTTCTCCACTCGATATTGCCGAAGCGGCTGCGGAAGAACTTTGTGCAGTTTACAATGGCAGAAAGGTACGTTATATCATCAGTGATGAAGTGAGCAGTGATAAACTTCTAGCTGTTTTAGGAAAAGCTATCGGACAGGAGATTAAATGGGTGACCATTTCACACGAAACTTTAGAGGAGGCCTTTAAAAGTATGGGATTCAGTCCACAAGCTGCCAGTGGTTTTGTGCAATTAAATGAGGCAAAGATGACTGGTACATTGTATCAGGACCTGATTAAACACAAAGAAGAAATTACCTTTGGAAAGCAAAAAATTGAAGACTTTGCAAAGGAATTTGCGACCGCCTTTTCAAATTAAGCAAGCCAGGTAAAAAATTTCAAGCCGAAAAGTAGGTCTTCCGGATTTTGAATGACTATCTTCATTTGTTGAATGAGCAGACATCATCCGGATGACTTTTGTGAGAACAAGATAATACTTCACCATGGAAAAAAAAACACCCATCCGTTTAAAGACGATAAATGACTTTCATAAACTTTGGTGTTTACCAAAGCCGGAACACCCTTTAATTAGTGTGATTGATTATAAACTTATCAATCATAGCCTGGTAGATAGTGGCCAAAGCATCATTCTGGACTACTATTCAATTGCCATTAAACGGGATTTAGGTGTAAAATTAATTTATGGGCAAGAGTCATTTGATTTTGATGAAGGTTTAATGTTTTTCATGGCACCTAATCAGGTTTTAAGGGTCGAGAAAGAAGAACGCAACAGAATAGATCATGATGGATGGATTTTATTGATCCATCCTGATTTTTTATGGAATACCCCCCTTGCCAAAACCATAAAGAAATATGAATATTTTAATTATGCGATGCATGAAGCATTGTTCCTATCCGAAAAAGAAGAAGTCACGATTATCAACCTGATTGGGAACATCCAACAAGAATATCATGCCAATATTGATAAATACAGCCAGAACATCATCATTTCACAAACCGAAACACTGCTTAATTATGCAGAGAGATTTTATCAAAGACAATTCATCACCAGGAGGATTACCAACCACAAAATTCTCGAAAGCTTAGAAGTGCTACTAGACGCTTATTTTACTAACGAGGTAGCAGGCAAAGGTCTGCCATCAGTAGCTTCAATAGCAGAACGTTTAAATATTTCCCCGGGCTATATGAGCAGTATGCTAAAAACCCTGACAGGTCAGAGTGCACAGCAACATATCCAAAACAAAATTATAGAGATAGCCAAAGCAAAGCTTTCTACCACAAACCATTCTGTTTCAGAGATTGCTTACGCATTGGGATTTGAACACTCACAGTCGTTCAATAAATTTTTCAAAACAAAAACCAAAGTGTCGCCTCTTGAGTTCCGCGTTTCATTTAATTAAATAGGTCTTTCAAGATATGCGGTAATCACCTATTAGGTTAAAACTTACCTGTATTGTTCGGGCAAATATGAAGTTTTGCTCCCTAAGCAAATTATAGTACTCTTATTAAGCATCCAGAATACTAGAGACATAAGAAATGCGAGTCGAAATCAACGTTTTTAAATACCTTACGTAAAGAAGTGGCCTTAATCAGTCATTAACTTTTTAAGGCCACTTCACCAGCTGGTATTTTAAAAAATTTAACCTAAAAAGCTCATATCTTCATCACTTAAACGAATATCTATAGCTGCCATATTCTCTTTTAGATGTGTGAGTTGGGAAGTACCAGGAATAGGTAATAAAGATTCGTGGAAATGAAGCAGCCACGCAATATTTATCTGAGCAGAACTAACGCCATATTTTTTTGCCACAGCTGCAATCTTATCATCATTTTTGGGCAAAGAATTTTGCAAAGACCAAAATGGAATCATCGTGATATTGTTA
Organism: Pedobacter sp. CFBP9032; assembly: GCF_034045265.1. Lineage (NCBI taxonomy): Bacteria > Pseudomonadati > Bacteroidota > Sphingobacteriia > Sphingobacteriales > Sphingobacteriaceae > Pedobacter > Pedobacter sp. CFBP9032. Next base: position 137,861 of record NZ_JAXCWE010000003.1, on the reverse strand, counting down.
GCAATGCACAATGGCATTACTTCTTCCAGTCCACGATTTTGCTGACCATGAAATTCAAAGCTGCTGCGCTGGCCATACCCAAAAGGATTTTCTACACTGGCAATAGCCCCCATAGAAAGTCCTTTCGTTAATTCCTCTGGATTTACGTTACTTAATCCGATATGCAAAATTTTTCCTTCCTTTTGCATTTCAAACATAGTTTCCAACGCCTCCTCAAACGGGGTGTTACTATTTGGCATCACCCTGAAATGGACCAATTGAATTTGCTCCAGCTTTAGCGTTTTCAAGTTCCTGTTGATACTTGTTCTCAAATCTTCAGGAGCATCAAATACTTTCCAGCTTTTATCAGGATTCCGACCTACTCCTACCTTGGTGCAAATGACCAGATGCTCATGATAAGGAAGCAATGCATCAGCAATAAGCTTGTTGGTTATATCATCGCCATAAAAGTCTGCGGTATCCAAAAAATTAACACCATTTGCTATAGCAGTTCTAAGAATTTCTAAAGCTTCTTCCCTGTTTTTAGGTTCACCCCACACCTGATCTCCGGGTAAACGCATGGTACCGTAACCAAGCCTGCTTACTGTAAGTGGATGATCCGTTTGTGCGCCTATTGTTATTGTCTTATTCATTTCTATCATTATTTTCTTAGGTTTCAAATTTCAAAATAAATCAAGCCCGGTTTGTAGCTCAATCCACTTTAGTTGTAGCCGCATCATCTTTATGGGCGTGCACTACTGCTAAGTATGGAATGACCTCACCTGAACGCTCAAATACTAGTGACCCCCCAACCCGGCCACAACCCGTGTTGGAATAGCAACAAAAACACAGCACTTTCTACGTCCCGAAAAATTGACCTGACCAGCGGCACTAGCAAAACCAACAATCTTTCAGCATTCTAAACCAGAAATACCGTCTTTTACAGCCTTATGAAGTATGATATTCCCTCGAAAAAATCAGATCGACAGCCGCTGTTTCAATTCTGTTACATCAAAAATGCCAGAAAAAACTACTAAGGCGATATATTTGCAATTATCCCGATATTACTGAATGAAAGAAACTAAAAATTATCCAATAAGATATGCTATTCACTGCTTAGTGAGTGTGTTATTTGGGTTATTATTAATCTACCTTTCCTTAAATACCGAAAACCATCGTGATATTCCTCAGCAAATTGGTTTAGCACCCCTAGAAAATATTAAAACCAGTCAGAAAAAACTGACATTATTATTAGGTGGTGAACAAAGCCTGAGCTTTTCGGAGTTTGACATCAAACAACCTAAATATCGTAAGAAATTTCAAAGGATTGTAGATTCAACCATTAATATCGAACCCGTTGAAGCGCATATTGTGCAAAGTCGTTATTCATTTAATGACCTGCAGATATCCTATCAGTCTCCATATTTTTATTCCCAGCAACATTCTTTTCTTCACAGACTTACTTATTTCTAACTTCTTGAGCCAGCTAGTTACCAGCGCAACGCATTAAAAATCATGTTGCTGGCGACTCTTTTTTAAGATTTCCCTGACCGGATGATAGATCCAGTCAAACCCAAAGTTTGTAAATAAAAAGTTTTTAAATGAAAAAGAAATGGATGGCCATACCAATCCTTGCTGCAGCATTGCATGCTTGTACGAGTGGTAAAACCAACACAAAAGACAATGATATTGCTGAAATACCTGTTATTAAATTATCAGCTCAGGATACCTCTATCACCTCTGATTACGTAGCAGACCTACAGGCAATTAAAAACGTGGAAATACGCTCCCGTGTAAATGGATTTATTGACCGGATACTAGTGGATGAAGGCCAAATAGTAAAAAAAGGGCAAGTACTATTTGTATTAAGCAGCCAGGAATATAAAATTGCCATTGATAAGGGTAAGGCATCGCTGGCAAGTGCACAATCAAGTGCGAGTATTGCCGAAGTTGAACTGGAACGCATCAAGACACTTGTCGGAAAAAAAGTAATCTCCGCCTCGGAACAGTCTCTTGGAGAAGCCAGGCTTTCTGATAGCCAGGCCAAGATTAAGCTGGCCAAAGCCATGATTGCAGAGGCCAACCAGAAACTTTCCTATACGCAGATCAGAGCTCCTTTTAATGGCGTAATTGATCGCATTCCTTTTAAAGCCGGAAGTCTGGTAAACGAAGGCAGCCTGTTGACTAATATTTCCAATAACAGTCAAATGTATGCATACTTTGATATTTCGGAGAACGAGTACCTGCAGTTTGCCCGCAGTAAAAAAGGCAAATTCGAACAGAATGCACAGGTCAAACTGATCTTATCCGACGGCACCATCTATCCTGCTGCAGGAAAAATCGAAACGCACGAAAGTGCATTTTCAGACAATACAGGATCTATTGCATTCAGGGCCATTTTCCCAAATAGTAACCAAATTTTGAAACATGGCGCTTCAGGCAAAGTAAGGCTGCGTTCTGAACTCCTGAACAGCATATTAATCCCACAGAAGGCAGTATTCGAAATTCAGGATAAAAGCTATGTATTTGTGGTTAATCAAAATAATACCGTCAGGATGAAAAGCTTTACGCCGACCATGTCCTTAAATACTTACTATGTTTTAGGCGCTGGATTGTCAAGTGGAGAGACCATCGTATACGAAGGCATTCAGAACATCCGGGATGGCGTGGTGATCAAACCAGTCTACACCCAAAAAGCACAATTGGCTAAAAAATAAATCTTATTCGTTTACCAGAAGCCGCGTGTTTACGAACAGGTGTGCTATCGCATTTTTTAATAATGGTAGAAACATTTATCAGAAGGCCAGTGCTATCACTGGTTATCTCCCTTATATTGATCTTACTTGGGGTGCTCGCACTTTTCCGGCTCCCGATAACCCAGTTTCCTGATATCGTACCTCCTTCGGTAGTGGTTACCGCGAGTTACAATGGTGCCAATGCAGAAGTCTGCGCAAAGGCAGTAGCCACCCCTTTAGAGCGGGCAATTAATGGCGTACCCGGAATGACTTACATGAACTCGGTGAGCAGCAACAATGGCGTTACGCTTGTACAGGTATTCTTCAATGTTGGAACCGACCCCGACCAGGCTGCAGTTAATGTGCAAAACAGGGTAACAACGGTATTGGATGAACTTCCCGAAGAGGTGATCAAAGCCGGCGTTACTACCGAGAAAGAAGTGAACAGCATGTTGCTTTATCTCAATGTTACCAGCACAGATAAAGAGATGAATGAAGAATTCATCTATAATTTTGCCGACATCAATGTGCTTCAGGAACTTAAGCGCATCGACGGCGTTGGATTTGTGGAAATCATGGGCGCTAGAGACTATTCCATGCGGGTCTGGCTAAAGCCAGACAGGATGTTGTCTTATGATATCTCGACAGAAGAGCTGATCGAAGCCATGAGGAAACAAAATATAGAAGCTGCCCCAGGTGTGGCAGGAGAAAATTCAGGAAAAGGAAATGAGGTTAAGCAGTATGTTTTAAAATATACCGGCAAGTTTAACAGCAAGTCTGAATACGAAAACCTGGTATTGAAAGCCGATCGAAACGGTGCACTCATCAGGCTGAAAGACATTGCTGATATTGAATTTGGCACCGTAAGCTACGATATGGTTTCCAAGACAGACGGTAAACCCTCTGCTTCCATCATGATCAAGCAACGCCCGGGATCAAATGCGAGTGATGTTATTGACAACATCAAATCAAAAATGAAGGAACTAAAGGCCTCCTCCTTTCCCCCAGGAATGGACTACAATTATGCATACGATGTTTCCCGTTTCCTGGATGCGAGTATCCACGAAGTATTGCGAACCCTTGTTGAGGCCTTTATCCTGGTTTTTATTGTCGTGTTTCTATTTCTTCAGGATTTCAGAAGTACACTTATCCCCGCACTGGCGGTGCCCGTTGCCTTGATCAGCACGCTCGCATTTTTACTGATTATGGGTTTTTCCATCAATATCCTCACCCTTTTCGCCTTAGTTCTGGCGATTGGGATAGTGGTTGATAATGCGATCGTTGTAGTGGAAGCCGTTCACGTAAAAATGGCGGAAACCCATTTGCCCCCAATGGAAGCTACCATTGCGGCCATGAAAGAAATCAGCGGCGCAATCATCGCCATTACACTGGTAATGTCTGCAGTATTTGTTCCTGTTGCCTTCCTTTCCGGGCCCGTGGGTGTATTCTACAGGCAATTCTCTCTTACTTTAGCAATATCAATTGTCATCTCAGGAATTAATGCGCTAACGCTCACCCCGGCACTTTGTGCGCTGATGTTAAAACATTCCGACACGAAGAAGACAGGGTTATTGAACAGATTTTTTGGAGGATTCAATAAGCGCTATGATGCAACAGAAAGAAAATTCGGAAAGATTGCTGGTTTCGTCATCCGGCGCAAGCCAGTAACCCTGGCAATATTACTCGGCTTTATTCTACTCACCTGGATGGGAAGTGTAGTATTGCCTTCGGGATTTATTCCAACGGAAGACCAGGGAATGATTTACGTTAACGTTACCACCCCACCAGGATCAACAGTAGAAAGGACTGAAAAAGTACTCGATGCCGTGGAGCAGGTAACCCGAAATTTCAAATCTGTAGAAAACGTCAGCATGCTGGCAGGTTATAGCTTGATGAGTGATATCACCGGCGCATCCTATGGAATGGGCATGATTAATCTGGCTTCGTGGGATAACCGGGAGCAAAGTGTAGATGAAATTATTCAGCAGTTGAAGGCGCAAACCAGAGGCATAAGTGATGCTTCCATCGAATTTTTCTCCCCACCTACCGTTCCAGGGTTTGGAAATGCGAGTGGTTTTGAATTGCGTCTGCTCGACAAAAACAAAAGTGAAGATTTGCAAAAAACGGCCAATGTGACCAATGAGTTCCTATCTGAACTCAGGAGAAATGAAACCATTGCTGGTGCGTTTACCAGTTTCGACCCTAACTTCCCGCAATACCTCATCCATGTGGACCAGGATATTGCTGCCCAGAAGGGAATTACAATTGATAATGCCTTGAGCAACCTGCAAACTTTAATTGGAAGTTATTATGCAACCAATTTCATCAGGTTCGGGCAGATGTATAAGGTGATGTTGCAGGCCTACCCCGAATACAGGGGAAAACCGGACGACTTGCTAAAACTCTACGTTAAAAACAACCGCGGAGAGATGATTCCCTATTCGGCTTTTGTGTCCCTGGAACGTGTTTATGGCCCCGAACAAATCAATCGATACAATATGTACCCGTCGGCAATGATTAATGGCGATGCATCCAAAGCATTTAGCAGCAGCGATGCCATCGCAGCGGTAGAGCAGACGGCTAAAGAAAAGTTACCCAGAGGCTTCAGCATCGAATGGTCAGGTATGACCAGAGAACAGATTCTTTCGGGTAATCAGGCCTTATATATCTTCGCCATCTGTCTGGTATTTGTATACCTGCTGCTTGCAGCGCAGTATGAAAGTTTTTTACTGCCCCTACCTGTATTGCTGTCGCTACCCGCCGGAATTGCCGGTGCATTTTTCACGTTGAAGTTTGCAGGTTTGGAAAATAACATTTACGCTCAGGTAGCCCTGGTTATGCTCATCGGCTTACTGGGAAAAAATGCCATCCTCATCATCGAATTCGCAGAGCAGAAAAGAAAATCCGGCTTGACGGTTAGAAGGGCAGCAAAAGCTGGCGCTATCTCCAGGTTAAGACCTATACTAATGACCTCGTTTGCCTTCGTAGCCGGACTGATTCCGCTGTGCATTGCATCCGGGGCAGGCGCGATAGGTAACCGGTCCATCGGAATGACTGCAGTTGGCGGCATGCTCATCGGGACGCTATTTGGTGTCATCCTCATTCCAGGCCTATACGCCATATTCGCCAGCATGGGTAAAAATAAAAGAAAAGTAATCAATATCAGCAAGACTTAAAATCATGAAAAAAATCAAAACCATATATCTGCTAACAGGCGTTTGTATTTTTCTGCTTTCCGTAAGTTCATGCCGTTCTATGAAGGAAAGCAGCGTAAATCCATTAAAGAAAATTCCAGACACTTTTAACAGCGTAACCACAACGCCAGTGGAAGCACTCAGCTGGAAAGCGATATTTACAGGAAAAGATTTATCGGCGTTAATCGATTCTGCATTAAAAAATAACTATGACCTGCGCTCAGGCGTACAACGGGTCATTGTGGCCGGGGCAAATCTCAAGCTCGCTAAAGCCAGACTGTTGCCTACTCTTAATGCAAACGTGTCAGCAGGTCTGGATCGGTTCGGGAAGTATACGATGAATGGCGTTGGAAACTATGATACCAATTTTTCTGGAAACCTGGATAAAGATCAATTGATACCCAGCCCAACTCCGGATTATTTTGCTGGCTTTCGCAGTTCCTGGGAAATTGACATCTGGGGAAAACTATCAAAAAGAAAAGCCGCAGCTTATAACCGATACCTGGCCAGCAGCGAAGGACTGAAATGGTACCAGACGCAGCTGGTTTCTCAAGTAGCATCACTCTATTATGAACTTGCCGCTTTAGATAAGAAGTCAGAAATATTGAAGCGCAACATCTCCCTGCAAAATAAGGGGCTGGAAGTAGTGGAGGCACAAATGGCAGGCGGAAGAGCCACTGCCCTGGCAGTGAGTCAATTCAAAGCGCAGTTACTGGCTACCAAAGGCAGCCAGTACCAGATTAAACAATCCATTTATGATATCGAGAACCAGCTTAACATGCTGCTTGGCCGGTTTCGGGGCAAAATTAACAGAGACAGTACGTTGATCGTCAAATCGCTTCCAGATAGCATTTACGCCGGAATCCCATCCACTGTGATTTTGGCCCGACCTGATATCAGACAAGCAGAACTGGAACTCATTGCAGCAAAGGCAGATGTATCAGCCGCCCGTCGCGCTTTCCTTCCATCGCTTACCCTGGATGCCTATGCTGGATACAACGCGTTCAAACTGCCACTGATTTTCTCTCCGGGATCTCTGGCAGCAGGTTTTCTGGGCGGACTAACCGCACCAGTATTGAACAGGGCTGCATTAAAAACATCCAATAAGGTTGCAAATGCTGCACAACTTACTTCCTTTAATCAGTATCAAAAAGCAATCATCAAAGGCTACCAGGAAGTATCAGGCCAATTAATGGCGATTGAGAATTTCAAAAAAGCCTATCAGGTAAAATCTACCGAGGTAGCGGAATTGCAAAATGCAGTATCCACCGCAAACGAACTTTATCTGGCCGGTTACGCCAGCTATCTCGAAGTCATCATTGCCCAGGCCAGCGTACTGCAGGCCGAAATGGAACAGGTCGACTTGAAGAAATCCTCCTACAATAGCCTGATCGGACTTTACCGGTCAGTTGGAGGGTAATTGTTTATTGTGTCTAGGACTGGGGCGAAGTGATCGTCGCCCCTTTTCTTTATTCCTGTTTTGCTGTTCAACATTCAATTGGCTATAGCTTTAAGCTTCAAATTCCAGAAGCAAGTTTGCTGAAGGCTACGCTTGCAACAAATACAACCGGAACCATGCTGTTTACAAAAGCTTTGCTTGATGAACTGGAAGATGATGGCCAAATTGTGATTCTTTATACGGCAATGGCGCTTTTTTGATTATTAAACAATTATCATGGACAATTTAATAAGTTGAAGATTTGCTTCAAGATCCGTAAAATCGTTCTATCATTCCCCACTTTTGTATTACTTGTGACCAGTTTATTAGCTGAAATTTGACCTAAGTTTTCACATCATATAAACAGATAACAATGGCAAAAACAATTTTTATTACAGGGGCATCCCGCGGTTTAGGCCGTATATGGGCAGAAGCATTTCTTAAGCGTGGCGACCAGGTAGTGGTTGCAGTAAGAAACCCGGATGCTTTAAAAGAACTTTCAAATCAATACGCCTCAACACTGCTAGCCTTAAAACTAGATGTTACCGATAAGGCTGCCTGCTTTGAGGCTGTTGCAAAAGCTAATGAGCATTTTGGTGCTATCGATGTATTAATTAATAATGCAGGCTATGGGCATACTGGTGCAATAGAAGAGTTAGATGAGCAGGAAATACGTACACAATTTGAAACCAATGTTTATGGTCTATTATGGATAACCCAGGCAGTTATCCCATTGATGCGCTTGCAGAAATCAGGGCATATCATTCAGGTGTCGAGCGCATTAGGCTTACTGGCCTTCCCTACTTTGGGGTTATACAGTGCTTCTAAGTTTGCTGTTGAAGGTATTAGCGAAGCCTTGGCCGCAGAAGTTGGGGGCTTTGGTATTAAGGTTAGTATTTTGGAACCCAATGGTTTCATGACTGAATTTGCTACAAACTCTGGAATGCAAAGCAAACCTTTAGCTTTTTATGATAACGTAAGAGATCAACTTGCTGCTGGTAATAAAGCAGAAGACTGGGGAGTGCCCGAGGCAACTGCGCAGGCCGTACTGAAACTGGTAGATGCCGAAAATCCGCCGTTAAGGCTTATCCTGGGCAGAGTTGGTATCCATTGGATCAAAAATGTTTATGACCAGCGCATGAAAACCTGGGAAGAATGGCAAGAGGTTTCTGTTGCTGCCCAAGGGAATTAAGATTGTATATTAGCAGTATCTGTTTATACGGATACTGTTTTTTTAACTCAAAGTATGATCCACTTCGATAAAATAAGCGATTTCTGCAAGGCCATCAGTATCAAAGCACCGGAACACCCGCTGTTCAGCATTTCTTTTGGTAACAAAGAAGAGTGCGGAGGTGACGACATAGAATTCTCGTCTAACTTTTATATTGTTTCTTTCCAGAATCTGGAATCAGGAAATATTAAGCATGGGAAAACAAAGTTTGACCATGATCAGGGTAAGTTATTGTTCATTAAACCACGGCAGACCATTACTTTCAAAAATATCAAGTTAAAGGATGAATGCTTTCTAATATTAATCCATGAAGATTTCCTGGCGGGTGCTGCGCTACATCATGAAATTAAAAAGTATGGTTATTTCGACTACGAGACCAATGAGGCCTTACACTTATCACCCAGTGAGGAAGAGATGATCTGGAACCTGGTTACGGTAATGAATAAGGAATACCGCAATAATACTGATGATTTAACAAGAACGATTTTGATTAGTCATTTGGATACGCTACTTAAGTATGCACAACGTTTTTACCGACGGCAATTTAATAACCGTATAGAACTAACAGGTTCTTCCGCGACTAAGTTTAATGAGCTGCTCCAATCTTATTTCAAGACGAAAAAGGCCCAGGAATCCGGTCTTCCTACAGTAACTTTTATGGCAGAAAAATTTAATTTTTCGTCCCGCTACTTGAGTGATGTACTTAAACAGGAAACAGGAAAAACGGCTCTGGAATTGATACACCTCTATATTGTGAATGAGGCAAAACACTTATTAAAAGAGGGGCACATGAATATTTCGGAGATATCTCATTCACTGGGATTCGAGCATCCAAGTTATTTTTCCAGGCTATTTAAAAAGGAAGCCGGAGTTTCGCCCCATTATTTCAGAGACCAATTTTTAAATTAAAAGCTTATTAGCGCTTTACCAACTATTTAAGAGGCGATTGTTAAGCTAATCATAATACCACGAAGGAGATTTTCTATTGGATATTTTCAATAGCATTCCTACGCATTTAGCAGTGTATAGTGATATGAAACTTACACCTCTCCTACAACCAAATGCTTCTGAGAAAGCAACAGCTACTTTTTTCAACGAAGTAGTAAATTGAAGGCATTTTTCATGACACTGCTTCATGCTTCAACAGCTTCATTCACATTTCCTTGAAAATCACTTATGTCTTATAACCATACCCCTTCTTCAATAGTTCCCTTATAATATTTCAATATAAACTGCTAAAAGTATACTATTTACTCTTGATATTTAACAAACTCATTCTGGCGTACAGCTCTGCGATACAAGCCTGATCGAGCAGCCATTTGGGTTTCTTTTTTGACGCTTCATCGGTTGCCCATTTTGCAGTTAAAAAGCCATACTGATCAGCTGATTTTCCCCATGCCTTATCTAAATCTGCTGCTACGGCATTGATGTAAACAGGATTTTGATTAAGGTGATAAAGTGCCTCATAACCTCGGAATAAAACCGTAACAAACCAGGGAAGATCAATATTGAGGTACCTGTCCTGGCTTTTATTTTTATTGGAGAAGAAACGATATGAATTTGCAGCCACGAGTTCGGCTTCCTTTAAATACTTTGATTCTTTAGTGAATTGATAAAGCAGTACGGAAGCTTCCAGCATCGACCCTGTATTGTAAGTATAATAAACCTCATTGGGCTTCCCATTCATTTTAACGTCATTGTAATAGATTCCATCAGGATTTCGAAGCGTATTGTGCATCCAGTTATAGAACTTTTTGCCCCAGTCAAGGTAAAGGGTATCCTTTGTACATTGATACAGTTTCAATGCAGCCAGCGTAGACATTCCATTGCTGCATGCTGGCTTTTGGTCTTTGTGACCTTCCAGCCAATATACCCCACCGCCCAACTGCTCATCCCAACCACTTAATATAAAATCAAAAACCTCCTTTGCTTTGCTGATATATTTTTGATCTTTCGTATTTAAATAAGCTTCCAGATAATCAATGCAAACCAGCGCGTTATCATCATAATAACGGTCTGATTTCTCTAGCATTGCCGGATAAGCCTGGTAACCAACTGGTGTCCGGGTTGTGTCGCGGTATGCCCAAACGCCGGTGGTTAGTGTATCGAGGTATTGATTGTACTTAGCCTTTAAATCCGGAAATCGCACCAATACATTCGCCGCGGAGAACATCCCCGAAAACGGCCACAGAAAACTAACCGCTTTGGCATCTACATTAACACCCTGAAAGTAATCCAGTGAGACCTTATTTCCCGAAGGATAATTCTCACTAAACAGGCCAGGGTATTTTTGCACCTGGTAATGCAGCCATATTTTTTGGAACATGGCACCGGCCCTATCTTTATACAGTTCATTGTACTTTACTTCCTGGCAGAGCCCATTAAAACAGAAGAGTAAGCAGATGATAAAAAAGAAATATTTCATAATGAATCTATTTATTGTGCTGATGGCGGCGGCAATTTTACGCCCCAGTTTTGGTTGGGTTGATTACCCATTTTTAAGGTCAATGTTCCACCCTTCATCAACTCATCCCGATAAAGCCACGCATTATTCAGCACCTTACCGTTCCACGTTGCAGATTGTACATAAACGTTTTGCTTTGAATTGTTGCTGGTTTTGATCAGGAGTTTCTTCCCATTGCCCAGGCGAATTTCTGACTGATCAAAAACCGGACTTCCAATTTGAAGAGTTGGACGGGCATCCGTTAATCCTTTCACATCAAACAAGCCAACGGAAGCCATTACATACCAGGAACCTAACTGGCCCTGGTCTTCATCCTGACCGTAGCCGTAACCATGAATGCTTTCGGTTCCATAAAACTCATCACAGATCGCCCTGGTCCATTTTTGTGTTAACCACGGGGAAGAGGAATAGTTAAAAAGCCAACTGATGTGCAGATTGGGCTGATTTCCATGGTTGTAAAGCGATTGAATCCCTGCAAAAGCATCGATCGTTTTGCCTCCGCCGAAAGCATTTTTCTGCGAGGTTTCGAAAATATTATTTAGCCGTTCATTGAAAGTTTTTGTTCCTATTTCAGCAATTAAACCTTTTGGATTCTGAGGAACATAAAAGGTATATTGTGTGGCATTGCCTTCCTGAAAACCTCTCCAGGCTTCTAATGGGTTAAAATTTTCGATAAACTTTCCATTCTGGTTTTTTGGTCTGATCAGTTTTAGTTCCTCATCAAATAATGACCGCCAACCGTTCGATAAACCCATCAGCCTTTTATAATCTGCTGCTTTACCCATTTGTTTAGCGAGCTGAGCGGCTGCAAAAGCACTGTAACTGTATTCCATGGTATGCGAGCCAGAAAAATGCGAACCAGTGGAATCCGTTTTATCAACATCCAAATAAGGTACAAAACCGTACTGCACAAAACTTTTGGTATCGGTTTTTCCTGATCCTACCAACCTGTTTTTATAATTCAATTCATTGCCCAGTACCGCTTTGTAGGCTAAATTTAAATCATAATCCCTGATTCCAGCCTGATAGGCACCGGCAATAGCAAGACCTACAAAATTGGTTCCTACTCCCGACACGAAATTGCTATTGGCTATTCCGTCTCCAAACCAACCGCGTTCTTTATAAATCTCCAGTTGTGTGTGTACGAAATCATTATAGTGCGAAGGATAAGACAAGGCCCATAGTTGCGTAAGGTTCCAGAAACCACCCCAAATGGCATCGGTATTCATAAAATTATAGCTGAATTTACCATGTTGATCTTTGGGCAGTTGTCCGATAGTGCCATCATGCCTGGGAAAGTTTCCATTGATGTCGCTGGCAATTCCACGACCCAATAAGGCATGATACAATCCGGTGTAAAATTTCACCAGATCGGCCTGATTTTTACCCGAAACTTTCATTTTACCCAGCTCGTTCTGCCATTCCAGTTGGGCAGCTTTTTTAGCACCATCAAAATCTAAATCAGTAGCTTCGGCCTGTAAATTGAGTTTGGCATTTTGCGCAGAAGTATAGGATAAGCCTATTTTTATCTCTACACTTTCATTTTCTTTGGTTTGATAACCCAAGAATAATCCCGCTCCAATACCTGAAGCTACTTTCGTATTGCCATTCGTTTTTTCCCGATTGAAAGCACCTACGCTGGCTGGCTTTTTATTAAGCTCACCATAAAAATACATGGCTACCCGTCCGCCTTCATCATAAGTTTTTACATATTTTGGATAGGTGATCACAAAGCCTTCAAAATGCGTATCATCTGTCATTTTGATGGAGGCATCTGTTACCGGGCCGCTTTCTCCCTGAACATTTCCAATGGACAGCATAATTCTGGAGTGATCATTTTTAGGAAAAGTGTACCTGTGGAAACCTACCCTTTTGGTGGCGGTAAGTTCTGCCTTTATGTTATAATCATCTAGCAATACCGCATAATAGCCGGGCTGGGCAATTTCATTTTTACGATCGAAAGCAGACCGATAACCACTTCCAGCTTTGTCTAGCAAACCTGGTACTGTTTTGAGGTCACCTGCTGTTGGCATAAAACTTACGCCGCCTACCTGCCATTCGTGGAAATGCACAAAACCTTCAATAGAGTTATGCCTTGTATCGTAACCTACTGCTTCCCAGCCCTGCCGGTTTCCGTAACTTCCATTGGTGGATGGTGCCAGTTTAGCCATCCCGTAAGGCACGGCGGCAGGGGTATAAAAAAACCACCTGCTGTGCGCAGTGCCTATATTCGGGTTGACAAACTTTAAGAGATCCTGCGCAAAAGCACACGGCACCACGAAGAGCGAGAGCATCAAAATAAGAAATGTTTTATTGGCCGTTTTCATAAGGTTAACTAGCATATAATGAATTAATATTTAGAAAGGAGTGCCTGAATCCGCTGCATCCAGGCCTGATCTACGGTTTCAATTTCAGGCGAACGGTTTTGCCCGTCAAAGCCTGCGAAAAAATAATATCCGAAGGTAGTTTGATTCCGGTTGGCGATGTTTAACCTGTTGATATTTTCTTTTGCATACACCAGCCAGCTTTCATTTTTATCGGCTTCATACAGGCGAATCATGGCCTGCGATCCCCAGGCACACCATGCCGGGTTGATTCGGGTTTCATTGGTATTGAAAATATAACCTTTCCAGGCAGCATTCCATAAGGTAATGTTCATGGCTTTCCCTATGTTTTGTGCCCGGGTAAGATAAGCCGGATCATTCATGATTTTGCTATACAAAATAAAGGCCTCTACCATGATGGCATTGTCATAAGTGAACTTATCCGTGTGTCTTTTGCCTTCCCCGGCACCATCAATTTTCCAGATGTATAAACCGCTGATCGGATCATACATTTTCGCATTCAGCCATTCATTTACCTTTATTGCCCAATCGCGGTAAATGCTTTCGCCTGTTAAACTATAAAGTTTTAAAAATAACTGCAGTGTTAGCCCATTGGTTTGGGTAGGTTTCTCTGGCCTTAAAGTATTCCAGTAAAATCCGCCACCATACACATTATCCCACAAGCCAGAACTGATTAACCAATCACCGCAGGCTTTGGCTTTGGCTAGATAAGCCTGTTTATCTGTGCCTGTCGTTACCTCATAAGCTTCCAGGTAAACCATTCCGCTCAGGGCATTATCATCTACATATTTATCGCCACCAGCCCCGCTACCATCCAGATTAACAGAAGCAAAATAACCACCCCGCAAATCTTTTTTATCCCACATGTTCTCCATGAATTTGAAAGTATTATTCATGTAGGCCAGGTGTTTGGTCTGGCCAATCGCCACCATTGCGGCATCGGCATAAATCTGGCAAACATTATACCATTCATAACAATTATTGGCATGGGTAGTGGTATTTGCACGGTAGCCGTAACTGGCCGTCAATAAATTATTCGTGGTAAAAGTATGTGTTTCCTGCGCCAGTTTCAGGTAATCAACCGATGCACCAGGGCCTGTTGTGGGTGGTACAACCGGCGGTGGTGTTACCGGGCCAACTACCGAATCCTTTTTACAGGCGGTCCAAAAAAAGATGGACAGAATCAGCAGGGTATTTAAAAATATCTTTTTCATAAGTAGATTTTTAATCCACCGGCCTAAACCGATGGAGATTTAATGTAGGTTATTGCGTGGTCACCGTATGGGTATAAGGTCCGTCGGCATTAAGGCTTAGCACTACCTTAACATTCTTATTGTCAGCCGATGGATTAAACTTATAGGTATTATTCCACTGATCATTGCTTACTGCATTGAGGTAAAAATAAGCAGCACCCTGCCCCACCGGACTTACATTATTAACATTACTGCTGCCCAGATAACGAATACCTGCTGAAGTGTGCATGGCAAATTTATAGCGTTCATCTTTTCCCCAGGAAAACTGATAAAACGCTACAGGAATATTTCCAGACTGCCAGGTACCGTTTGAGATATAAGAAAGCTGACCTATTTCATTGCCGTAAGCCGACATGTATAAGCCCAAACCCTGTACCTCAACAGCATCAGCTACGGTAGCCACATTAAAATCGTATTTTAAATAATATACTTTAGCAGCTCCGGTAACAGTAATGGTATTTGTACCTTCCTTTACTAAAGTGCCTTCGGTGAAGAATTTCCTGGCTGATGAGGTGGTTTGATCAACCAATTGATAAGTACCTGGTTTAAGCGTGGTATAAATTTCAAAAATCCCCTCGTCCAGCTTTTTCATTTTAATAGCCTTGCTCAGGTCGTCGCCTGCTTCAGTTGCAGAACCTGTGAGATACAGATTTGCGGGTACCTCGGCGAAGCCGGCCGGGCGCTCCACTTGCAGCATTCTACTTTCCTGCCCGGGCATTTTATTGGTAGCTTTGGATGCAATTACCGTCCATTTAATATTTCCGGTACTGGAAGAATTGATTCCGCATAAGGCGGCAATTTTGGTCAGGTCTTTATGCGTAATGGTTACCTGAGGTTGCACCCCTGCAGCATCCGACAGCACCTTATACACCGGTTTGGAGAAATCGCCACTTTCCTTATCGAAAGCTACTTCGTATAAAATGAGTCCACCATCTTCAGCGCTGGCCACTGTCCATTTAAATTGCTGGGTAGCCTGGGTATTGGCAGGCGTTAATTTGATGCTTTGTTGATTTTGAGGCAAGGTTAAACTCCCGATAGGACTCAGATTTTCATTTAAATCCTTCTCCTCCTTTTTGCAGGAGCTGAGGGCGATAAACGATAGCGCCAGCAAAACGAATGTTGTTTTTAGATTTTTCATATTGCTTAGTATTTTAATAACCAGGATTTTGAGTTAAGTTTCTGTTCAGGCCAATCTCGCTCGAAGGAATTGCCCATAAGTAATCTCTCTGTGGATTAAACTTGCGCTGCTGTGTGCGGATATAGCCATTGTCGATGTTTTGATCGGCAGCAAATTTGGCACCGTGAGCAAAACCATTCATCGTGGTTTCAGCCAGTTTCCATCGCCTTAAATCATCTACCCTTAATCCTTCCATGGCCATTTCTGCCCGGCGTTCCCTGCGGATCACATTGGTTAAATCGCCACCAGGATAATTCAATGCGGCAGCATCCGTAAAGCCTGCTCTAGAGCGGAGCGCACCAATTGTTTTTGCCCAAATGGCGGCATCCATCTGTCCTAAGCTATTTTTGGCTTCTGCATAGGTAAGCAACACTTCAGCATATCTGAATAAATGCAGGTTATTGCCCGAAACGAAACTTGATAAGGCACTTGGATCAAAATATTTTCTCCAGTAATATGCGGTTGCGGATGCACTTTGCGAACCCGGCGAATATTCATCTAGCCCTGGCTGAACAGGATCGGTACCAGGTTTGATGTAAATGGTTTTGGTGCTGTTATTCGGATTTACCCAATTATATCGATCATAAACAACAGTTGCCGTAAGTCGGGGATCACGGTTGATGTAGGGGTTACTTTCCACATAGCCAGATCCTGCTTCCTTAATACCTTTTCCGTTAAGCATCACATAGTCGTCTACCAACTCTTGTGTTGGTGCCATGTTGCTCACCCGGCCGCCTACTGATCTCGGCGCAAAATCCCAGAAATTCTGCCATGTTCTGATGGTGGGCACATATTGCAATGATAATATACTTTCATTATTTGTTTTATTTGTAACCGGATCGCTAAACAGTGCACTATAGCTTGGTGTGAGCGAATAGCTTCCATAAGTTGCCTGGTTGTTGATTAATTTCTCACAGACCGCGATTACTTCTGCCGTTTTATTCCCTTCATATAATAAAGTTCTCATTTGCAAAGCTAGTGCAGCCCCTTTGGTAATTCTGCCATTTTCACTTTCTGGGAGCTGGTCTTTACTTGGAAGATTAGGTATCGCACTTTCTAACTGACTAATGATAAAAGCATTTACCGCAGCTTTTGATGTACGCGGAATCACCTGTGCTTCTTCAGGGCTCAGGTCATGATCCGGAAGCGGCACATCGCCATACCATTTGGTTAAGTTAAACAATGCGAAGGCCCTCATAAACTGGTTTTCTGCTTTCATCCTGGCAATGGTAGCTGCCGGAAGTGTTTTATTCTGATCTACATTTTCAAGAAAAATATTGACTGATTTAATCGTGCGGTAATAACTGGCCCAATCGCCCTGGAATTTCCCGGTAAGCGATGTGGCATTACCGCTGGCAATTAAATTCAGGTCTCCAGAGGGTGAATACGCATTATCGGAAAGTGCTTCTGGCTCAAAGAACAATGAACTATTATAAAGCAGACTATAATTATTGTTTAAGGCGTTATTGACATTTACATCAACCGTCCAGAAGGTTAAATCTGAAAACCGGTCGGTTGGCGCTATATCCAGTTTTTTACAACCCGCAAATGCAAAGACTGCGATGGCTATAAGGAAGATTTTATTTACGTGTTTCATTTTAATTATGCTAACCATGATCATTAAAAAGTTATATCCAATCCGGCACCATAAAAGATCGGAAGCGGATATGAGCGGGCACTATTGGAGCCAGAACCCAGACTTACATTGTTTCCAAATTCGGATGTTTCCGGGTCGATGAATTTTAGTTTGCTGAGCGTGAATAAATTTTGTCCGATCAGCGAAACCCTGAAGCGTTCGATACCAAATTTCTTGGTTACCGTTTGAGGTAAGGTATAACCAATATTTACATTTTTTAAGCGGGCATAAGCGGCATCATATTTATACAGATCTGATCCTGTACGCCAGTTATTGGTATTGGAGGGCGAACCAATATTGGCGAAAATCGGGTAACGGGCATCCGGATTGCTGGGTGTCCAATGATCGGTCATGTGTTCATATACCGTTGCGCCGTATCCATAATGAAAAGGCTCAACCAATTCACCCCTCAAGAAGGTTTCGCGTTTACCCACACCTTGTATAAACAACTGAAAATCAAATCCTTTAACAGCCAATCTATAAGTAAACCCGAAAGTATATCTTGGAAAAGGATTGCCTAGAACGGTTTTATCATTGGCATCTATAATGCCATCGTTATTCAGGTCTTTGAATTTAACATCGCCAGGCACAACCGGGTTCCCCGCAATTTTTGGGGAGTTGTTAATGTCTGTTTGATTTTGAAAAAAACCATTGGTTTCGTATCCGTAATACTGGGTGATGGGCTGCCCAATTCTTCTCAATAATTGAAATACATCCTGATTGATGATTTGCTCAGTTGCTCCACCTGATAACTGAAGTAATTTATTCTGGTTATCTGCAACATTCAGGCTAAAACTTTGTGTTACTTTTTCGCCACGGAGGTTATAGGTTAAGGAAGCTTCCCATCCTTTACTTCTTACTTTGGCCACGTTAAAATCTGGTGTTGCTGCACCGAAAATGGCCGGAATATCCTGTCTGGGTTGTAAAATATCCCTAGTCACCTTATTGAAATAATCAAAAGACGCAGTTAGGCGATTATCAAAAAAGCCTGCATCTATACCAATATTTAAGGTTGAAGCTTTTTCCCAGGTTAAATCTCTATTCGAGAGCAACGTACCTGCACCACCAACGGGCACATTATTAAATCCATAAGCACTGGCGTAATTGAAATAGGTAGTCTGATATTGGAAATTACCCACATTCTGGTTCCCCAACACCCCGTATGATGCACGAAGTTTCAGGTTACTCACGGTATTTTTAAGAGACTCCATAAAGGATTCCTGCGTGATGATCCAGCCTGCACTCATCGATGGGAAGAAACTACCTCGGTTGCCTTTAGCAAATTTTGAAGAAGCATCATACCTCGCTGTAGCTTCGAACAGGTATTTATCCTGGTAGGCATAATTTAATCTTCCAAATAAAGAGAGTAAACTGTTGGAGTTGATGGCCAGACTGTTGCTTGAATTGATCGGATCAACCAGTGTTCCGGTGGTTGGTGTACCCAGCAACTGATCGGTTAATGTTTTTTGTAATTGGAAGCCACGTTGAGAGAAGTTTTCACTGGATGCGCCCAATTGCACTTTAAAATCATGTGCGGCTATTTTTTTACCATACTCCAGGTATAACTTCGTATTAAAAAGCTGCGATTTGCTATTTCCATCTAATACGGCGCGGTCATCGCCATATACACCTGAAGGTAAGAAACTTACCTGTGTGCGGCGGAAAAATGTTCCGTTATTCTGTAGGGTTCCGCCAAATTCGCCTGTAAGTTTCAGGTCATTGGTAATGCTGAACTGGCCATTAAATGCACCAAAAATCTCATCATTATCTGCCTGGTTATAACCGCCCCTTTCTAATACGCCATATTCATTATATTGAGAAGCTACCGGGTTGGTTAAATAATTACCGTTTTCATCCTGCCAGTTATAATTTAATGGAACGCGGTTGGCATCGGCAAAAATATTATTGTCACCCACGCTATTGGTTTTGTTCCGGGTTTTGGTATAAAGAAGAATAAAATTGGTTTTAAATTTCCCTATCACATTGCTTTGGTTCAGGCGTAAATTATACTTCTGATAACCAAAATCAGGACCATCTCCACCATTTCCAATAAAATTACTTCCCTGATCCTGGTAGCCTGCAGAAACATAAAAGGAACTTTTCTCGCCACCGCCAACAATACTGAAATTATGGGATTGTTGTGGTGCGGTGCGTAAAAGGTGATCAATATCCCAGGTACCATTTCCCTGGTCTTTCAGCTGCTGAATCTGATCTGGTGTATAAGCCGGGCTTAAGCCTGAATTAACCAGGGATTCATTTTTATAGTAAGCGTTTTCCCACGCCGGAACTTTCTTTACCAGCACATTCGCATCCTGGATTCCATAACTTCCATTGTAGGAAACAGCTGTTTTTTGATTAAGTTTTCCACCTTTTGTCGTCACCAAGATTACACCATTTGCCGCTCTTGACCCATAAATAGCTGCTGAACCGGCATCTTTTAACACGGTTACACTGGCAATGTCATTTGGATTAAGGGTATTTAAATTACCACCTACAATTCCATCCACCACTACCAGCGGGGTATTATCACCCAAAGTACCTACACCACGGATATTTACCGTTACGTTACTTCCCGGATTTAAGGAACTTTGCTGAATAATTAAATTTGGCGACTCTCCCTGAAGGGCCTGGTAAACATTCAGAACAGGTTTATTTTCAATATTTTTAGCATCAATTGTATTGATCGCTCCAGTTACTGAAACCCTTTTCTGAACGCCATAACCCACAACTACTACATCATCTAATGAATTGTTTGCATCGGCTTTAAGTTGAACATTGATCGTGGTACGCCCACCAATCGCAACATCCTGACTTACATAGCCTAAATAAGAAAAGGTAAGATTGCTGTTGGTCAGGTTATCTGGAACGGAAAGGCTGTAAAGCCCGTTGCCATCGGTTACGGCGCCTACTGTAGTTCCTTTAATTTGCACACTTACACCAGGAAGGCCGATTCCCTTTTCATCAACAACTTTCCCTTTCACGGTAATATTAACCATCACCAGGCGATGGGTGGAAACAGGTGTTGTTACCGCTAGCAGTAAATGAGGGAAAGATGCCATTATAACAACTGCTGCTGGTATAAGTCGCCAAAGCCTCAATCGTTTATGGTTTTTAAGTTGGTAAAGTTTAAGTCTCATAACATTTGGATAGGTTAAGATGCTTTTATGCATCAGGATAATTTGGTTAGTTTTTTATGGATGGGTATTGGTCAGTTTAAGGTTTTTGCATGATCGGCCTGCCAATGCGCATCTATTTCTTCGAGCGATCGGCCTTTGGTTTCAGGGATCAGTTTCCAGGTGAGGTATAGTGCCGGAGAACAACAGATGGCGAAAATCCAGAAGGTCCAGGCAGAGCCGAGCCCTTCCAACATTAAAGGCGTGAGCTGTCCCACAAAGAAATTTCCGATCCAGAGGGTAAGTGTTGCCAGAGACATCGCCTTGCCCCTGATGCCGTTCGGAAAGATCTCCCCAATCACCACCCAGCAAACCGGGCCAAAAGAAAAGGCAAAACAGGCAATGAAAGCCAAGATGAAAATCAAGATCCATGGACCTGAAATTATTCCTGCCTGAAAAAGAATACCAATAATGACCAGTGATAAAACTGCGCCACCAATGCCAACGTAAAGCAAGGGTTTTCTCCCCCACTTGTCAACGGTGAAAATGGCCACGAAAGTAAAGATCACGTTGATCAGACCAATGGTGACCTGTCCGCCCAAGGCATTGTTTAAGGTAAATCCAGCCTGTTCTAAAATCCTCGGACCATAATAAATCACGGCATTAATTCCACAAACCTGTGATAGAAAAGGTAATAAAAGTCCGATCCATAAGGCTTTGCGGTATACCGGTTTAAAGAGTGTTTTGAGCGAGGCATCTTCTTCCGTTTCATTTTGAGATAAAAAGGCATCTACTTCTCTATTCGCGGCTTGTTCGCCATCTATTTTGATGAGAATACTTTTAGCCCGTACCGTTTGGCCTTTGGTGAGTAACCATCTTGGCGACTCTGGAACCAAAAACAACGATAATAAGAATATTAAGGCTGGTACGCCTCCTAAGCCTAACATGGCTCGCCATACTTCTGCAGAAAATATTTTTTCAGCTTGTTCTCCTGTAAAATGATCACCTGTATGACTGGCCAGAAATGCGTTGCTGAAATATGCAGCCACTATCCCAATGGTTAGGGCGAGCTGATAGAGCGAAACCATGGTTCCACGAAGTCGGGATGGTGCAAATTCCGAGATGTAAAGCGGAGAAACCATCGAGGCCACACCAATCCCTACCCCACCAACGAGCCTGAAAATAATCAGCATAGAAAAACTGCCGGCATACATACAGCCCAGGGCTGAGACGAGGAATAGAAATGCAGATAAAATCAATACGATTTTTCTGCCGTAGTGATCACTGAGTTTCCCTGAGATACTTACGCCAATGATGCAACCCAAAAGGGCACAACTCACAAACCATCCTTCGCTTACGGCGTTGAGTCCAAAATCACCCTTCACCAAACTGATGGTTCCCGAAATTACCGCGGTATCAAAACCGAAGAGAAACCCACCAAGGGCGGCAACCAGGCAAACGAGGTATAAATAAGTTTTGCTGTTTTTAACAGCAATATGTTGGTTAGTGTTGTTCATGAGGCTTATTTTAAGAATGCTTTAATCACTTTTGCCCTTTCTGTGCCCTGGTTGATCATTTTATAACTTCCTGCGCCCGCCGGAATCACGAATGTTTCCGCAAAAGGAAAGGTTATTAGGGTACCATCAGCAGATTCAACGGTAATGGCCGTTCCTTCTACCAGCATCAATACATGGCAAACATTTTCTGTTTGGACTTCAATTTCTTTGTCAAATTCTAATCGGTGAACATCATAAAAATGATCCTGATGGGTTGGCAAATGATAACAAACCAGATCCTCCTGTTGGAAAAGCACCGAAGGTTTTGATATTAATTCTTGCTGTACCTTGTCTCCTTTTCTATCGAAATTTAGATTTTTAAAAGCGTGATCAATGTTAATCGGACGAGGTTTTCTATTTAAATCCAGCCTCACCCAATCATACATCTTAAAGGTAAAAATGTAAGGTGTAGCACTGATTTCGAGCACTAAATTTTGTGCTCCGGCACTATGAACAGTTTCATTGGGAATTAAAAACAAATCATGCTTTTTGGCTTGGTGAACCTGAACATACTTTTCGATATCAATTTCTTCATTATTCAGATTGCTGTTTTCTAGCGCTTCTCTGAATTCAGTCGCATCAATATCTTCCTGGAAACCCAGGTAAACCGTAGCATTCTCTTTGCAATCCAAAATGTAATAGGTTTCATCCTGCGTGAGGCGCTCACCGAATTCTTGTTGGATATATTTTAGGTTTGGATGGCATTGAATGGAAAGATTTCCACCATTAAAAGTATCAAGGAAGTCGAATCGTATTGGAAACTCATGGCCAAACTGTACTGCATGCCTGCCTAAAACATTTTCAAAATGCGTAAACATCAGTACATCAAAAGAAACTTCTAAAAGCCAGCCATCACTTTCAAAAACAATTCCATTTTCTGGCACAATCAGCTCAAACGACCAGGCGTAATTCACCTCATTCCGATCAAGCTGAGGCATGTGGTCTTTCATCCATTGCCCACCCCAGGCACCTGGCGCAAACCACGGACGGGTCCGAAAAACACCCGATGACATTTTAGTCAGTCCATCACGAATATCTTTTCCGTAAGCCCAATTCACTTCCTCTTCCCACTGTGCATCTACAAAAACATCAATGGTATTGATCAATTCCTTTTTATGCTGATTTAACACCTCCCAATCCACAAAATAAAAACGTTTGTACATTTCCATTTGCCCGCCAGGCTGACTCATGCCCAAATTACAGATGGAACCTGCGCTCATTCTATGCTGAAGTTCATTTTTTGGCAGATCTACATAGATTAAACTGGCATTCCAATTTGCTAACGAAGCACCACAGCCGATCACCATATTAATATCAGCAGTTGAATCCTTTTTTACTTCATTTAAAGCCGCAGTATCAAAATAATCGGAAAGCGTTAATGTTGTTTTCCTGCCCCAAACCGAATCTGCTGCGCCAAGAAAAGGAGCTATCATGGCATCTAAAGCTACTTCGCTTTTAAAAAATGAAGACGTATCTATAATGTTTACAGAAAGTTGTCTCGAGGTGAGTTCCTCAGTCAATGATGTGATCAGGCGATTCCATAATACACCCACATAACCATCAATCACAACCGTTTTTTGTTCAATAATGTAATCGCAAAGCGATGAATAGCCATCGAATATTTTTTGATCGCCAAGTGAATAATAGGGATAAATATTATAACCCTGCGGCTGATTGATTTTGCTGATGTGGCGGGGCATAATCTTCTGCCCTGTTTTTCTTATTGGTTCTTCTACAGACATCACTAGATTGGAAATGTGGTATGAATTAATTAGATTGTCTTTCATGCGAAATTTTGTATGTACATAAAAGCTACGTTCAACGTTATGTTTTTTATTTGCTAAAAGATAAAGGCAAGTAATGGATAAGCTTTATTTCCAAACCTAGCCTCTGAAAAACCATATTATTGCTCATGGATAAAATAAAGGCTTCTATAAGTATAAAATTAGGGATGATCATCTTTCAGTTAAATTTGAAATTATAAATTTGGCTAGAACACACATTCAATAGTATGTATATACAAATGTATTATTTATAAATTAGTTTACAAATATTTTATAGGTTAATTTTAAATGGCTATTACTTTTGATATTAGGCCTTCGCCTGCTTTACTTACAGATAAGTATTATGTACAGACATGCGCTTATAAGCTATTTTTTTTTTATCATTGTGATGATTATGAAACTTAAAATCGATCATAAAAGTCAAATTCCTTTACACATTCAGGCAGAAGAACTGCTGAGGAGGTTGATAGAATCTCCTGAGTATATTGATGGAAAATTATTACCCAATGAAGTAGAACTTTCCAAAATTCTCAGCATCTCCCGCACCACGCTTCGCCAGTCTATCAATAAATTGGTTTATGATGGTTTGCTTACGCGAAAAAAAGGTGTTGGCACCAGAGTAGTAGAATCTAAATCTTTAAGTTCCAAATCTAAAAACTGGATGAGCTTTTCGCAGGAAATGAGCGCCAGGGGAATCCCCATCAAAAATTTTGAATTACATGTTAGCTGGGTCCTGCCAAACAAGCGAATCGCCAGCTTTTTTGGAATAAAAGAAGACAAAAAAATACTGAAGCTGGTACGACTAAGAGGGCGACCAGAAGGCCCTTTCGTTTATTTCGAATCTTATTTTCATCCTTTGGTTGGCCTCACTGGAGAGGAAGACTATAAGGCCCCCTTATATGAAATGCTGGAAAAAGCTCACGGCATCATTGCCATGGTTTCGAAAGAAGAAATTAGTGCCTTACTGGCAGATGAATTTATTGCCGAAAAACTAGAAACACCAGTTGGTGCGCCTATTCTTTTTCGTAAAAGATTTGTTTACGACAATAACGAACGACCCATCGAGTATAATTTAGGTTATTATAAAGCGGACAGCTTTATTTACACAGTTGAAAGCCGACGAGAATAACTTGTAATCATCCTGTTCAATTATGTTTGAAGCCATTCTGACTAAAAGAATGAACGAGGAAACAAGACTTGCAGAATTGGAAAGTGAATTCATACTGGAATCCCTGCGGATTATGCAAGATCTAAAAAATACAGTTCGCCAGATCGACCCCAATATGGCAACACCTTTCTCTCATCAGCATCAACAAGGCTTAATTACCCGCGCTCTATCTTATAAAACGCACTTGATGGCCTTCAGACAGAAACACCGACTGCTGAGACCAGGCAAGAATTGCTAGAAGTATCAGCATGACCAAAGCTTAGCTATTTCTGCAATTCCTGATCCATTTCCCTGACTATTTCCAGTAGGAGGACCATCTTCCAATCATTACAGTGGCAAGAAAAGAGCGAATGGAAAACCAGGTTGATGCGCTTGGAAAAAACAGGAATATTAGCTCAAGATTTAACTATTGCCCAAACAAAAAAAGCTGCGAAAAACATCCGTTATTCCGCAGCCGTCAATCATTAACTTTTATTTAAATTCTATTTTTCCTCAATTACTTCCCCACAGGAAAGCATGTTTTTTGGATAATATGGATTTTCAATTTTCTTATCATTACTAATCCAAGTGACCCCCATCATTGGACACTTTTGCTGATAAAGCCTCATATCTGCAGGTTTTACTTTATCGATAATCAACCAAAATTGAACAGATAACTTTTCCATTAACTTCCTTTGCACATTAATTGATGGGGCAACTGCAATACTGTCTGCCAACTCCTTAATGCTTTTACGGGCAGCCGTAGCAGCATTCATGTTATCTAAAGTCAACTTTTTAAATTTAAACTTACCAATGGCGGCAGAAAATTCTGATGCAGATGTGGCTGTTTTTTTTGAATCAGAAATAACGAGACTATTTTTCATTGCTAAATAACCAGCAATTATAGTCTTCTTTTGCTCCTCCCTTAGTTGAGCCAATTCTGGTGTAGCCACCTCTGGCACAGCTATTTTAACCTGAGCACGTGTATTAATACTAAAAGCTGCTATTGAAAATATTGTAGCGATTATATAATTCTTCATTTTTAAGAATTTAAGGTTGTTTTCTTTAAAATTTTATCAATTTCTGTGCGGAGATCATTCAGATGTAGTTGATCTATTCCTGAGGTTAGTGGAATTAGCTCCTCTATCTTTTTTCTAATGGCTTTGATATGGGCAATGGCTTCCAACCTTACATCACTACGCTGGGCATTACTCATCATCTTTCCCTCCGCAACATCTTTTGGATTGATCAACATGCCTACTTTCTCCAGATAAGACCGCTGTAAACTTCTCAGATAAGTATTCTGCTGTATATCAAGAGAAGGTTTTTTCCAAACCATAGGTAGTAGATCGTCCAGGAACTCACTAACGGGATATGGATCAGCGGATGTTAATGCTTTTTGACTTAAATTATAAAGCATACCAGCACTCAGGAAAATGTTCAGCATCTGCGATTGCTGATCAGAAATCTGTTCCATCGGTTTCAAATCGATGTAGTTTGCAATTTTTGCCGGATACATCCAAAGTGGTGCTTCGAAAACCTGACGCCCCACATAATTCACTACACTTTTTACTTTCTTTTTTGGAACTTCGGCATAGACGACACCCTTCTCATCTACACTTCTTTTGGTAACATAACGACTACCGATATTTTTCATCACATGATACAGATAGCGGCTATATTGTTTCACAACTTCCTTATGCAATTCTTCCAGATTATTATATTGATCTCCAGGCTCATAAGTCCACTGAGCTAAATTAGCCACTACCCTTTTCAGGTTTTTGATTCCATAGTCACTTGCAGCAACTGCATCGTCGCCTAAATCTTCTGATTGACTTCTCGGATCTTCATCCTTACCCTCGCCACCAAACCACAATTTCGGATTTTTGGTCAGCGTATCGGTTGTGATCTTACTCAATAGCTGCTCTTCAGCATATTCATCTTTCTCACCATCAAAATACCGGTAACCCCAGTTAATAGCCCATTTATCATAAGCACCGATTCTGGCATAAATGCCTTTAGGGGAGATGTTATCTTCTGGTTGCGCCACGTAGTTAAATCGAGCATAATCCATAATAGAAACCGTATGGCCGTTTTTTTCAACCCAGGCTTTATCGCGAAGTTTCTCCACAGGTGTTTGGCTACTTGCGCCCATATTATGCCTTAAACCGAGCGTATGCCCGACTTCATGAGAGGAAACGAAGCGAATCAACTGCCCCATCAGCTCATCATCAAATTGCATTTTTTGAGCTCTTTTATCCAATGGCCCCGCCTGAACCATATACCAGTTGTGCACCAGTTTCATCACATTGTGGTACCAACCCACGTGGCTTTCCATAATTTCTCCGCTGCGTGGATCGCTTATTCTGGGTCCGTAAGCATTAGGTGTTTCAGAAGCATAATATCTAATCACCGAAAAACGGGCATCTTCCAAACTCATCGTGGTGTCTGCTACCGGCCACTCTTTTCCAACTATTGCGTTTTTAAAACCAGCCTGTTCAAAAGCTTTCTGCCAGTCATTTATTCCCTGAATCAAATAAGGTCGCCATTTTTTTGGTGTAGCCGGGTCGATGTAATAAACGATTTGCTTTTTTGGTTCTACTAATATTCCCCGCTTATATTTCGCTAAGTCTTCTTTTTTAGGTTCAAGGCGATAACGCTGAATCAGGTATTTGGTTTGTGTACGCTGATAATCCTCATCAAAGAGAATATATTTATTGTTAAAATAGCCAACGCGCTCATCAGAAATTCTTTTTCGCATTGGCACCTTAGGCAATAAAATGATGGAAGTGTTCAATCTTAGCGTAACAGCTCCGGTTAATGCACCTGCCGGAATACCAAGACCAGCACTGGCGTAGGTTTTTGTTGTTTTAATTTCTGTATTGATGGGATAACAAGCGATACGTTCAATAAATGAGCGATCATCAGCTAAACCGTTCAACTTCTTGGATGATTTTTCATCCGCCGGGATCGAAACAACTGGAACATCCTTTTTAAAAAAGTCAGTAACATCAATTACATAATTTCCCGTGATTGGATTTTTTGCTTTGACGTCAAAACTCGCTACAATAGGATTCTCCTGTGATTGCATCACGGCCTGATAAATCGGACCATCAGTATTTTTCGTTTCCTGGCGGTAAACAACCCCTTTTAAAAAGAGGTTGTTATTATTTCCTTTTTGAAAGTAAAGTGTCTGTTCATTTACTTTTTCACCTCCAAAACTACCAAAACCCTGTGGTGTGGTAATATAACGGGTAACCGCTAACAGATAACGTCCCAACAAACTATCAGGCACCTCAAAAAACCATTTTTGATCTACCTGACGGACGTTAAAAAGTCCATCTTGTCCAATTGCCGTTGCAGGAATTACCTTGGAATAGTCCATTGGTGCTTTTTTAGCAGCACTATCAGGTTTTGCGACTGGTTTCTGACCAAATGCGGTAAGGGAGAGCGCAAATGAAATCGGAAATAAAATTTGTCTAAAATTCATTTTAAAAAGGAAGTTTTTCGTCGGTATTTAAAGTAAGGTTTGGATTTTTCTTCAAAATGCTAAGCGGGAATGGAATCACATATAACCTTGAAGATGGCAACAGCGTATAAGTTTGTTGCGGAACAGTCTTATTTACCAAAGGATAAGTTCGAACAAGTGTTTTGGCATATTCTGCTTCGGTATTTAATCTCTTTAAATCAAAAAATCTGTTAAAGCCAAGTACCATTTCTTTACGGCGTTCATTAATGATGATTTCCATTGTTTCTTTCCTCGTAGCCGGAACAGGTAGCTTAATTGTTCCGGAAAGAATACGCTTTTCACGAAACTTATTAACGATTGCCATTGCTCCTGCTAAATCATTCTCACGAGCCAAACATTCTGCCTGCATTAAATAAACTTCAGTAGTTTTTAATCCAACCGTTGGATAAAAAAAGCGGGTGTAAGCTACGTTGTAATATGCAGCACCTGATCCAATATCCAGAAAAGTTGCGTTAGTGGTGTTGAAAAACGTATTGAAACGGGCATCATTAGTTCCAAATAACGCTCTCAACTCAGGGCTGATTAACCAAGTGTAACCAAAATTAGTCTCATTGTATCCCTGAATGTATTGGTAGCTTAATACTTCAGGATTATTGGGTGCGATAATTGGTGTTGCTGTTGGTCCGCCTTGCGTAGTGTATTTAACCAAATCAATAACCTGGTTATTGTAAGAAAGGGACTTTTCGCAAGCCGCTTTGGCCTGGGTTAACTCTCTTTTAAATAAATGGATTTTTGCCTTCAATGCCCAGGCAAAAGCTAAGGATGGATGATAGGGATCACTTGGCTGTGCCTGCAAATAGGGAATCGCGTCATCAATGTCTTTTTGGATAAAATCATAAACCTGGGCTACAGTAGACTTGGTAGGTTGTGCTTCCAGATCGTATTTATCCATGATGCAGATACCACCATCTGTAGCAGCAGTTGCCGGGTTATATGCTTTTGCATAAACATTCACCAGCAGAAAATGATCAAAAGCCCTAAAGGCTTTAGCTTCCGCTTTGGCTAAATCTTTAACATTTTGCTCCCCCTTACTGGCATCTACCGAAGAAATAATGGTATTCCATCGATTGATATATAAATAGGCACGGTCGTAAAAGTTAGATGAATTAATCATCGATACCCGATCAATATTTTCATTAAAACTAAAGTGTACGGTATTGATGTTTGGTGTGATCCCAATAAAATTAGATTCCTTCAGCCACATATCATCTACCAGATATTGAAAGTTGCCAATCAGGTAGGCTCTGTTTGGAAAAGAAACCAGTTCGTAATAATCCTGGGCGGTTTCTACCACTTGAATGCCACGAGGAGTGATATCGGTATATTTTTTACATCCAGAAATCGTCAAAACGATTAATAATGATGCTATGAATACTATATTTATTTTCATGATGTTAAAAAGTTAAGTTGATTCCTAATACAAAAGATTTAGGATTTTGTAATGTTCTGGTGCCACTATTAAGCGAATATGATTCTGGATCTATATCATCGCCAGCAGCACTCGCATACCATAAATTGTTAACTTGCGCGGTAAATTTGGCGGAAGGAATATTAAATTTTTTAACAAATTGTTTGGGTAAATGATACCCCAAAGAAATGCTTCTGAGCTTAACATAATCAGCATCTACCACATTTACATCAGCCTTCTGCCACATGGTTGATATCGAAGATGCCCGCTGTAACATTGCCTCTGAATAATCTACATACAGCCTTGGTAGTTCTGGTACAATCCCGTTTTTATATCGTTGTGTAATATCCAAATCCGAGATATCGTTAGCGCCTAATGGCGTCACATCCTTCCTCATCACGTTACCGCCGGAAAAAACCAATAATGCGCTCAAATCAAAATTCCTGTAAGAAATACGTTGAGAAAATGAACCATTATAGGTTGGTATTAAGGAGCCCATACTTTTCAGTGCAGCATAATTATTAATATCACGACTGCTTGCTACAACCGGGTTTCCACTTGCATCGAAGTCCAGGGTTGATCTTCCGTTTTCATCTAGAAAATAAGGATAACCATTTGTCATCCCGCCATAGCGGTAAGCATATAAAGTATTGTAATCTGTTCCTTCAGTATAATAATTTTGCGGTGAACTCACATAAGAAGCTGCAGTAGCAAGGGCCCTGTTCACTTTTCCTATTTTACTTCTGTTAAATCCTATCACAAATGTCGAGCTTAATTTCAAATCTCCAGATTCAAACCAGTTGCCATTTACCGTAAATTCTATTCCTCTATTTCTTAAAATACCGTTATTGATCACTAACGAAGCCGCTCCTACAGTTGGATCTAAATCGGTAGTAACCATCAGATCAGTGCTTTTTCTATCGTAAAAATCAATTGTACCCCGTAATCGATTACCCAGGAAAGCCATATCTAAACCAAGGTTATAAGTCTCTGTTTTTTCCCATCTTAGTTTAGGATTTGGCAGACCAAGGATATTTAAATATTGCAGTGATGTAATTAGGTTATCATTTACTCTTCTGGCAGTCAAGAACTTTGTAGTTTCTGTATTTTGGTTCCCATTAACTCCGTAAGTTGCACGAACTTTCAATAAATTGATCCATCCAAGCGACTCCAAGAATTGCTCGTTACTGGCGTTCCATCCTAAACCGACAGACCATAATGGTTTGTTTTTATACTCAGGGTCCGCTCCAAAAAAGTCGGCCTGATCTATCCTGAAACTTCCGGTTACGTTATATCGATTTAGATAGGTGTAACTGGCATTTGAGAAATACGAAAGGTTTCTGTGTTTTATTTCTTGAAACGAGCGGCCAGCAATTCCTAGAGTAAGGTTACGCCCGAAGATATAACTCGGCAAACCTGTTTGACTCACTGTTTGATTATTGATGATGGTTGTTGTTAACGTTACCGGATCATATCCATACCTGATATCACTCATTCCAATAGGCAAAAAAGTCTGACGCATCTCTGTTCCCAGAATAGCTGCAACAGCATGTTTACCACCACCGAACGACTTGTCGTAACTTAGCTGATTTCTGAAGGTATATGAATTTTTCTGTTGCATATTCTGACTGATTCTACCACCAGTCGGTAATCCATAGCTATATGCATTTGTAGCTGGGGTATAACTTATTAAAGCATTGTATGCTGCCCTCATTTTATAGGAATTTACATCATAAATTTGTTCCGTTTTTGTTGTACCTAATTCATATTGTATTTGACTGGAGAAATTTAAGCCATCCATAATTTTAGCCTGGATATCAGCAAACGCTCTTAAAGAAACTGTATTTGCATCAGTTAGTCCCTCGTTTAATGATTCTAAAATATTAAACCGATATGATTTATATTGGGGCACATTTACTAATCCGCCTGCAACCGCACCATTAATGGGCGAACCCGCAATTCCGTCGGGAAGATTTACATAATTAGCGTAAGCCAAACTTCCATCAGGATTCACTATAGAAGCATACCGAGGAGAGATAGTATTGTAAGAATCATAACTTACATCGGTTGATGTAGCGGAAGAATAAGCACCATTGAAACCGATGTTGGTGGTTAACCATTTCTTAATATTGTAGGAATTTTTGAAATATAGTGCAATCCTTTGACTATTATTCCCAATTACCCGATCAGCGGAACGGTCGTAATTAATGGAGGTAAAAGTATTTGATTTTGAGCTTGCTGAACTTAACGACAAATTGTACCGCTGGCGAAAGGCATTTTGCCAAACATGATCACGGTACTGTTCGTAATAATCTGTATTCTTGAAATTATTCAGTTGGTCATTGAGTTGTTCAGTGGTCACTTTACCCGCATCCCGATCGCGAAACAACTGGTAAAGCGGGCTGTAATATTTTATGCTGCCGTTTGCCACAGTTCCGTAAGCAGCAAACATGGTTTCGGTATTGGCATAGCGGGCACGTTCTCTATTATACACATCAGTTTCAAAATCAACTACATCAGCGGAGGAAGCATAGTGCATGCTTTCGAAGGTTGGCTTAGTATCAATAAAGAAATCAGTATTTAATGATATTGTTAAAGGCGTATTCCCTTTTTTAGTGGTCAACACGATCACGCCATTCGCAGATCGTGAACCATAAATAGATGCTGCTGCTCCATCTTTTAATACAGTAATGGATTCTATATCATAAGGATTTATATCTTCCAGCGCCGTTTCAGTTGGCAAACCATCAATTACAACCAATGGAGCGCTTGTTCCAGGCACTGTAGAAAACGTGGCCTTACCTCTTAACACTGGCTGATCAGCACCAATTCCGTTTGGATTCTTATTGTAAACTAATCCCGCAACCCTTCCTTCCAGTGCAGTGAGTATGTCGATATTGATATTTTCGTTTAGCTTTTTATTATCTAATATAGTTGCTGATCCGGTTGAGCGTTCTCTGCTGATAGATTGAAAACCATTCACGACAACATCTGCCAATAATGATGAATTGGCTTTCAATCTTACTGTTACTACTTTTAAAGCAGTATTTCTATCAAACTTTTGAGTGATTGAAAGATATCCGATATAATTGATCTCTAAAGTATTTTCATTATCAGTTAAATTTAGATTAAAGTGCCCGTTTCCATCAGTGCTTACATACTTGTTGGTTCCTTTAATTTTAACCATAGCTCCCGGAAGCGGTCCACCTACACTGTCTGTGACCATACCATGTACAATATATTGTTCCGGGTTTTCAAAACCAGTCTTTAAAACAATTGTTCGGTTGCTGCTAATTTCGTATGTAAAATCCTGTCCCTTAACCACTGCATCCATTAGCACTTTAATGTCCGAAGTTGTAATGGTTAAATTAATTGGCTTTGCTCTTTTCACCAATTCAGCATCATAAACAAATTCAAAAGATGTTCGCTGCGAAATTTGCGATATAACCGAGTTTAGCGGAGCCTGAGTAAACTTATACTGGTTGTTTTGTGCAATTGCATCAAAGGATATAAACATCAATATCCATAGAAATGCCGAACAGTTTAATAAATAACCCCATCCCGATCGGACGAAGCGAAGGTAGTAGTTTGTCATAAAATTTAGTTTGGTTGGTTGTTAGTTGACGAGGACGGGAAATCTTACTCTTCTAATACAATTTTATTCGCTTTTAAATCAAATTTGTGGCCGGTGGCTTTTGAAATGTGTTCCAAAACTTTATCAATATCCGACTTCCGAGATAATTTAAGGTAGAGATTTTTGTTCGGCAAAGCTGCCAAATCTACTTCAACATTATACCATCTGGCTAATTTCTGCATCACCACCGCCAAAGGCGTATCGTTAAACAAAAACTCACCTTTGGTCCATGCGTTAAAATCTTCAGCTGCAACGTTTCTTAAATCAAATTTGCTGAAGCCTGCCAAAACCTGTTGATTGGGCTTTAGTACAACTTTGCCACTTGTATTGGAGAACTGAATACTGCCCTCCAATAATGTTGCTTCTATTCCTTTTGTTTCAGGATAGCTGTTCACATTAAACTGTGTACCTAAAACTTTAATTTCACTGCCACCAACGGCAACAATAAATGGTTTCTCAGGATTTTTTACCACATTAAAGAAGGCCTCTCCTTCTACAAAAACTTTCCGCTCCGGGCCGCGAAAATCCATCGGGAAAGTTAACTTTGAGCCAGCATTTAACATCACAATAGAGCCGTCGCCCAATGTAATTTTATACTCACCACCTTTTGGTGTTTCCAGCGTGTTCAGCTGGGCAGCCGTTGCAGAATCAGCGTTTACAGCCATGTAAACAATTGAACCATCTGCCTTGCTAATGATCTGAATGCCATGTTGGGCATAAATCACTCCCTTTTTCGTTGATCCAAGTTTAGCTTTTTTTCCATACAAACTTAATGTTGCAATAGCAGAACCTGGAATCACAGCATGAGGTGGATTTAAAAACCTGAACAGCATCAAGCCAATTGAAAAAACCACTAAAACAGTAGCAGCAATTTTTATAACACCAGTTGACCGGATCATTCTAATCACTTTACTTTCTGGCTTGGTGAATAGCTGTTTAGTAAGTTTTGAATGAATGGCATCCAGTCTAGGCTGATCACTTGAACTAAAAGCTCCGGCCTCCTTTTCAAATTCAGCATCAATTAGACTTTCCAGTTCTAGCTGATCAGCATTCCCGAAATATTCAAAAAGTTGCTTCAGTTCGGCAGCATTGCTTTTTCCTGCAATAAATTGTTCGAATAATTCTGGTTTTAAAGTGTTTTTTTCCATCGTTGTCACTATCTAATATGCACGAGCTGGAGGAACACACTATTCATGCTTAAACTTTTTTTTTATTTTTATCTTTTCAGGTAAGCCGCGATACAAAGAAGAATAAATTCCTGAGCGTGGAAAAAGACGTATCGCCTGATGTATTTTGTTGCACTTACCAGCTGATTACTCACCGTTGATGGACTCAGCGACAGAATTTCTGCAGCTTCCTGATAGCTCTTTCCCTCTATTCTACAAAGTCTAAAAATTTCTTTACGTTGTGCGGGAAGCTTTTCTATAGCTTCATTTAGCAATGACAGGCGTTCTTTACTAAAAATATAATCTTCGGTTTGCTCGTAGAACTCAGCAAAGGTTTCCAGCAGATGCTTTTGCATTTTCACATCAAGTGCCAGTTTGCGGTAGTAGGCATAGATGGTATTCTGTGCAATGGTAAAAATCCAGCTTTTAAATGATTTGTTGAGATCGATCTCTGCTCTATTGAGCCAAACCTTTAAAAAAACATCCTGCAATAACTCTTCAACAATTTCAGGAATTTTGATCATCCTATGCATCTTAGGAAGAAGCATTTTACTATATTTAGCGTATATGAAGTCAAAAGCTTCCCTCCTTCCGCCTCTTAGGTCTTCAAGGTGTCTTAATTCTTCGCTATCAATCAGATTATCAGGTGGCATTTTTGCAAAGCTACAAATTAAGCGCATGAATTTCGCGAAATTGACTTTCTATACCCAGGTATTTGCTAAACTTTAAGGAGTATCCATCAAAAAAGTTTAAAATTCTACAAAATTAACCCTTAAATTTCCTCCAAAGTATAGAATTTTCATTAACCAGTTTGGAAAACGAAGATTTTTTGACGAGTACAAGTCCTTATATTTTCAGGTTAATAAAGTTATTATGAAACCTTCGGCACTAGGCAGAGTAAATGATCAAACCCGTATTTTAGAAAGGGCGTAACTTATAATGATATATATACCAACGTAAAAATTCTTTTTAACGTGTGCATCGTAACTACATTATCAAGCTAGATAAGATTAACGTGGTTATAGAAAATGTAATCAACCTCAGAGGAAATCATATTATGCCTATGGGTGAAGATTATAAAGCAAAAATCTTGGATTATGCTACAGTTAGACTTTTAAGACCCATCCGGATATCTTGATCAGTGATCACTTGTTTTTGTTCGAACCGTTTCAGTAGCGATGATGGTGAGACTGGATGATGTCGGAGCAGACAGAGAATGCCGACGATCCAAGATTGACTTGGAGAAAAAGCTGTTCTCTTGATTAGTTTAGGTTTATGTTTCATACTTTTGTTATTTTTCATAAAACTACCATTGTGCACTTCCCAAATTTAGACCATTTAAAAGTAGAATTCTAGACCGAACCAAAGCTAAATATTGATCAATTTGAGATTTTCCTTTCAGGGATAACTTCGAACCGCTAAAATTTTCTAACTTTATCGCTTTAACCTCTCAAAAATGGAAAACATACACTTTTTCTCCAGATATTCTTCTCAGGAGAACTTTGCCACCAACAACACCTTGTTGCTCCTCAGCCGAATCAATTTAATCGACAGGCGCTTTTTCGAAACCCTGCTTAACCACCTAACTGGATCAACCGACTTTTTTGTCGGCCCATCCTTTTCACAACAGCGCGCAAGCGGCGGTAAGGGCATTCCTGATGGAATGATCCAGCAGCAAAGTTTCAAGATCGTTATCGAAACAAAACTATGGGACGGCAACTTTTGGGGTAAGGAAGATTATGTTAGCCATTTTCAGAATGAACAGATCAGGATATTGCTAACCCTTTCAAGAAACGGAATCAAAGCCCAGCGAAAACAGGAATTCGCAATAAAACTTGCACAGTACGATGCAGAAGTAAAAGCGCCTGGGCGCACACTTCATGCTGACCTTTCTTTTCATAGCCTAATAGAAAAGGCAAGTGAAGTAATCATTGACACCAATACACGCCACAAACTGGAGATCGAAGACCTGATAAATGATTATCAGGGATTTATCAGCAATGCAGGCCTATTAGACGATACGGATTTCAGGATGCACGTCCCAGCAATCACTAATTCGGAATCCGATAACC
The DNA here is from genome assembly GCF_034045265.1 of Pedobacter sp. CFBP9032. Classification (NCBI taxonomy): domain Bacteria; kingdom Pseudomonadati; phylum Bacteroidota; class Sphingobacteriia; order Sphingobacteriales; family Sphingobacteriaceae; genus Pedobacter; species Pedobacter sp. CFBP9032. Next base: position 101,000 of record NZ_JAXCWE010000003.1, on the reverse strand, counting down.
TAAAATACAACCTTTACTATAACCGAACCTATACCAATGAAACCCCGCACAGGTTCATTGGCCTATACAAGAACAAAGCCATAAGGTACATCGGAGAGACAAAGTGCATTGTCATAGCTCAGACCAACAGCCATGGATTGGTGGACTATAACGTTCTAAAGGGAACCCTCACCCCTGTACTCCAGGAAAGACTGGAACGATTTTTCCTTGAACAGGGCTGGGGAAATAAGAGTGAGGTCAAGTTTCACCTTTTCGACGAGCTCCATCACACTTACTTTGAAAAGAAATCAAGCTACGGTATCATGGGACCAAGACATTTTATCCTAAAACAGCATATCGAAAAATTCCCAAAATCATTCGATTCTAAATGGCTTGCCAATGAGCTGGACGGGAAAGGCTGGAAATAAATCCGAATTATCCCCCAGTCTCAAAAACCTTTTTTCACCACAAACTATCCAACGCTTATGAGACAGTTCATCATTGCCTTTCTAACACTTATTCCAACCGCTGCGATTTGCCAGTACAGCGCCTATCTACCGTCTGGCAAAAAACTACCTTATAAACATTTCAGCATAAATTCTCTTCGAGATTCGTTAAAACTTGGAATACTCGAAGGGACCTTCACCCCTTATGGCGAAGTCTATTATAAAAAACTAACCAATAAGCCAGTTTTCCTCATCTTTTCTAAAAAAGAAGATCTAAGCAAGATTCCCATAATGCTCAAACATTATAACTATAACAAATACCTATATTCCTATGACTACTATTACGACCTTAAATCAATGATAGAAGATAGTACGTTGACGAAAGCCTACCTATTAGAGGCGTTCGGTCAGCCGAGTATCGAAGCTACTAGCGATGAAGATGGCATACCCTACTGGATCTTTAAGCGTCACAATTTACGGGTAGAATTTGAAAATGATTCCCCGAAAAAAGCCGATGTGATCAACTATCGGGCTTACGATCTACATCAACTTGCTATATTTGACTATTCGATCACTGGGGAAAGCTACTCGATTGGCTTTGATATCTCCTTTTTGAACATGAGCAAAAAGACCATTAAGTACTTTTATATCACGGTTACCGCAACCAACCCGGTGCACGACAGAATTGGAACAAAAACGGTGAGAGCTATAGGCCCCATTAAACCTAATGATTCCGGAAGCTACAATTTCGAGAACACCTTTTTTTCCAGTTCAGCACAATACCTCTCGCTCGATGCCATTAAAGTTCAATACATGGATGGGTCTATCAAACTACTCAGCAAATCACAGGTCACTTCCATCCAATCGACCGACTGGGAGGAAGTCGGAAACCGGACGATCAACTAGTGCCTATAACTAAGCTCCATCTTCATACATTAATACCAAAGCCAGAATAACCGTTACCAGCAAATAGCTCTTCACAAAACAAACAAAATTTTACGCCATGCTAGACAAGCTTAAAATTACACGCAATATTTCAAATTTTATGATGATGATACCTTTCCCATCGACAAGGAGTTTTATCTTCTTGGAGACATGAAGTTGAACATCATTGAAAAACAGTGGCTGGCCTACAGCAATAATTTATCCGCGGCGTCCTGGGAACATCCTAATTCGCTCATGGATTACATTAAAGGGATTGTCATATCATCCGATTCAACCAGCCTTTACCTCAACTTACTCCTTGACAGAACCAATCACTTTCATACAGTCGAAAAAACTCTTCCAAAAACATTTTTCAGGATCTGATTCCTTCCCTTTACATCGGAAAAAAGGCCGTTCATGGTTGTTGCCCAAGAATGGTTTGACCACCTTCGATAAAGACATAACTAAAACATTAGATTTAGACTTCAATCAGACAGATGAATACTATGATAAGATATGAAAATAAGCAGCTTTTACTTCTTTATCTATGATGATCATTTTCGTGAATGCTTTATACCTATATATGTAACACTATCGAACAAATGAATTTAATTTGTAGCAGATAAGTTAATAACCTAACAAATTTATTCAGGAGGCCCTTCGAAATATCTTAACTAACCAAGGAATTATGATAATGTGGAGCGATAGCTCAATTAACGGTTTGTATATGAGCAGTACCAATGTCGGCGGTAGGCTTTAGTTTCCCTTTTATAATTATACTTCGTAATTTCATAAATGGTTTCTCTATTATCAAGTGTAGTAAATATGCGGCTAGTATGCAGGTTATTATACAAATCATGAGCATTATATTACTTTCTATTTTAAATTGATCTAATAATTTGTGTGTTACGTGAATTATACCTTTATGTGTCAAATAGATTGCAAACGAAAGATTTGCAATAAACGTAGTAGTTTTTGAATTCCACTTATACAAAAGGCTTGTCGGACTAATAGCGCCTAAAACTATAAATCCAAAACCAAGTGCGATGAATGGAAAACCAAAAATTGAAGCGTTAAAGGTTTGTTGGTCTTCACAAAAGAGATAGGCACTTGTCAAAATACATAAACTCAGTAGAATAAAATGGTTTCCATATTGTGAAATCTTAGCATAAAATTTTGGCAAGAAAACATAAATGCCCGCAAGGGAAACGCCAACTAAAAGTCCGTCTAGACGACTATACGTCGGGTAATAAATATATTTGTGCCAATACATCCAACTGTAATCATCTTCAATTTTAGGCAGATACAAATAGTGATAACAATAAAGTCTAATTCCAAAACCAAATAAAAACAGCACTATTAATAGCCAATATGATTTAGCAAATAGCTTGGATCTTTGTAAGAAAATTAGAACTATAGGAAACAACAAATAAAAATGTTCTTCTACACATAGAGACCAGGCGTGAGAAAAGGTTCCAAAATCCTTTACATCAAGCCCAAGATTTTGAGTAAAAGTTAAAACCTTCCAGAGTGGTGGCAATGCTTCTCTTTCTCTGAAAAATGGAAAGCAAAAATAAAGTCCAACTGTTACCAAAAACGCGGGAACTATCCTAAAGAATCGTTTAATAAAAAAAATTTTAAATGAAATGGGTTGTTCCTGTTTAATTTGATAGAAGATTTGAGAAGAGATTAAAAATCCACACAACACAAAAAACAAGTCAACGCCTGTCCAACCGAACGAAGCTACATCTGGCAACCATTTCGGTTGGCCATGGGTAACTATAAAATAATGATAAAAGAAAACTACTATAATCGCTAATGCTCTTAAATGGTCAAGTCCGTATAATTTCTTATGAATGTCTAAGCTTGATGTTGTTGTCACTTTATTCTTTTGTCTGTCTGTTTGTTTTGTAAGCAGGCATTGGAAAATTACCGCCACTTGATTAGGTATCATAACGTCATAGCTATATCCCGATATTCAGGGTAGACAGGTCTGAGAAGCGTAGTGGTTTCCTTAAATCAAAACTAACAAATAAACATCATGAAAAAAAATATGAGACCAAAACTGAAAGACGTGCTAACAACTATTTCTAATCTGGTCTTGAAAGTATAATTGCCTATTTAAACCCGAAAAGTGATCTGCCAACTTCCTTTAAAATCTAGTAAATAATGACGAGTAGTGCTGAAGGTGTTTTTCTTCTTAACTTATCGCTATTTATTAAAATATAATTTGCTGCAATACATGGATAAGTAAAAAAAGAAAGAGTTTTGAAGAAGATAAAAGAATAAGTATTTTAAAATTGTTAGCGACTTAAACATTCCGCGGAATGTTTATTAGACGATCATTAGAACTTAGTATTAATAAGGTAAATATCATGGTTAGAAGTCTATTAACTTTTCAAATCTGTTTTTTCTATATAATCGCGTATAATTTGTTTTTGTAGCAAGCTGTTAGGAACCGATACTTTGTATTAAGGAATATAATTATTAGGTTCGGCAATAATCGTATTGGTTCAGTCAAGATTAGTATTAGATGGCAAAATATTATTTACTTTCTTTCCTTATTTTATGGTTCGGATTTAATAAAGCAACGGACCATAACAACGGATTCGAGTCTATAGACGGAGCTAACTCGCTTCCTATCGGATGGTCATTTCAGGCACCAAATTACAATACTATCAAATTGGATTCCATTACAAAGTATGAGGGAAAATACAGCTTATCTATTGAAAATACCATTGATTTCAATACTCCACAAGAAGTCGGGAATTATTTCCAAATAGAGGCAGATGATACGTCGGGCAAGGAAGAAGGTTTGATCGAGTTGAAAGGCTTTGTGAAAATGGACGAAGTTGGAAATCACTATGCTGGATTATGGTTGAAGCTGGAAGGAGAAAATGGCCAATTAGCATTTATTGATACAAAGCAGGCAGGTACCCATAATTGGGCAGAATATAGTATCAAACTCCCATATACCAAAAAAGTAAAGGAAATAGCTTACGGAGGATTTCTAAATGGGGTTGGCAAAGTCTGGTTCGATAAGTTTCAGCTTTTTAAGGATGGGAAGCCGATGCAAAACTTAAGGCGAATCCCTCCAAAAAAAGCTCAGGGAAATACTTCTTATCTGCATGGTTCAGGTATAACCCATGTACAGACAAATGCCAATGACATTACTAAACTGGCTATTGTTGGACAGGTATGGGGATTTCTGAAGTATCACCACCCATATGCTGGTAGCGGCGATGTGAACTGGGATGGCGAATTATTTAAACTCTTAGGCAAGACACTCAAGTGTAATAATCTTCGCGATTTAAGTTATTCTCTTGAGGCTTATATAGATTCCCTTCCTAAAGTAAAAAAGTGTGATAACTGTAAAATGCCATCTGCATCTGAAGTGTTAATGGCTCCGGATTATGGAGATCTTTTTACAGGAAAAATGCTATCAGCAAGCTTAACAAACAAACTTAGTTACATTCAGCAAAACAGGTCGGGAAAGCAGAATTATTGGGTTAAAAAAGAACCCGGCCTGGGTTTCCCTCTATTCGTCAATGAAAAAAGCTATGATGAGATGGTCTTTCCAGATGCAGGGTACAGGCTACTCTCGTTATTTCGATATTGGTCTATCATAAATTACTATTCTCCCTACAGAAACATTACAGAATACCATTGGAACCAAGTTTTGAGGGACTTCATTCCACAATTTTTAGTTGCCAAGAGTGCAGAGGAGTATACACTTGCAACATTAAGACTAATTGCAACAATTAAGGACACTCATGCCAACATCTTCAATAATTATCAAACTCTAGAATCAATAAAAGGGAAATATCGCGTTCCATTTAGAGCAGATTTTGTCGAAAAAAAGTTGGTGGTAAGCGGATACCGTACCGATACTTTAGATATTCAGGAGAAGGTTAAAATCGGAGATATTATGATCTCGATCAATGGTGAGCGAATTGAAAAACTTGTCAAGAAATACTTGCCCATCACACCAGCTTCCAATTATGACACTCAATTGAGAGATTTGCCATGGAACTTTCTAATGAGAACTAACGAGGAAGAAATGCAGTTTGTGGTTAAGCGAAATGGAAGGCTAATCAAATTAAACATCAAAACGCTCAAGGGCAAATCAAATTACAGGGCGCCCGAACAAAAAGAAAAAGAAGCTTATTATTTAATAAACGATCAGATTGGCTATGTTAATGCAGGTAAATACCGAAATTCGGAGTTGCCTCAGATAGAAAAAATGTTTGCTAAAACAAAGGGGATGATTGTAGACCTTAGGGAGTATCCGTCTGACTTTATGCCTAACACCTTTGCAAGCTATATAAAACCATTCAAAAGTATGTTTTTAAAGTTGTCTACGGTAGACTATTCAAATCCAGGCACATTCGTCATCACTGATTCTGAGTATAACGGACCAGCAAAAAATGGCAAATCATATAACGGGAAGGTAGTTGTGATTGTCAATTCCGACACGCAGAGCCAGGGAGAGTTCACAACAATGGCACTCCAGAGTTCACCAAACGTTAGCGTAATTGGAAGCCAGACAGCAGGCGCAGATGGTGAGGTAACCACTATTGTCCTTCCAGGTGGCATTTACACCAGGATATCAAGTAAGGGCGTATTTTACCCGGATAATTCGCCTACACAGGGTGCCGGAGTGAAAATTGATTTTATTGTAAAACCAACAATTAAAGGGATGATTGAAAGAAAAGACGAATTACTGGAGAAAGCTATTGATATTTTAACTAACAACTAATTATATGTACAATAGACCACGGTTATTGATAGCGTAAGATAAATCCAACTTAGTCGTGATATTTTATCAAAAAAAAGGCTTTTTTGTAAGACTTTAGCGAAGAGAAAGTGGATAACGAATACGGCAAATAAGAATTGTATAATTGTGTGCAGAAAGAGGGGACAACTAGTGTATTATTTCCACCTTTTAATATCAAGATTTTTCCATTCCCCGCCGGAACCATTCCCTACCCAATATCCGCTCATTTTCCCCTGAGTTTCACCCAATAGTTTGGTCTTAAGAACCGGAACTTTACTTCTATTAAGATATACACTTACTGACTCAGCTGTTATCACAAGCTTAACATTGAACCATTCATCTGGTTCTATATCGGACGGCATTGCCTTTTCATACATTCCTGGAAAGCGCTCGCGCAATACTGGCCAGTCATATTTCGGATTGGCATGTACTGAACAGCGTGTGATTTTCCCAATGTATCGGCTGGCCTGAAATTGAACGGCCTGAAATAAACAGCCTCGTAAGTTCTATCGTTAGCACCGATGAACTTGTTGTCAAATCATATTTTAGTTGTTGATCCAAAAAAGGCCTCCCAATATTTTGGGAGGCCTTAATTAAACTATTAACTCCAACGTAAAAACATAGAACATTTCTACGGTCAATAATATAACCGGTGACGCTAATTAAAGATTAGTTTTTTTCTGGCATTAAAACGAACTGCAAGAGGTTATCTCCGGAAAAATATTTTCTGGCGGCCAATTGTATACTTTGCCTGGTTACTGCGTCAAGGGTCTCATCATAGCGATTGATTTCATTCAAATCCATCTTATTTTGTAACTGACCGCTTATATAATTTAACCAAAACCCATTACTTCTGAGCAAAGGCTCCATGGCCCGCTTATTTTCGGCCTTAAACTTCAGAATATTTACTTCATCTGGACCCTGCTCCCTTAATTTATTTAGTTCGTCTAAAGCTGATGCGATCAATTTCTCCGTGTTTTCCGGACTACAGCCAAAAGAAATTTCCAATCCACATCTCCCTGTCGGGTATTTTACATAAGACGCATTGCAGGATGGTGCATATACCCCACCTTCCGTTTCTCTTAGCCTTTCCAGTAACCTGATCTCCAGTACCTCTGCCAGGGCTTGCACAACTTTATTGTTTTTCTCCTCAAATTCATATGGCCCGGTCAGCAGTAAAGTAACTGAAGCTTTCTCTTCCTTCCCTTTATAAACCGTCTTATATATCTTCCCTGATGGAGGTAAAATATTCAGATTTCTAGCTTCTTCATGAATATTTGTTGATGGTAAAGCCCCAAGATAAGTCTCCAGCAATGGCTTTATTTTTTCAATATCAAGGCTGCCCACAAAGGTGAACGTAAAATTCCCTGCATCGGCAAAGCGTTCTTTATAAATTCGTAAACATTTTTCAAGATCAACAGCATCCAGTTTCTCAATGCTTGGCCCTGTTTTTCGGATATTATAGTTGCCTATTACGGCGCTGACTGTATCGTTGAAAATACTGTTTGGATCGTTTCCTTGGTAAGCCAGACCTGCCTTTGCACGGGCAATTTCACTTTGAAATACTTTTTCGTCTTTACGCGGTTGTGTAAAATAAAGGTAAATCAATTTCATTTCCGTTTCCAGATCTTGAGTCGTCGTCGAGCCATACATGCCTTGGCTCAGTTCACCTATAAAAGGCGCGACATTAACCTGTTTACCGGCCAGTACCTTTTGTAACTGGTTCATGTTGAACTGACCTATCCCTCCTGCTGAAACAACGCTACTGGCATTATCTGCCGACTCAAAATCAGCATCACTGTATAATGAAGTACCACCTGGTGCATAAGCTGTAAACCTGATATCATTTTCTTTGAATGTTGTAGGCTTGAGTATTACCCTGACTCCATTGCTCAAAGTCAATTCAGTTGCGCCCAACGAATTCAGAGGGGATTGTTTTACAATTTTACCAGCAACAGGTGTGTGCACCAATAATGGCTGAGACAGCGCATCATCGACATAAGGTTTCAACTGCTCCTGTCTTACCGCTTCCATCCAGGTTAAAAATATTGCTTCACCCGGTAACTGGTTTTTATCCTTCTCAGGAGCTTTAATGATAATATCACGGTTTACATCCTTCGTAAAATTGCCAGCCAGGCTATTTACGTCTTTGAGCGTAATGGCTGGTAAGACGGAATTAATCAATTGATATTCTTTTACAACTCCTGGAGAAGCGGTGCCATTAAGGAAATTATCCAGGTAATCCTGAACATACCGATCGGACCGGGTTTGGTTTCTTTGTCGGTAAGCTATATCTGTCTTACTTTTAAAATTTACCTTCGCGCGTTCAAGTTCCGTTTTTGTAAAGCCATAAAGTTTCAGCCTTTCAACCTCACGCCAAACTGCTTTGAACCCATTTTCGAGGTCGCCGGGCTTAGCCACTACCGAAGCATTAAAGGCATCTACACCATTGATGATTCCCCTTACGCCAGCACTACCCTGAATAAATGGCGGCTCAGCATCTTTAACAAGTTCTTCATAACGCTCAGCCAGCATCGCATTGAAAAGATCCTGGACCATCGACTCACGATAATCAGAGGCTGAATGTACAGTGATGCTTTTACGTTTGATCATCACTTGTGCAACGGTACCGGTCATTTCTGGATCCGTTATGGCAATGTATTGATTCTTGCCGTTCAGGTTTATCTTGTAATCCGGCCTAATTTTCTCATTTTTCGGATTTTTAAGGTCTGAAAATTTGCTTTTAATGGTCTTTTCCATTTCATTTACATCGACATCGCCTACCACAATTAGTGCCTGCAAATTCGGTCTATACCAGTCTTTATAAAATCTTTTTAAAGTTTCCTGATCAAAAGTTTTCAGCACTTCCTCCGTGCCTATCGGTGATCGGTTCGCATATCTAGACTGGTTGTAAAGCACAGGTAGCGACAGCTGTTGCATACGTTCCCCAGCACCCTTGCTCAGCCTCTTTTCCTCCAGAACGATACCTCGTTCCTGGTCAATTTCCTTTTGCTCCAACAAAGCATCCTGCGCCCAGTCCCTAAGTATCTGGATACCGTTTTTAAGTAATTCAGGATTATCAGATGGTAAGGGCAGTTGGTAGACGGTTTCGTCGAAACTAGTATAAGCATTTAAGTCTGCACCGAACCTTACACCAGACTTTTGCAGGTAGTTGACCAATTCATTTTTTGGATAATGTTTTGTTCCGTTAAAACTCATATGTTCCATAAAATGTGCCAGGCCCCGTTGGTCATCATTTTCCAGGATAGAGCCAACCTTGTTGGCGAGGTAAAAAACAACCCGGTTTTTAGGTTCCGTATTCCGACGGATGTAATAAGTAAAGCCGTTAGTTAATGTTCCTTTGCGGACAGCGGGATCAAGCGGTAGCAGCGTAGTACTTGTAGTTTTTTTGGAATTTCCTGTCTGACTGTGCGCCAAACCATTTTGTAGCAGCAGAACTATTACTGTTGCTACAAGTAATTTCGAATATGTAATCATTAAATGCAAGGGTAAGCACTTCAAAGCCACAGTTATGCCAATGAAGTGTAATGAAAAATAAGTGTTAGGTAGGTTAACGTGTTAGTTCTATCATCGCCGTAAGGTCATTGATCAGTTTTTCGTCACTTCCGGCATAGCCGACATCCTTAAATGCAACTTTACCGTCGGGGCTAATCACAAATTTAGTCGGCAGGCCGTCCACTTTATATGCCGTTACGACATCGTATTCCGGGGATTTCCTGGTATCAAATAATACGTTGAAGTTAAACTTGCTATTCACAATGTAATCGGCGATTTGCTTTTTGCGGGCTTCTTCTGAAAGTGATTCCTGGGTATTAATAAAAAGGAAGACTACTTTGTCATTATCACTATAACTATTAATAACCTTTTGCATAGCAGGAAAACCCTTTTTACAAAAAACGCACCAGGTCGCCCAGAAGTCGATAACTACTGTTTTACCTTTTAGATCAGAGAGTTTAACTGTTTCACCCTTTAAGTTCAAGAGACTAAAGTCTGAAGCAGGAAGAGATAACCGTTCTTTACTTATCCTTGCTTTATTTGCAGCGATCAATTGACTACGCAATCCTTCATAATAGGCTTTGAAATCGTTTCTTTCTGGATAAGCTTTTTTATAAAGTTCAGCTACAATTTGAGGAAACTCATCATCATTTATACGTCCATTGTTGTAACGCACTGCAATTGCAGATAGTGCAACAGCTGGTTCTGCTGTCTGGGCCAGTAACTTGAGGTATAATTCCTCAGCCTTATCACCTAAAATGTCTTTGGCTTTTAATGCATAAGGCAATCCTAAAGTATAATGTTTATTATGATAGGCTATTTCTGCATATAAACCAGCCATACTTCCATACTTTCTGATCTTTTCGTTATTTAAAAGCGTACTGTCAGGTTTACCGTTGATATAAACTCTCCTAAAGATTCCTCTCGCCTGTTCTTCTTCATTTTTAATAAAGGTACTGTCCGGCTTACCATCTTTAGGAAGGTCGGCCGCATTATCTTTTTCATATCCCATAATAGCCCTTAACGCAAGATGTTCGGCCACATTCAGGTCACTCCCGGTTTTTGTTAGATCTACAGCAATACCATAATCCAACTCTGTACTTGCAGCATTACTAAGTTTAGACAGGTAAAATTCATATTTATCCCACCTTTTTTCTTCAGCCATCCGCTGACCGATATCGCCGTAAAGTACGTCGGAACCGAATCTTGATCCAACTGGTTCTGCTGGATAACGTTTGAGAAATTGATTTAAATAGATTTCTATTGAATCCAGTTTCTTTGTTTTGAATGTCTTTTCAAACAGCGTTATTTTAGCTTGTTCAGCTTTTTTGCGGTCAGCACCAGCACCTTTTTTATTTTGGGCGAGCAGGTTGGCGGAGGATAAACTAAACGTAATGTATAATAATATTAGCAATGAATATTTAAGTATATTTTTCATATTTTGTTTTTATGTAACTGGTGTATTAATAACCAGGGTTTTGGGTAAGTTTGTTATCCGATAGTATTTCAGCTTGCGGAATAGGATATAGTTGCGAATTGACATTCCAGTTTGACTTTTGCGGACCTAGAATAGCGTCAGCTTTAGCAGTTCTTTTTAAATCAAACCAGCGATGTCCCCACTCGGCAAATAATTCTGTTCTGCGCTCGTGGTCAATGGCAGTAAGAACATCGGCTTTTGACAGAGATGATAAGGCAGGTAAAGGATTTGGAACGTCCACAGTAACATCAGCCCGGGAGCGGTCGCGAATGATATTTAAATCTGCTAATGCACCCGTTAGATCATTATTCTGCGCCCTCGCTTCCGCACGTATCAAATAGGTTTCCGAAAGGCGTAATATGGTATAATATTCATTTAAGCCGCCTGATGAATTGGCGAGTTTGTATTTAAAAGGGTAAGAATAAGTAGTACCGAGATATTCGCGGTTTGCAATCCATTGATCTTTACGTTTATCACCTGGCTCGAATGCATTAAGCAAACTATCGGTAAAGTAATAAGCCGGCGGACGTGTTGTACTAGATGGTATAAAGGTATAGCCTTCATAAGTTACATAACCTAAACCCGGGGTTGGAGACAGTTGCCATATCGCTTCGTCGCTGTTTGGTAAAAAAACATCATCCACATCCGGCAGAGGGCCATACTTACCCGATTCGATCACTTGGCTCGCTGTTGTTTCTGCATTCGAATAATCATTTGTATAGAGATAAACCCGGGAAAGTAATGCCAGCGCTGCATATTTATTAGGCCTCACCTTTTCACCTGTTGGATAAGTCTCATTGGTTTCTGTGGCAGCCTCTCTCAGATCCTGAATCATCTGTGCGTAGACCTGCGCTTTAGGCGTACGGGCAAGGGCCTGATTTGCAGTCCAGTCCGTAGTTAATACCAGTGGTACATCACCATATAAATTTACCAGGTAAAAATAAATTAGTGCACGGGATATCTTTGCTTCTCCAAGCAATTGGGCTTTAATTGCCGGGCTGAGGGTGGTCGATTTCGTTAACCCGGCTATTGCGCTATTTGCTTGTCCGATCATTTTATAACTACTGATCCAGATGGTGGAAACTACGGCATTAAGCGGACTTAATTGATTGGTAGTAAATTGATTAACATCTGCACTAGAATTGAAATTTGCCAACTCGTCAGCTGATAATCCGGGGTAAAGTGTGGCACCGAAACCAGCAGGAGAAGCGTCAAGTGACAGCATCTGGCTATAAATACCGGTAACCACCGCGGTGGCGCTTTCGTTTGTTTTAAATGCTTCAGAAGTCAGCAGTAAAGTTTTGGGTGGGTCTACATCAACAAACTTGGTGCAGCCAAAGCAATGTATGATCAGCGTTAAAGCGAGGATGTTTATTACGTATTTTGCGTTCATGTCAGTTACGTTAGAAGTTAAAAAGTAAACTGTACCCTGGCGGTTAAAAAGCGCCTGGATGGAAGGTTCAACTGTAAGCCCGGGCTAGCGGGGTCTGTACCCTTATACCCGGTGATGGTAAGCAGATTTTGCCCCTGAAAAGAAATCCGCATATTCGGCATGTGTGAATTTCTCCAGAAGGACGAAGGGATGTTATAAGAAAAGGTAACATTCTGCAACCTGATGTATGAAGCATCAACCCAAAGTGCGTCTGACTGACCATAGTTGAGTATATCCACACCATAATTGGTGTAGCGGGCATATTTTTTATCATCCCCTGGTTTTTGCCAATGATTATCGATCAGGGCAGTTGACTGGTTGGCGCCGGCAGCTCCTGGGATATCGTTATAAATATTTTCAAATCCTTTTTGCTTAGTGAAAATAAAGAAGAAGCCAAACGAGAAATTACCAAACTGAAGATTATTATCAATCCCTCCGGTAAAAGAAGGATCATCACTATAAAAAGACTGGTCGTCAACCGGATCTAATGTGCCGTTTTTATTTTTGTCTTCGAAAGTATATTCACCTGTTTGTTTATCCAAACCGGTATAATGGTAAAGACCAGTGCGGGAAATAGACTGCCCGATGGTATAATAACTTGCATACGTAGAACCCTCCAGGCCTGGGAACGCAAGCAGCTTATTTCTGTTTAAACTCAAGTTTGCGGAGGTATTCCAGTTGAATTTTGCTGTCTGAACATTTCTAGTTGTCAATTGAAACTCAAGCCCTCTGTTTTGCACCAAGGCAGGCAAATTTAATATCACGTAAGGGAATCCCGTTAAATTAGGCAACCTGTAATTAACCAGTTGGTTGCCGGTTCGATTCGTGTAATAGGTTGAACTCAACAATAAACGATCTTGAAAGAAACCCAGGTTAAGGGAGAGATTCAATTTTTTGTTAACCGTCCATTTATAATCAGGGTTATCAGCATTATTTAACGTCAATACCGGGTTGCCATTATAGGAGTTGAAACCAGGTAAATAAGTAGACAAGTAGGCGTAATCGCCAATCTGATCACTACCTGTTGTGCCATATGACGCTGTTAACTTACCGAAGCTCAAAAAAGGAAGCGCGTTTTTTACAACCTTTTCTTCACTAAAAATGTAGGCAGCTGCGATTGAACCGAAATTACCGAATTGGTTACCTGGACCAAAACGACTTGAGCCGTCACGGCGTAAATTAATATTGACAATATATTTATCTGCTATAGTATAATTAATTCTTGCGTAAAGTGACTGGATTTTGGTCTGACTGTAATTACTTCCCGGGAGAAAGAACTCTGATGCGGCTGCACGGTCTTCCAACTGACTGTCGTTAATAAATCCGCCTAAAGAAATCTTGTTGCCATCTGTTATACTTTCCTGGTAGGTGGCACCCAGCAAAGTTTCACGTTTGCTGTTTCTCAAAGGCACTGTCCAGCGCAGGGTCGGTTCCAGCAGCCATGTACTGAATTTATTCTGCCCAAAAGTTGATTCCCGCCTTATAATTCCGCTTGGATCTTGTGCTGAACCTGGATTGAGCAGCGTCTGATGCTGATCAATATAATTATAACCGCCCGACACACTGAAATGAAGATTTGTCAGAATGCTGTAATCAACAACCAGGCTAGTCGAAAAATTATTTGTGCCAGCTTTGTATGGTTTAGCCAGTGAACTGAAAGTACGTAAGTATTGTGCAGGGGCCCATCCATCATAATTTAGTCTACCGGCAGCGTTGTAGATATCAGGTGCATTTGGTGCTAGAAGCACAGCGCTGGTAATATCTGATGATGGTAAATTGCTTAAGGTATTGGCATAATTCAAAACCAGGTTGGTTTTAAGTTTTTGATTAAATTCTGAATGCCCGATATTTAAAAGGGTACTAATCCGCTGTTCAGAAAAATCGCTAGGAAAAGGTGGCGTTTCCCGGTGATAACCGGTATTCAATCTGAACGTGGTTTTTTCGTCTCCTCCTGAGAAACTGATCTGTCCGTCGGTAGTTTTGGCGGTTGATAATAATTGCTTTTGCCAGTTTACGTTTCGTGTGCTATCCCAAACTGACAAGTCGTAATCCAGTCCCGGGTCTGCTGTAAGGCCGTCATTTTTCAAAGCTTCGCGCCGCATGGTCAAATATTGCTGCGTATTCATCAGATTTAGCTTTTTACTTTGCTGACTGTATCCGGTAAATACGTTAACGTCTACCTGTGTTTTACCTGGTTTAGCTTTTTTGGTTGTAATCAAAATAACACCGTTTGCGCCTCTCGAACCATAGAGTGCGGTAGCATCCGCATCCTTCAACACTGAAATGCTTTCAATATCTGATGGATTCAAATAAAGTAGCGGATTTTGCCCTCCGGCAGGCCCTGCTATCAAATTTTGATTTAAACCACGGCCAGACCCGTCACCACTTCCTGCCGTAAGTGGTACGCCATCAATTACATAAAGTGGATCGCTTATCGTCAGCCCATCAAGCGGAAGACTATTATTACCCCTTATTTTGACATTGTAATTTCCAGAAAAAAAGCCGCCTGTAGATTTCACTACAAGTCCCGGAACCTTTCCTTGTAAAGCCTGTAGGGCATCCGAAACCGGCTGCCGTGCGATGTCCTCGGCGGTTATGGTCGACACATCACCTGTACTTTTACGAGATGTTGTTGTTCCATAGGCAATTACTTTTACCTCATCAAGTGAAGATTTATTAGCGCTTAGTCTGATCTCTTTAAGTCCAACCGCAACGCTCACGGTAGTTGTCCGGTAACCAACATATGAAATGCTCAGTTCTGTACCTGTTTCTATATCTTCAATATAAAAAAACCCTTCCTGATTCGTGGTTGCTGCCCGGAGATTCCCCTTTGCCCTCACTGTTGCATTTTCCAGCGGTTCTCCTTCATCATTCACCACCCGCCCGCGAAGGTTGATCAGCTCCGGCTTTCGGATGCCTTTCACAGGACTTTCGACTAGGTTTTCACTGAAAACAACGATCACTTTATTACTAATCTTATAAGTAAATGGCTGTGATTTAAAGCATATTTCAAGCACCTCCGTGAGGTCGGCATTTTTGACCTGTATTGATACGTTTTTAGCTTCTTTTAGTAAGTCTTTTGGGAAGACAAAATCATATCCGGTTTGTTTTCGTATCTCTTTAAAAACTTCTGTAAGCTTCGCATTCTTTTTTGACATGCTTATATCTTGTGCATGGACAGTAAATCCCAATTGCAGCAAAGCAAGCATTAATAACAGACAGGTAAAATTACCTCGCATGGTTCGCCGGACACAGCTTGTTAGGAAATGCCCTATTGTATAGTAAAATTTATACATTTGTTTAGTGGTTAATAGTTGAAAAGTTGTGTTTAGTCGCATAAGTATTAGCTTAACCAGATGTTATCGGGGGCGCTTCCAACGCCTCCGGTTCTTTCTCAGAAAAGCTTCATTTTGTAAAAACTAAGGCATTACTGTTACCCTCCTTCCTTCAATTTTAAAGTGGACGCGGTTGGTTAATTCAAGAGCACTAAGAATTTCATTGATGTTTTTTGATCTGGAAAAAGTCCCAACAAATTCCTTTGCAGAAACCTGACCTTTATAAATGACTTCGACATCGTACCAGCGGGAAATTTGTCGCATGATGGTGGTGATATCATCGTTGAAAATAAAATCCCCGTCTTTCCAGGCCAGCGCAGATTCGGTATCGACCATGGATACTTCGATACCACTTTTACCCGATTCAGCCTGCTGTCCCGGCTCCAGCTTTTTACTACTGATTTTACCGGACAAGGTTCTAATCTCTACACTGCCTTCTACCAGTGTAGTTTTGATGCTGGATTCATCTGTATAGGAATTGATATTGAAGTGCGTACCAAGGACTTTCACTTCCTGATTATTGCTTTTAACTATAAATGGATGCTTTTTATCCTTAGCAACCTCAAAATAACCTTCACCGCTGAGCTCAACAGTTCTGTTTTCTAATCCTACAAATTTTAATGGAAATTTAAGCGTACTGGCTGCGTTCAATACTACTTTTGTGCCGTCGGGCAATTCGACGTTATATTGACTGCCTCGCGGTGTACTTATGGCAGTAATCTCATGCCCTTTTGAATTAACATTTTCTATAACTGTGCCATCATTATAAGTTAATTCTGATGTTTTGATAACTACGCCGAATTTCGAATCACTTAAGTTGATCTTTTTGCCATTGGCCAGTGTGAGCACAACTGCATTTTTTTCAGCGGACACGTTATTGACATCAGCTGATATATTATTTTTATCAATTATCTGCTTTTTCAAGACGAAAAAGTGGAACCCAACTCCGCTCACGATCAGCAAAACAGCCGCTATGGCGACCTTAGACCAAACACTATATTTTTTGGCATTGGAGCTATCTGTTTGCTTCAGTTTACGCCAAATGTTTAGTTTCATTTCATCGTAGCGCTTCTCAGAGATCTCCTTCATATCAGCCGGGATCTCCTTATTATAGGCCCGCTTAATTAACATCAATTCTTCGGGCGTACAATTACCAGCTAAGTACTTATCAAATAATTGTTTGGCTTGCTTGTTATTCATAACTAATTGAAACTATAGGTAAACTATATAGTTATGAAGATCGATAACTGATTTTGTGTTATGTAATGATGAAATATTTGTTAAAAAATTAACAAGTATCCTTTTTGTATGCTTTTACGCAAGATTTTGAGAGAATTACTGATCTGTTTTTTTACGGTATTTTCTGATAAATTCAGTTCTTTAGATATTTCGCGATAGGAATAATCATTCATTCTGCTCAATTCAAAGACGGTTCGCATTTTTGGGGGGAGCATGTTTAACCCTTCTTCAATTTTTCTTGCGAATTCCTTTTCTGCCATTGCATCGTCTGTGCTGGAAACTCCACTTTCAATCTCAGTTTGTAGTGTGGTTAAAAAACGATCTTCAATTTTATCACGTTTTAATTTGTCTAGAATTCGGTATCTTAATGAAGTATATAGAAATGACGATAGGGAGGTATGGATGTTTAAGGTCGGGCTCTTTTCCCATAGCATTTGAAACACATCCTGAACAGCGTCTTGTGCCTTCTCTTCATCTTTAAGCATCTTAATAGCATGAGACAAAAGAAGTGACCAGTACCGCTCATAAATCTCAGCAAATGCAGTTCTGCTGCCCGCTCCTAAAGAAATGGACAATTCCTGATCTGAAGATTTAGAGGCATTAGTGTTGGGTATCTTTGCCACAATTAAATTACACAATAATATTATCCAATATTACTAAATTAACCTTAACTAATGTTGCGTTGTTTTGTATATTTATTCTCTACCGCACGAAAGACCCCACTATTTTAGCACAGAACGCCTATTTTATTCCTAATATGGCTTTATTTTAGTGCAGAATTAATATTTCGTCGTTTAAATTGATGTAATTTTTAAAAAAAGGCCTCATAAAACTGTAAAAACATATCTTGGGTCATTAAAATTTATATGTTTCACCAAAGATGAAGAAGAACCAGTATCATCGTCATAGACACTCCATTTATCAAATACTCATTTCATTTTCTATCCTTTAATGGTGGAATAATTATACCCATGATTAATGGAAATAATATAAATATGCTTTTGCTTTACAGTAATTTGCTATGTGGCTTTTATAAACTCACCGTTTTCACTCACCGTCTTATTTCCCCATTTAGTAATAACTTCCAAAACCGGAATAAGACTTTTTCCGAAATCTGATAAGCTATAAATAACCTTAACAGGAGGTTTTTTACCAAATACTTTTCTCATTACAAGGCCATCTTTCTCCAGTTGCTTTAACTGCAGGCTCAACGTCATTTCTGTAATGGCTGGCATTTCTTTGCGAAGCTCGCTGTATCTCTTTGGCTCGTCCTTTAAATGATAAAGAATAACTGCTTTCCATTTTCCGCCCATTAAATCCATGGTAAGGCTTACCGTACAAGGGTAGGTCTTTCCATTAAGTTTCACATAATCGCTAAGACATTCTGTTTTCATCTTACACTTTTTTAGGCCTATCCATTTTGATAGTTATTGCATATGCAATATACTATAAATAGTTTTGCTACTAAAATATTTATAGTATGGCATTGATAATATTAGCACACCCCACCTTTGATAAATCTATCGCGAGCAGAACAATTATCGAAGAATTGAAGAACAGTAATACTGATATGGAGTTAAGGAATATCCACGAGTTATATCCTGATTACAAAATTGATGAAAAAGCTGAACAAGAAGCCTTGTTGCGGCACAAAACAATCGTTTTCCAATATCCGTTTTATTGGTACAACATGCCGGCAATTTTAAAGCATTGGTTTGATGTAGTCTTTGAACATCAATTTGCATATGGCTCACAAGGGGACAAACTAAAAGGCAGAAATTTTGTGCCGAGTTTTACGGTGGGTTCATCGCAAAGCAGTTATACAGCATTAGGCTTTCAGCATTTTCGGGTATATGAATTTTGTAAGCAATTAGAGCAGACGGCTTACCATACGCAAATGAATTACATTGACCCGATTTATTTTTATGGTACTTCATTAGCTGCGGGTTATACTGAAGAAGAAATAAAAGCCAATGCGAAACAACACGCCAAAAAACTGATACAGAAATTAGCTGAATTGGGATAATTAAATAGCTATTTAAACAGGTTATAAAAAGAATGAAATTTTAACTAATTACTCTTATTGAACTGAAAGTTAAACTGTTTTTTAGTTACCGAAGCGGTCCGAAATCCAAACCTCAAACAACTGCGATACGCTGGACGCTGAAGTGTTTACAAAAACGAATACCGTATGCCAATCTGTACTAAATAGGTAGAATTGATACTGTTGTCATTTTTATAGGTTTCTGTAATTAGCTTGTCGCCGGTAGTGGCCAACTGAAACAAGGGTATAGTTGTTCCACCAGGCCGTACTTTATCCAGGTTAGTGGGCATAAGTATGGCATTTGCATTGGGGAGTTTACGCAATCCCCATTTGCTATTAATCAAATTGCACAAATTAAGAATATCTACACTCAGCTCGAGTACATGTTTTTTATGCTTTTGATACAAACCTAGTTCCGTGCTTAGCCGCAAATCTACCTGGTTTCTCCAGGGTAGAATTCCGCCGTTGCGTTCAGCATAGGTGCCACGCCTTGTTTTTAAATATTGATCCTGCTCGATATACGCGAAAAAAGCGTTGTTCTGCTCTTCTGCGCTATAAACAATCCGTCCGTTTGCTGTTGAAATGCTAAATGGCGAAAAAGTAATTTCGGAAGGATCCCTGGGAATATAAATCAGGGATCTGTTGGTGCCATCACCGATAAAATCGCTTCCATAGGTATATGAAAACCTTCCCTCCGAACTGCCCTGATAAACCAAACCCAAGTTTAGTGTAGCCGTTTTGAAAAGCCTTAAAGGAAAAGCTATCGAAGCAACGATACGGCCGGGAGGCACATAACCTGCATAACCCAAAGTTTGATTGTTGATCCCGTTTACCGAAGCTGTGGCATTGAGTGCGGAAAGTGTTTGATCGCCATCGCCATCATTGTAGGTTTTGGTTGCACTGCGGATGTACGAAAATGATAAATCGAGGCCATTGGCGAATTTTTTGGTCAGATTGCCCATGGCGGAAAAATAATAACCACCCGAAGAATTGAAAATAGAAACCACATTCATCGCTGTATTTCCCATCGGATCACGCTGTCCGGAGCTATTTAATGGATTGATAAATTTCTCTCTGTTCTCCCTCGGATAAACCAAACGGTGATCTGGATAACCGGGAATATTCAACTGAACCGGATTTACTAAATTCAGGTCGCGAAAAGATATCCCCCTAATATCTTTGTTGTAAAGGAGTTCAACTTTACCTTTAATCTCCAACGGTAATGGCATATCAAAAGAGATGCTCGATTTCCAACTTTGCGGCATTTTAAAATCCTTCGCCAAAACACTGCTTACGGAAGGAAGTACATTGGCATTTTTGGCCACAGATGACTGTTGCGGATCGGGATCGAATATAATGGGTGTATTGGATGGACCCTTCCAGGTCTGACTGATCTGCTCTACCCCAGAATATCTGGCCTGACTGATGACCCAAACAAAAGGGATGCGTCCGGTAAAAATGCCGGTACCTACTTTAAGCAAATAGTTGCCATTGCCAAAAAGATCATATTTGAACGATAACCTGGGCGAAAATAACAAAGCCGGTTTTGGCAGGAAGGCCGTATTTACTTTTTCACCCTCAGCAAAACTCAACTGGCCAAGCAATTGGTTATCGGGCAGTTTTTTAGGATATACCGTCACGTCACCCCGAAGGCCAAAATTCAGCTCTGTATGACTTGTTATTCGGATGGAATGTTGTAGAAAAGCAGAAAAATTAAGGTAATCGAAAGCATAATGTACCGCCTTATCGCCACCATCAACGGTATAGGTTAGGGCATAATCGAGCGGTTTTTTTCCGTTTTTAAAATCGTCCCATGAGGCAAAGGTATAATAACCCGTACCAAAAGGCATATAGGTGTTATCAGTAGCCATATAATCGGCCTGAACACCAAAATCCCAGCTGTTTTTACCGGATTTCCAATGGAAAAGTTCGGTTATAGCGGCCAGTCTTACCCCTCTTTTATTATTGAGCGAAAAAGGTTCGTAACCAAAAGCGGCAAAAGGCTGTCCATCCTTTAAAATATCTACGAAAGGAAAAGGCACACTATTCGAATTGCGATATTCGTACTGCCTGGTATATGATGCCCTTAACGTATGGCTAAGCACATTAGAAAAGCGGCAATCCCATTCGGCAGCAAGCGAATAAAAGTTAGAACGGGTATCAAAATTAGAATTGGCGAAAGTAAGCGCATTAATGCCCCTGCGTCCGGACCCTGCTGCAAAGGGTGTAAGCGGACTGCGTGATCCGTTTACCAGTTCGGGTTTATTGCTGTTTAATTGGTTATAACGCAGGCTGATCGTATTGTTTTTGGCAATGTTCCAATCAAAACGGATCAATAGCCGGTAACTTTCAGCCTGGAAATCGTAATCCTGGTAAGGTCCTGTTTTATAGCCATAACGGTTGTTGAGGTAGGCACTGATCTCATCAAGCTCCGCAACAGTTGGCCGGGCAACATCTGTAGCACTTCCATAAGGCGCAGTTGGTGTTGCTGCCCTAAAGGTCTGGGGCTGATAAACCTCGCGTTCCTTCTCAAAACTGAGGAAATAGAACAATCGGTTTTTAACTACCGCACCTCCTATCCTCGCACCCTGTAACTGATATTGGTTCGGCCTTCTTGCGATAAACTGCCCGCCCACCCTGTTTCCAAAACTACTACTGCCTCGAAAATAGGCGTATAAAGCGCCTTCGGTACTGTTAGCGCCCGAACGGCTTACAATATTTACTGCACTACCGATAAAACCCGATTCCCAAATGGCATTGTAAGGTGCATTGTTGAGCGAAATTTCGGCAATGGCTTCAAGCGAAACCGGTTGTGCGCCATTGCCGGGAAGATTATCACCTACACCAAAATTATTGTTGAACTCTGATCCATCGATGGTAATAAAATTCTGTCGGAAATTACCCCCGGCTATAGCTGCACCAAAAGCATTCGGACTTAACCTGATGTAATCGGCAATGCCCCGTTTTACGGTGGGCAGCAGTTTCATTTTGCGGTAGTTGATGTTAAAACCGACAGAATTATTGGTATGGAGACGAAGTGTATCAACTGCAACAGCCTTTACCTTAATCTCGTTCAAGAGCAGTATTTCTTCTTTCAATGTGACATCAATCAGCATCGGTTCATCGAGTTTGAAATAAAGATCGGAACGGCGGTATTTTTCGAGCCCGATGCCCCTTATTTCCAGTTCGTATGGTCCGCCGGGCAGTACCGATGGAATCAGGTAGCCACCGGCAGCATTGCTGGCACAGCCATAAACCGCAGCGGTGGCCTTTTGCGTCAAGGTAATGGTTGCACCAGAAAATGCCATACTCTGCCCATCTTTTATCGTACCGTACAGCGCCGTTCTGGTACTTTGCCCAAAAACAGTAGACGATAATAGCACAAACAGGATGGTGAGGGTACGCATATCCAAAATATTAAACCATTTTCCCCATCAATGGATCTGTTTTGGTCTCTTTCCCTGTTTCTACCCTTCCGGCAAAACGCTCAAAATAGCTGCTGTTTCCCTTAACACTAACCTGAAAATCGTACCAGTTATGGCTTTTATCCAAATTAAGGATTAAAGATGCATTACCTTTTGGAGCAACTGTTAACAAACGTTTGCCGGTTTTATAGGCCATATCGTCGATGCTTACTTCGAGGGGCTGACTGCCTTCGTTTCGCAATTGCAGGGCTACATTTCCTTTTAGTGATGCTTTGGTGAAACCATTTTCGTAAGCACATTTAACGGTTATGGCCGGGTTATCTTTGTTCCCTTTAAACTCCCTGAAAAAGCCGTTGGGTCCATAGGCACGTAAATGATATTCACCACCTTCAAAATCACCAATTGCCCATTCATCCTGTATCGTATCTCCCGCCTTAACGGTATAATCCCACACCCTAAGGGCTTCGTTTTTAAAGGGATTGATACCATAAACCGTAAATGGAGATCCACTTGCTTTTTTGCCAAAAACCGTATTTCCCGCAGCAAAACTGATGTGGAATTTACCGTCTGCGAGTTTTCCATCCACATAAAGTTCGTACGGAAGCGCACATGACGACCTGATCCCTTTTTCCTGTTGCGGGAAATATGGAGATGCACTGTGATCTTGGTTGATGGTTTGAATTTCTTCGGCACTTAATTTCCGGTAATTATCGGGCAGATCTTTAAATTTGGCCGAATAAATCTGTTCCATAAAAGGCTTTTTCTCCAAGCCTTTTGGATAAGAAATATTTTCACCATTGTAAGGTCTAAAAACAGAAGTAAGGTCACCACAAACCGTTCTTCTCCAGGGCGATATATTTTCTTCAGTTACTTTTTTGCCGTATTTCTTTTCAATAAAAGTTTCCAAAAACTGTAAGGAAGAGGTATGATCGAACACTTCCGAACACACGTATCCACCTCTTGTCCAAGGTGATACAATTACCATCGGTACGCGATATCCTAAACCAATCTGACTCTCCCTAATATTGCTTTCTTTAGCTGAAGGGTTAGTTTGCTGGTTTTTGGCAGCATAATCAAGCAGTGTATCTAATCCTTCTGATACCTTTCCGGCATTTTCTTTAAATGGATGCGGCGGTACAAATGGCGGCACGTGGTCGAAATAACCGTCATTTTCATCATAAGTCATGATGAAAATAGTTTTTTTCCACTGTTCAGGGTTTTTAGTAAGGATATCCATTACCTCGCTTACAAACCAAGAACCAAACCAGGGCACGCCAGGATGGTCGGAGAAATTGGCAGGTGTCATCAACCACGAAACCGTTGGCAGCTGCCCGGTATCCACGTCTTTTCTAAACTGATGCAAAATATCCCCTTTTGGAATATTCAGTTCGCGTTCTGTACCTTTTTCATCATATTTCATCGCAGTGAGTTCGTGAAAATCCGGGTCGCTGGTATTTATACTAAAGGCCTTTGCGTTAAGTTTTTTTGCTGTTTCTGAGAGTTTAGCATGGTTTTCCATGGTGTACTGCTGCATTTCATTGTCTGTTTTGAGCAACAGTTTGCGCAATGCTTCTACTTTGGTTTTTTCCTCATCACTTAGGTTTTCTTTTGTCGAATCGGCAATCTGTTTGAGCAAAAATTCCTTTTTTTCTTTCAGATTGGCAATGGCACCCGGACTTAAACGCACGTTGAACTGCTCAAAATATTCGATTACGTTGGTGCCGAAATTACTCAACCAGGCACTGGATTCGCCATTCAGGCCAAAGCCCATGGTGAGTTCGTTCTGGTAAATTTTCCACGACACCCCGTTTTCTTCCAGTCGTTCGGGATAAGTTTTCCAGTTCAGTGTGGGTTTATCGTAATTGCTGATGTTCCATAAATTTGCCCTACCATCGGGTGTATTGTTCTCCCTCACTGTTCCCGTCATCCAGTAATATCGGTTGGGGTGTGTACCGGCAATAACCGAGCAGAAATTCTGGTCGCATACGGTAAAGGCATCGGCCAGCGAGTAGTAAAAAGGAAAGTCTTCTCTTTTACAGTAACCAACGGTTAATGGCATGTGCGCATAAGTAACTTTGTAGGCCTTTTTTACATCCAGCCATTTATCGTACTTCCCTCCGTTTCTCGCATCGGTCTGGTCGGTCCAGTTATGTGGCGTAGAACCCATCCAGGCAATTTTCGTATCCTTAATATTGAGGTGCCAGGGCGCATAGGTTTCGCCTTCTTTATTCGACTGCAGCCATACCTTATTCTTGTTGGGCAGATCGATTGCCCGGGGATCGTTGAAACCCCTTACGCCTTGCATTAAACCAAAAACATGATCAAAAGAACGGTTTTCCTGCATCAGGAAAACCACATGTTCTGCATCGTAAAATGTACTGCCCAGGGCAGGGTTAATGGCCAGGGCCTTCTGTATTGCCGGTGGCAACATGCCTGTTAAGGCAGCGCCTCCGGAGAGGAGGGCTGCCTTTTTAATAAAATTTCTACGTGAATCCATTGATTTATAGCTACAATTTGTTAAAATGAATATCTGGCACCAAGCTGTATCTGGTAAGGTGTACCTGCCGCCTGGGTTACTCCTACGTTTTCGTTCACCCGGTACTCATATTGTTTTTTTACCTGATCGAATTTGGTTACCGTGAGCAAGGTTTGGTCGCCAAGGTTATAGTTTACGCCCCATTTCTTGTTCAAGAGGTTAGCAAAGTTGAAAACATCGAAACTCAAGGTCAGCTTTTGGGTTTTGTAGGTTTTAAAATCCTTTTGCATACGGATATCAAAAGTGCCCGAAAATGGATTTATACCGCCGTTTCTATCGGCAATTTTGCCCAGGCTTTTCAGGATATATTCTTTTGCCCTGTTATCGGGATTGTTGAGTATTTTTTCCATCGAAGCTTTATTGGCTGCACTGGTAAGTGGACTGCTGGGATCGAAAACAAAGGCAAGATCATTATCGTTACCCGGACCGCCCACAAAATCGCCGTTGATATCGGCATCAACGCTTAGTGAATAACGTGTACCGCCTATGCCCCTAAAAGTTGCAGCCATCGAAAATCCTTTCCACGTTGGGGTACTTCCGTAAACCACCAGTTTATTGCGGAACTGGTTATCAGAATAAAAAACCTGCGAAAGGTCGCGTGGATCTGATTTTACTGGTCTGAATGTTGACGTATTGGCTACGTTACCATTATATGAAGAATTGTCTTTTGCATCATTCAAGGTATAACTTACGTTGATATAACCATCTTTAAGGTAACGGAAACTGGCATCCAAAATCATGGCTTTCTGTTCCAATGTCGCACCGTTGGTTAACATTAATACCCTGCCCACTTCGCTGGTTTTTCTACCCAAAACGTTATTGGTAATCCCAGAAGCGGTAATAGAGGCTGCAGGAACAAATACGCCCCTGTTTTCTTCATTGGCCAGAGTAAAATAGGGGTTATCAGCCAGGTTTTTATCCAGGTACACATAGTTGTTTTTGGTGTAAGAGTACAATAGGTTAACGCCCAATCTTAAACGGTCGCCGATAATTTTGTTATAACTTAGGTTGGCCTTGAATATCGAAGGCATTTTAAGGTTTGGATCGTTCAGGTTGATTGTTGATACATAAGGTACGCCTGGAATAATGCCCGGTGCTGCCGAAGGATCTCTGCGGTACAAAGGAAAATCAGGGGTGGGCACCAAACTTGTACCAGAAGCCGGACGGGAAACATCAATAGAAGCTACTTTTGTACCACTGTTCTGGATGTTGTTTACCTGCGCATAGTTTACCGGGTACGAAGAGAATAAACCACCACCCAAACGGATAATGTCTTTTTTCTCGTTGTTGATATCCCAGGTTAACTGAAAACGGGGCTGTATTTTACCGGCATCGGTAATTTTACTATCGGTGCGCAGGCCAAGTGTTTTTTCTACCACGGGGTTGTAATCGGCCTGGGTGAGGAAACTGGTTACATCATAACGCACACCGAACATGGCATTGATATCCTTTGCCAGGTCGAATTCTACCTGTCCGAAAAGCGACAGGTTTAAAATATACTGTTGTACCGATGGAATGCCGTTAATTGGAGCTTCCCTTGCATATCTTGAAGCGCTGAGGTTATTAAAATCAGAAAGACTGTTGAAGATAAACCTACCGTTTTGCTCGCTCGAAATATAGGTATCCATATAAGTAAGGGTATTATCCGTACCGAAGGTAAATTTGTACTTATCAAGGTTATAATACGAAGTATTGATCAACTGGAACTGGTTTTCAAGGTTGTTTTCTGGGAAGAACCGCTGACCACCAAGCTGTACGGTTCTATTGCCGAGGGTACCGTTTGGCAAGGTAGAACGTACGGTTACAATTGCCCTCGGGATATTCGCCGCTGGAAGTTCGCTATTGGGTACGTAATTACGGCTTGCCGTTTGAAACTGAACTTTAAATTCATTCAGAAAGGACGGACTGAACTGCGAACGCAATGAAGCAAGTGTGCTGTTTTCTTTTGATTTGAAATCGCCCCATACCTCAAAAAGACTGATATTCGAGTTATCGCTGTTACTTATCGGATTTAACCAATCGCTGTAATTGTTCCTGATGGTTAACCGGTGCTTGTCATTGATCTGCCAATCTAACCTGGCAAAAAAAGTATTGGCCAATGTTTTACGCTTAAACTCACCTACCTGCGGACCGCTGCCCAAACCGTATTTTGCCCTACCGATATTGACTACACTATCCAAAGCACCTTTACTGATACCCAGGCTCACCGCATCAGCATCTTCCCTGATATCGGCAATAAAAAATGGCATGGTTTCGTCCTGCCGATCGAGTGCGGTAAAAAAATGAAGTTTATCTTTTACAATGGCGCCACCCAGGCTAAATCCGTACTGGTTGGTTGTAAATTTTTGCACGCGTTTATTTCCACGGATATCGTACGGACTGGCCAAAAAATCAGAACGGTAATAATCGAATACCGATCCGGTAAGGGTATTTGTTCCGGATTTGGTAACCGCCGAAACGGTACCGCCACCTTCACGTCCACGGCTTACATCGTACACATTGGCTGCCACCTCAAATTCTCTGATCGCCTCAAGCGATAATGAATAAGGTCCGCTGCCTATTGCACCAGAGGTTAAATTGTTCCTTGCGCTGGCCCCATCAATCAGGTAATTGGTTGAAGATGCCCTTTGGCCCGAAATATTGGTTCCGTTGGTGGTTGGTGCAAGTGCAGAAAGGTTGTTAAAGTTCCTGTTCTGTGTGGGTAGCTGCTGGATGTTCTGTGCCGTAATCGCCGTGCTCGATCCAAGCCTGTCAATCCGTTTGGTAAGCGAATTTGCACTTACATTTACCTCGCTCAACTGGGTATTCGATTCGGTCATGCGGAAATCGGCCACAATGTTATCTCCCTGGTTCAAAGCAAGGTTTGATTTGAGCTGTTTAGGATAGCCAATGTAACTTACCGTAATGGTATAGGGCTTGCCCAAAGGCAGTTGAATAAGGGCGTAACCACCCTCCTTATTGGTAGATGTTACTGTCCTGAAACCGGTTGATTCGTTACGCACCACTACTGAAGCGCCAGGGATCGCAATCCCTTTTTCATCGGTTACCTTACCGCTGATGGTGGCATCGGTTGATTGGGCAGCAGCTTTGCCACCGATAAATAAAAATAACAGGCAGAAGATTGGCAATTGTGCCAAAAACAAAATTTTTCTTGTCGAAATGTTAATAAAATGGTAATAATGTCGCATATTTATTTGCTTAATTGATTTTTCAGAATTGATTAAAACTGGATAGTGCTGCTTCAGCAATATCTAACCCGGGTTCCTATGGCCGTAGGAGTCCGGTTTTTTTTATTTATATGGTTATATCATTTTGCTGGATTTATAATAAGTGAATGATCTGTTAACTGATAGTTCATTCCTGTTTTTATGGCCAAGAATGCCAGGGCTTGCGGAAGTGATGTATATTTTAACGAAAAGCTATATTTTGGCAGTGATAGGCCTTTCGCTTTTACTTCTACCTTGATACTGTACTGCCTGGAGAGCACCTCACCTATCTGCACCAGATCCATCTGGTCGAGATAGCTGGAATGATCTGTTCTCCAATCGGCAAATTTCCCGGTCGGTTCATTGGTCAACTGCGGTTCCTGAGCATCTACTCTATCACTAAGCACCTGATTTTTGACCAGTTTTTCGGCTAATAGCAAGATTTGTTTACCCACTATTTTCTCAACCCTCACCTTGCCGGTCCGTACCGCCACCTGATAGCCTTTACGCTCGGGATAGGCATTGATATTGAAAGAGGTTCCGAGTACGGTAGTGAGGTAGGTACCAGTTGCAATGCTAAATGGACGTAAAGTATCACGTTTCACTTCAAAAAAGGCCTCTCCACCATCGAGCATCACCCTGCGAAAAGCCGCCGACTTAAAATTACGGGGTACACGAACGGTAGTGGCTGCATTAAGGTAAATGGCTGTACCATCCTGAAGCATGATTTTTTTGATTTCGCCATTACCCGTAGTAAAGGAATCGTACACCATTTCTGGTGCAGAATTTACAAGACTTCGGTTTTTCCGTATCAAGAAGGTACCGAAAGCGAGCAAAAACACAATCGAAGCCGCGATGGCCAAACGTGCATTTGCTGAATGCTGTTTCTGCACCGGATTAGAAACTTTTGCTTTTATCTGCGAAAATATTTCATCACCCAATTCCGTGTTTACACGGCTCCCCTGTTCTGCTGCTTCGCTTTCTTTAGCGGCAAACCAGTCTTCGATAATTGTATTGCGCGCTGTACCGGGCCGATCAGACTGATATTCGGATAAATGTCTGGAAAGGAATTTTCGCTGTTTGGATTTCATTCACCCATAAAGCGTTCGAAAGCTCCAAAAGTACTTTAAGAAGATATTAAACTTATGTTAAGTTTATGCGATGACGCAATCGCCTGAGCGCCTCTGAAATGTTATTCTTCACGGTCTGCTCGGATAAACGGAGTTCTGTGGCAATTTCGCGGATGGTTTTTTCTTCCCTGCGGCTCAGCTCGAAACATAATTTCATGTTGCGGGGCATTTCTATAACCTCAGCATCGATAAGGGTCTGCAGTTCGCGTGTGATGATTGTTTCTTCTACGGTGTGATAGGCCTGCAGGTCGTTGATTAGGTTCTCCGCTCCTTCTAGCCGCACCTTATTTTTCCTGAACAGATCGATGACGTCGTTGCGTGCAATTTTGATGAGGTAGGGCCACAGCGAATCGGAGATGATGATTGTGTTCCGGTTGTTCCAAAAAATGATGAACGTATTCTGAAGAATATCTTTTGTTTGATCCTCGTCGCCAACAAGGTGTATCACTACCGAGTAAAGCCGTTTCCAATACGAATCGAAAACATGTTTAAATGCCCCCTCATCCCCAGACCGGATGGCCTGTAAAAGTTCAATATCAGATTTGTTGCCCATAATAATAACTGCGGCAAAACTAGCCAATCGATTATTAAGCCATCGTTAAGCTTATTTCAGCAACAGGTTTGTTACTTCCTACCACGTAGGTAATCTCCTACTTAAGTAGGAAAACTTTATACTTATAAATAGTCTGATGCTAAACTGTTCTGGAAAACCTATCTATCTTCAAAAAGATGTGTACAGATATTTCCTTACATTTAATCTGAATTTTTTATACCATCCAAATGTTTAAACTTTTAGAACACTACATTAAAAGCATAACGGAGATTGATCAGCTGACCTTGAATATTATCTTTAGCAAGTTCAGCTTGGTTAAAACCAGTCGCAACCAGATACTGGTAGATTACGATGAAGTTTGCAAAAACCATTACTTTGTAAACAAGGGAGGGATCAGGGTTTATACTATAAATAGTGAGGGGTTAGATAGTATCCGTTATTTTGCATTTGAGGGTGAATTCGGTACTGCCTTGCCGAGCTTAATTGACCAAAAACCTGCATTTGAATATTTGAGAACCATTGAAAAATCGGAACTGTTGACAATCAGCAGAACAGACTTTTATTTCCTGGTCGATCAAATTCCGGAATTTGCTTTGGTATATCGAAAAATACTGGAAAAGGGATTTATCATAGCACAGAAACGAATATATGGCTTTCAAGGGTTTAGTGCGATGGAAAAAGTAATTTGGATAAAAACCCACCAACCTAACTTTCTACTTAGAATTTCTAATAAAATGGCGGCTTCATATCTTGGTATGTCACCTTCTACTTTGAGCAGGATGAAGGCCAAGCTTTAAAAACGTTGACTTGGATCAACATTTTAAAGATCAACATCAGGCTATCTTTGTAAAAAAAATCGCATGAGATCAAGTATGTATATCGTTTTCCTTTCCTTTATAGTGTTTAATTCCTATGGGCAGACTCATCAAACGGAAAAACATATTAGGATAGGCGATGGTTCGTCCTCTCTTATAAAAACTGAGCAAATAACATTGCAGACAGCACTCCTGCTTACTCATCTGGCCAGAACAAAAGCTTCTGTATTAGGTAAAGATGTTTCGGTTGCTGTATTGGATGCAGGCGGACAAACCCTTGTTCTCAGCCGTGGCGACGGAGTAGGAATCCACAATACCGAAGCTGCAAGACGCAAAGCATTTACAGCAGCATCAACAAAAACTGCAACGCTAACTTTAGCTAGAAATGCAAAGTCTAATCCAGATACAGAAAACCTGGCTAGTCTACCAGAACTCCTGCTGCTGGGCGGCGGAGTTCCACTTTATCATAATGGCAAAGTGATTGGCGCCATCGGTATTGCGGGCGGAGGAAGCCCGGAAAATGACGATCTTATCGGGAGATCCGCCAGTATTCCACAAGCTGACATTATTGCCAGATAATAATTGTAAAATCGATGAATCACCAACTAATAAAATAAACATATGAAAAAATTAATTTTAGGCTTGTTACTTAGCTTATCTGTGAGCTTAGCTTATTCGCAGGCGCCCAAATATCGTCTATCAAGCCACATACTGGATATTTCTACCGGACTTCCGGCACAAAATGTGAAAGTTAAACTGGAAAAATTAAATGAAACCAATAAAATGTGGACATCAATAGACCAGCAGGAGACAGACCAAAATGGCAGGATTGGTAATTTTTTAGAAGAAACTAAAACCGAAAAAGGCATCTACAGGTTAACTTTTTTGATAGCAGATTATTTTAAAAACAAGAAAACGGAAAGTTTTTATCCGTTCATCGAAGTGGTATTTCAAATCAAAGATAACAAGCACTATCATGTTCCAATCACCTTATCTCCATATGGTTATAGCACATATAGGGGTAATTAATCTTAAATGAAAAATACTTGAGTTTAATCAGCTAGACGTACACTGGCAGGACTCAAGTTAGCTTATCATTACCGCTATAAATTTTCAACTTATTTTCAAGCACAATCTTTTCATGCAAAAACGATTTCGACGCCGTTATCGAACTGTCAAATACATTCTTTACAAAGAAACACTAATCGATTTTCGAGAGCATTTTTCTACTTTCCTAGGCTCTTTTGTAGGCATTGCACTTATAGGCTTACTGCATAGTGAGTATTTCACAGCCTATGATAACCTATTTATTATAGGTTCATTTGGCGCGAGCTCAGTACTCCTATATGGCATAATAAACAGCCCGTTAGCACAGCCCAGGAATATCATAGGTGGTCACCTTGTTAGTGCATTTGTGGGCGTGTGTATTTATAAACTTATACCAGATGAACTGTGGTTAAGTTCCGCGTTATCTGTTTCTTTGTCAATTGTAGCGATGCAAATGTCTAAAACGTTACACCCTCCAGGTGGCGCCACTGCGTTGATTGCAAATACTGGCTCTGAAAAGATTCATGCCCTTGGATTCATGTATGTGGTTAGCCCCGTATTAACTGGGGTATTGATTCTGCTTCTGGTCGCGATTGTATTTAACAATGCAACTCCAAATCGACGATACCCAAATAACAAACATTGGTATAAGGTTTGGAAGAGAAATTATAGGTATAAAAGACGTCTTAATCGGTAAAGACATCGCAATCCTTATTAAGGATCAGAGCTGATGCTTAGACATATTTATCATTAAAGGGTGGAATAATTATGATGAGTTACACGAATAATTTCGTTTTTATTTGGGGCGAATAATCAAAAACCCATTATTTAAAACCCTGCAAATTTATTCATAATGATATGAGTCTGGTATACTTCAGCTTAGCGGATGTCTGTACAATAGTGGTGTAATCATTCAACAACTTGATTTTACCAAAGCCTGTAAATGTTAGACATTGTTGTAATGGTCATCATTTACTGATTCCAACCATTCAGGCGTTCCCGCCGTGATTGCAATATGCTCAAACCAACTGTCTTTGGTTGCACCGTGCCAGTGTTTTACCCCATCGTTGATAACCACCACATCTCCAACTCTGAGTGGTTGTGCAGGTTTTCCAAATTCCTGATACCATCCTTCACCACCAGTTACCATCAAGATTTGAAATCCTCCATTATGGCAATGCCAGTTATTTCTGCAGCCTGGTTCAAAGGAAACATTGCCTACTATGATGCTAATTTCAGGATCAGATACTAAAGCATTATAATAACTCTGTCCAATAAAATATTGAGCGTACGCACTATTTTTTTCGCCTATTGGGAAAATAATTCCATTTTGTACTTCTTCATGTTTTGCCATTGCGGTAAATTTAATTGTATATTGTTTTTCGATAAATATTTCATTTACAAGGCCCAGCGCATTAAGTGTTCTGGGAAATCCTATATAGGGTAGACATTGGGTGATTACGCCAATCAATGTGGCTTTATCATTTCCAACATTCTTATTTGCCTGAACATGTGCTTTCACCTGGCCATCGGAGCCGCCGGGACTGCTTACCATGCTGAGTGTCAACAATTCTCTTGTTCTTAAATCAAGCCCGCCACAGGTAACCCTTTTATGCTATATTTTTGCTCATAATTTCTTTATTATCTGTTTGTGCTAAACTTTTTATTGGACCTGCAAACATTAATCCTGCACCAACGACGGCCGATTGCTGAATAAATTTCCGCCTTGAGGAGTGACCTTTACGTTCCATATTAATATGATTTATTTACTGAAATATTGTTCGTCTGTTACCTTCTGCAACCAGGTTACAATGCCCTTTTCCGTTTTTGGCAAGATGTACATTTGTAGCATTCCGGTTTGGCGGCTTGCACCATGCCAATGTTCTACGTTTGGCGGGCATTTCACTATGTCGCCTTTCTTCAGGGGCTGTTTTGGCTGACCTTTTATCTGGTGGTAACCCACACCATCGGTGATGATTAGTATCTGTCCCGAGGGATGTGTGTGCCAATTGCTTCTCGCACCAGGCTCAAAATAGACGTTTCCCACAACCGTATTATAGACCGAGTCATTCTCTACCAGACCGATGTTCCAGGCCTTTCCTGTAAAATTATCAGCGGGTCCAGGTTCACCTTTCGGAAATATAAAATTCCGATTGTTCTGATCTGTCTTGCTGCTGATCTGTGCGCTACTATTAATACTCAAGAGCATTAAGAAAGCAATTGCGCTTATCGATAATGTTTTCATATGTTTTTAGGTTTTAGGTTATGACTATCTTTTTTCTTTCAAATGTTTTACAAAGAAGGTTTCTAGCTTATCAAAGGGGATCAGGTCGGTTTTATCATATAGATCTACGTGTCCGGCATTCGGAATGATGACCAGTTCTTTTGGCTGGCCCGCACGTTTATAGGCATCTTCACTAAATTCGCGTGAGTGTGCCCTGTCTCCTGTGATGAACAGCATCGGACGGGGGGAAATGGTTTCAATATCATTAAACGGGTAGAAGTTGTTGAACTTTGTGTTACTGCTCAAAGTTGGGTGTGTGGTCGTTTTTGATGAGCCGCCTTTAGGGGTATATTCCCCCCTTGGGGTACGATAGAATTCATAGAATTCACGCTGTATCGGATCAGTGTTTTCATTTAGTGTGTGAGTGGTTCCACCTGTATATTTGGTCTCGCCACCAGAAAATTCAACATATCGTTGCTCGGCAGCTTCTGACTGATTTTTCTTGCGTTGTTCAAGGGTCTGCGAATGGTTCAAGGCATTGCGGCTGGCAGAACCCATATCATACATACTTACTGTTGCTATTGCTTTCATCCTCGGATCAATTTTGGCAGCACTGATCACAAAACTCCCACTTCCGCAAACGCCAATAACCCCGATATTATTCCTGTCTACAAACGATCTTGTGCCCAAAAAGTCGACAGCCGCACTAAAATCCTCCGCATACATATCCGGCAAAACCGCATTGCGGGGTTTGCCCCCACTTTCGCCCCAAAAAGATAGGTCGATTGCCAAAGTGATAAACCCTCTCTCTGCCATATTCGAGGCATATACATCGGCACTTTGTTCCTTTACCGCTCCCATCGGGTGACCCACGATAATTGCAGGGTTCCTGGTTTTTCTATCCATGTTGTTGGGGATAAAAAGATGCCCGGCAACTTCTAGATGATATTGATTCTTCAAGGCCACCGCATAAATGGTTACCTTATCACTTACTTTAAATGTGGTGTAGTTTTTTGCTGATATTTCTTTCATCTGTACTGAACTTGATGTTGATTGTGCCCTTGCGATTCCATAACAAAGTACCATAGTGAGCGCAATAAGAATTGATTTTTTCATGTTTAAATGTTTTTAATAAATTTAGCCGGAACCCCTCCGACAACAGTGTTTGGAGCCACATCCTTTGAAACAACGGCTCCGGCGGCAACGACAGCATTTTCTCCTACGGTAACCCCTGGAAGTACAGTTGCGCCTGCACCAATCCAAGCATTTCTTTTGATCACAATTGGCCTTGTAAGCAAAGCTCTTCTATCTACCGGATCTAATGGATGGTTCTCGGTTACAAGGTTAACCCTTGGCCCGATCAGTACATCATCTTCGATGGTGATACCGCCCATATCGAGAAATGAGCATGCGTGGTTGATAAACACGTTCTTGCCTATAGTGATAAACTTTCCGAAGTTGGTATAAAAAGGGACAAAAATTGTCGTGCTTTCATCGATTCTGCAACCAATAATCTCGCTCAGGAGATCGCGTATAGAATTGATGTCGGTCGCCGTGTTGAGCTGCCTAGACAGTTTGATGGTTCTTTCCACCACTTCATTTATCTCATTATATTCAGGATCTTTTAACCGAATGAGTTCACCACTCCTTAACCTGCCTAAAATATTTACTTGTTCAACGTCTACAGTCATCATTGTTAATTAGTTTCATATACCGCTCTGGGTGTGATTGACTTTCCCAAAATCTATAATACAAATATCGGCAGCAGGCCTGGCTTACGTTTTATACAGAATACTGTTTTGTTTACCACTTTTACGGATTCTCCAATACACTTGATCAACGAAGGTTCATTTTCGCTAAATTTGATCTGTAAACAATGTTATGGAAGAGGTAAAAAGATTGGACACTGTCCGCCAGTATAATGATTATGTAGGGGTAGACACACTGCATCCCTTAGTTAGTGTGGTTAATTTCAATGAAACGCCTACCATTATCCACTATCGGCATTACATGGGTATCTATGCCATATTTTTCAAGAATATTAAATGTGGAAACATGACCTATGGCTGCCAAACCTATGATTATGAGGATGGGACCATGGTATTTGTTCAACCCGGACAGGTCTACGGAATAGACAGCAATGGCGAAGCAGTGATTCCGTCAGGTTATGGGCTGGTATTTCATCCTGATCTGCTAAAGGGAACACATCTTGGGAAGACCATAGGAGACTATAGCTTTTTTTCTTATGAAGTTAATGAGGCACTTCACCTCTCTAAAAAGGAGAAAATGACGATAATGGAGTCCCTGGACAAGATTTCTGCAGAAATAGAACAGAATATTGATAAGCACAGCAAGACACTGATTGTATCGAACATCGAACTGTTCCTGAACTATTGTATGCGCTTCTATGATCGCCAGTTCATCACCCGTAGCCATGCAAACAAGGATATCTTAGTTCGCTTCGAAAACTTGTTGATCGATTATTTCCACTCTGGCAAGGCTTCGGTTTTAGGTCTGCCAAGTGTGGCCTATTGTGCAGATCAGTTGCACCTTTCCCCGAACTATTTTGGCGATCTGATCAAGAAGGAAACCGGCAGTACCGCACTGGATTACATTCAGACAAAAATGATAGACCAGGCAAAAACGTATATTTTCGATCGCTCAAAAACCTTCAATGAAATTGCTAGCGATCTCGGCTTTAAATATCAGCAGCATTTTACCAGGATCTTTAAGCAAAAAACAGGTATGACACCGAATGAGTATAGGAATCTAAATTTATCAATGAATTAAGCAGAAATCAATTTACAATCAAATATCTACTTACTATAATCTATGCTAATTTGCTATCCAAAAACGATGGATTTTCAATAGGACTAGAATCTCTTTTTTAGTTACAGTCTCACAAAACGAAGATCCATCCACTACTCTATATTTTTCTTTCAGCTTTCGGTTTATATGCTCCAATTACGGCAAAGAGAAAACATGTCTCAAAAACGAAGCTATAACCAAAAAACAATTGCATTCATGGAGTTTAACTGCGCATTTTCTTTTTGCTGAAATTCCCCCCATCAGCTGTACCACTCAACCTAAAAAGAAGAAAATTAACATTGTAAACCAGCATTTTGGCTAACGAAGAACGAAGTATGGCTAAATTACTTCAATAGCATATTGCCATTTTTGTCTTATACAAAAAGAAACATATGAAAGCAGTAATAATTAATGAATTTGGTGGACCTGAAGTGCTCAAAATAGAAGAAATAGCATGCCCGGTACCCGCGCCTGACGAAATATTAGTAAAAATATATGCCAGCGGTGTAAACCCTGTAGATTGGGTGATTCGTAACGGGGTTGATGAGCATTTAAGAACTTACTTAACTGTGCCTTTAACTTTAGGTTGGGACGCTGCAGGAATTGTAGAATCAACTGGAAGCGAGGTCACTTCGTTAAAAAAAGGAGATGAAGTTTACGGCATACCTAACTTTCCTGGTAATGGAAGTTACGCCGAATACTGTGTTGCAAAGGCATCACAATTTGCGTTCAAACCTAAAAGCCTTAATTATAATGAGTCTGCAAGTGTACCATTGGCAGCGCTCACCGCATGGACCGGATTATTTGAATATGGAAAATTACAATCCGGACAATGTGTAGTTGTTCAAGGCGCATCAGGTGGTGTTGGTGGTTTTGCTGTCCAGCTTGCGAAGGCGAAAGGTGCATACGTAATCGGAATTGCCTCCACTGCTAATCTTCAATACCTGTTAGACCTTGGTGCAGATGAGGTGATTGATTACACCACTCAAAAATTTCAGGACTTAGTACGCCATGCGGATCTTTTCTTGGAAGCCTCACCTATTCGAAACAATAAAGAAAGAATAAAATCTTTGAACACGCTGAAAGATAATGGAATATTTGTAAGTGTAAATACAGACTATGCCTTTGATGATGAATTCTTGAATGAAATTCGTGAAAGAAAATTAACAGCAGAATTGTCACCAAACCAACCACGCCAGGATTGGTTAACTCAGATAGCCAATTTGATCGACAGCAAACAGGTGAACACCTACATTAACAAAGTATTTCCGTTAACACATGTTGCACAAGCACATCTGGAAAGTGAGAGCTGGCATGTTCGCGGAAAACTCGTATTGGAAATACGAAAAGAAGAACTTTTATCTAAATAAGTTTACTAACGCAAGAGATTATAAGCTTGTACATCATTCAAACCTATCCAGACCACCTGAATTCAATCACAAGGGAAAATTCAATAAGCGCTGTACGATAAAAACCAATGCGCTATATTGCTGTTTATGAAGTCGACGAAGAAACGACTGTTCTGTTTGGTAAAAGGTAAGTGATGAGGACTATTTTTAAGCGCAATAAAAGCACATGAAGCATTTTAAAACAATAAGTGAGTTTCATCAATATCTAAATCTTCCTAAACCGCTACATCCCCTGATCAGCATCCTAGATGTTGGGACAATTTCACATTCTTACGATGACGAACCTATCAATATGATATTTGATTTCTTTTCGATTTCTGTAAAGAAAATGAAAAACGTCACGGTCAAATACGGACAATATCCATTCGATTTTAATGAAGGCACAATGTCTTTCATGGCCCCTAATCAGGTATTTAGTATTGGAGTGAATGACAAAAATCAAAAAATTGAAAAATCTGGATGGGTGATTTATATTCATCCAGATTTCATATGGAATACGCCATTGGCCAAATCAATTAAGCAATACGACTATTGGGATTATTCTTTACACGAAAATCTATTTTTATCGGAAAAGGAGGAGATGCAAATTGAGGAAATCATTAAAAATATTAACAGCGAATACCATTCTAATATTGATAAATACAGTAAATTAATAATTATCTCACAAATTGAGACATTGCTTAATTATGGAAATCGTTTTTATAATCGTCAATTCATTACACGGGAAAAAGCAAATCATTTAATACTAGAGCAGGTAGAATAGTGCCTATCAAGTTATTTCGATGATCATAATTTAATTTCAAAGGGACTACCCTCTGTCGAATATCTCGCAGGGGTAGTTAATAGATCTCCAAAATATCTAAGTAGTACGCTAAAAATTTTAACCGGACAGAATGCTCAGCAACATATTCATGATAAGCTCATTGAAAAGGCAAAGGAGAAATTATCAACCACTAACATGACTATCAGTGAAATTGCATATGGGTTAGGCTTCGAACATGTTCAATCATTTAGTAAACTATTTAAAAATAAAACAAAGCGTTCACCAGTAGCGTTCAGAAGATCTTTTAATTAAACTGGTTTGTAAATTTTTATGTTTTTTCATGAACGTCAACATTGAGACTGTTGTATCAAGATTTAAAAGCTCTGCCTTACTTATTTCTTTTTTGTCGAGATGCGTTTCATCATCTGACTAAACTATACAAAAATCATGGACGACATAAGTAATATCCTGATGAGTTTTCCACCAGTCACTGTTAATGATAAATCAGCTATCCTGATGGCAAAAGGCGCACCACGCTTACCCCAAATAGATTGGAATGTATTCAGGTTGATCTAAGGCTTGCAAACAACGGCCATTTCGGCATCGGATTTCTTTCTATACTTCCCATAATACTCTGCCAGCGCTCTTTGATTACATTTCTATATTTCTAGCTTATATAATGGTAATTCAATTTTTTCTGAATTTCGAAGGTATAATTTTGAAAAAACCTTTCTCACTGGCTTCGTTCCAGCTATTCGCATTACAAAACGCAAAAACAACAATCCCATGCGGCTATGTGGCCAAAGTAGACGAGGTACAATTTTTGGTAGCCCTTGACCTTCATCAACGAATGGGCGCATTATTTGCTCGTAAGCTTGAAAAGCTTTTTCAGGATCATCATTTTTGGCTATTTCTCCTGCGAGTACATATCCTCCAACAATTGCCAGCGTTGTTCCAATGCCAGATAAAGGGGTTGCACACCATGCAGCATCGCCAGCAAGAACCAAATTTTTCTTTGACCATTTATCCATTTTAACTTGTCTCATAACGTCAAAATAAAAATCATCTATGCCGTCAAGTTCTGTTAAAATACGTGGGAATTCCCACCCGTCTTTAGCAAATTTTTCTTTCAAGAATTCTTTTTGTTTTTCAACGCTCCATTTCTGTTCACTTTCTGAAACCTTGTGGATGCCCATATAGACTCTTAATTTCCCATCACTGCCTGGCTTTAATGTCGCTCCTCTTCCACCTACAGTATTGTATTGACGTGAAAACTTACCATCGCTTTCTTTGCCAGGTATTGCAAAGTAAGCAATAGTTAAATCCATGTAGCGCATTCTATATTCATTAGTAAATAATAGATTTCGCGTGGAAGATCCAACACCTTCAGCAACTACAATAATATCATAGTATTCGCTTTGGTGGTTATTAAACGTTACTGAAGAACCATCGGCATGTTGACTAACTGCGATAATATGCTCTCCAAAACGATATTTCGCATATTTTCTAGATTCCTCGAAGATGATTTCTGAAATGTCGCCTCTCATGATTTCTAATTCTGCTGTTGGACCGTCACCGATATCGTCCACAGCAAATCTGGCAATAACATTATCCTTTTCATCAACCCAATCTGTTCCAAGCTCTCCTGTGGTCAATTCAATTGCTTTCTTTTCGAGTCCCATTCTTTGTAACACTATTCGGCCAGCACCACGAATATCAACGTTCTGTCCACCAGTACGGAAACTTTCAGCACGCTCTACAACTGTAACATCAAAATTTTGACGTGAAAGCCAAAATGCTACCGTATTGCCAGCAATGCTTGCCCCGGTAATCAATACTTTTTTCTTATTCATATATTTTTATAAATTCTGAACGACAAAATTAGCTACATGAAAAAGTATAAAATACCTATATTACGTTAATTAATAGTCCTAAACAATACATGAATAGCGATGAAAAGTTATTAAATAGAATTGAATTGCTTGCCGTTCCAACCGAAAATGATTGTTATGGACAAAATTTTTTATTGAAAGAAGAAATAGGTACTGGAAATATTCGGAGAATAGTTCTTGGCTCGTTAATGCAGATTATGATTTCTGAATATGAGTTAAAAAATGACACTGTACTAAGTAGGCCAAAGGATTATGTACCCGAGGGAGAAAATTATGTCACTTTCACTTTTCGCAACTTTAGAAAGTCGCCTGCTGTAATAGTAAGTTCAATTGACATGGATCTTGAAATCTTTACTCCGGCAAATTCATTTACCAGTAATTTAATCATAACTATACATTCAAGCCTTCTAAACGATCTTTTAAATATCAAAGACAAAGGCAACCCGCTAAATAGCATTATTATAGGTGACAGACCTTTTGTATATGAAGAGATCATATCCAGCGAAATCCAAAGTAAGGCAATTTTATTATGTGATGTCAGACCATTAGTTGAATTGGCTTCATTCCATTACAGAGTTATGGCAGAGGAACTTATTTTCCTTTTTTTAGCCTTATTTTTAAAAAGGGGTAATATTCCTACTTATCCTATTAATAAAACGGATGTAAAAACTATTTATCAGATCCGGGAAAAAATTTCTGCCGATCTCAAATCAAGTCCTAGTATACATCAGCTCACCAAGTATTTTCTTATAAGTGAATCAAAAATGCAAAGGTTGTTCAAACAGGTATTCGGAACTACAATACATAATTATCATCAGTCTCTACGCATAAGAGAGGCAGCTAGGCTGATTAGAGATGAAAAGATGTCAATATCCGAGGTAGGGTACAGTTTGAACTATACAAATATGAGTTATTTCGGTAGGGCTTTTAAAAAGCATGTTGGTCTTAACCCAAAAAAGTATTCCATGAAATATAAATAACTAACAGTAAATGTTGGTTTAAAGATCTTGTCGTTCGGATACCGGAATGCCCCAACATCTGTGAAATGCTCTCGATTGATTTTTCCTCGATGTAGTCTGAATAAATTGGATTGAAATAAAGCAAAAACCTCTTAAATCATACGAATTAGGGGGTTTTGATGACTTTTAGAGGGCTAATCGTCGGGATGGCAGGAAGCGAAACACATTCCTAATCACTTGTATATGAAAGACTTTAAGCATTATATTTTTTATGGTTACGATTTGGAAAACCTTTTTTTTACTGCTTTTCACCCTAGATTTTTGTTTAATTTTTATCTCGATAATTAGCCAAAAATCTGTTTTTGTGGCCACAATTCACATAGAAATGAATTCTTAAAAAAAAGACTGCAGCGTCAGCTAGAGACTTCGGTATGGTAGCGAAAGTAACGTAGGCATCCCATCCAGGTCTGTAAATTTGGGAACTATTGAGGGATTTTATGCCCCATATCAAAGATGACAGCTGAAAGGAGACTTTCACCATAAGTATCCATCTTATATGGTTTGTTTAATGGTTAGGAAAACGGGATACACTTAAATTGTTTTTACTTGTTCAAAAGCTTTCGCTTGCGATTATAATCAAAAAGATACGTTTTTTTCTGGCTGCTCTCAAGGAAAGAACGATCAGTCAGGCTTTCTACTAGCTCACTGCGTTCCCTGAAAGGAGCTAGTAATTTCTCAATACGCTTTTCCTGAATACCGATCCGTCTTCCAAATTCAATAAAGTCGGACCCAGCCACATGGCCTTGTGTCATTTGATAGGCTGATTTGTAACCGTCAGCAAACAGGCCGCCATTGAGGCCAAAATCCGAATCGTTGACATGGATTTTGGTATTCAGCAGATCGTAAGCAGGACTCAAGATGAAATCACCCTGACGGGTCTCAATAATCGAAAAATTCTTGAGATGGGCATCGCCGTTGGAGAAAAGATAATTGAATACTACTAACCGGAAGAACTTTTCGATCTCTACTCGCCATGCCGGAACGAATTGACGGATAAGCGCGGCTAAAGATTCATAATTATAGTCATACTTATAATCAGCATTTCCATCATTACCCACCTTTCCCGCAAGGCTTGCAAAATCCTCCATTCGCCATTTAGTTCCATCCGGCCTTACATCAAACCGCAGGGTAATGTATGCCGGCTCACCACCTTTGAAGAAAACAAGGGCGTTCTCCGCGGTGGCAATACCATAGACCTGTTTTGCAATCTGCATGGTCAAATGCTCATTCGCAGGCACCTGTTCAGGCATTTTAATGTCCCTGGGAATTGGCTTTAAGATATATGTTCCCTGTTCACCCTGCCTGGTCAACCTGAGCTCCTTACCAAAGCGGAGCACCGAGAGTTTTTCCTGTACCCCTGAAATAGAAATCCGCTTACGATTTTCCAGAAAAATCTCTGCATCCCTATCGTCTTTACCGGGGGCAGCGTAAGGCAGAACGTGACTTACCTCTCTTCCACCGAAGAGCCTGCGTCTGGCAAGCGGGCTATAAGTATCAAAACCTTCGGCGAGCGTTCCAGGATCATTTATGATCTTCATTCTATAATTTCTTTAACGGTAACTGCACCAATTGTATCCTCCCCAGCTGTTTTCAAAAGCAGTCCAAATGCGTCGTTTTCATCAAGCTGAAACTGCCTGGTCTGCATTTTCTTGTTTACCCCTTCTGAGAGCATATTATAGAAAAAAGGGAATAGAAAACTGCTTCTAAACTCCTGTTTCTCCTTCGGCAGAGTTAAGCTGATTGCAGGCAGTACACCATCGATAAAGTATTCATCCTCATACCTGAAAACATAATCATTCCTATTGTATTCAGATAAATACCCTGCCAATCTGTTATTCAAAAATACACCCGCCTTTCTCATAGATTACCTTCGTTTAATTCCGCCAGTTTGAAGGTCACCTCTAAGCCCAAAATGAGTCCGATACGCCTTAAAACTTCTAAAGTTGGGTTTCCTTCATTGCGTTCAATCTTATAAAGCGTATTGATACTAACACCAGCAAGTTCGGCTAAGTAAGGCTGTGTCATTTTCAGTTCCTTACGCCGCTCTAATAAAAGATCCCCAACCGTTTTTCCCATTATAGTATGATTTTTATTAAAATTAAAAAACTCTTTGCTTCAAAACAACAAAAATCACATTACAATAAGATTTTTAAGGAAAAAGATCCAAATAGCCTAGTTGTTGACGGTAAAATCATACTATAATATGATTTGATTCAACTGAACATCTCGAATTGTATTAATGGCTACTCCCTTTCAATATCAGACTAACCAAGTGCGAGATTGAGGGTCAAGATACAACCGATTTATTTATTCGATGTACTTTAACC
Organism: Pedobacter sp. CFBP9032; assembly: GCF_034045265.1. Taxonomy (NCBI): domain Bacteria; kingdom Pseudomonadati; phylum Bacteroidota; class Sphingobacteriia; order Sphingobacteriales; family Sphingobacteriaceae; genus Pedobacter; species Pedobacter sp. CFBP9032. The sequence goes on along the minus strand of NZ_JAXCWE010000003.1, from coordinate 56,677 downwards.
CAAACGGTAAATGACCATTGTGAAAACTTAGAATATGGATTATGGGTTTCATTAAGCGAAAAAAGTTTCAAGGACTATAAGGACAATTATGATAACGAAAATCATGAAGTATCTTACTTCGGCTGGCTCAGCAATGACATATCAAATTATGCGGAAACAACAGCAGTACCTACAACAGTGTATACAAAAAAAGGGAATTCTAGACAGAGATAGTTCCCCATCAGGATTTTGACTATCCTTTTGTGAAAGATTACTATAGCGGAATAAGCAAAAAAGAAGCTGAGGAAAGAATTGCCAGAATGATTGAACTAACCAGCGAGTAAAAGGTGACCACTGAAGATACAGTTGAGCAATTACTGAACTTCGGCTTTACTGTTGTTGAGTACGTTTTGAAAGAGCAAGGGGAGTTTTATCCTATAGGTGTTTATATCGACGGTGACGATAAACCTCAGCAACTCATATCGTTCTTTGGCGATGATTTTCCGTTGAGTAATGAATTGGTCAAACTATTACAGTCTATTTTGGAAGAAAAATTTGCCAAAAACGAGATTAAAGGCTATGCAGTGTTGTACGATAGCATATCAAGACGAAATGCTGAAAGTGAAAAACTGGATACCATCATTGCAAAGTTCAAATATAAAAAGTTTAATAACTTATACTTTCTACCATATAAAATAGCGAATAGCGAAATCACTTTTCACGAAGGATGGATGGAGTAAAACTATAAATAGCTAACGGATACATTATTAGCTAAGCCAGCTTAACACCTAGCATTTCCCTATCGGCTTTCAGTGACCAAACATAAAAAAATAAAAATGGGTAACAGAATAGGTTTCATTGGATCACCTGTCGATCCTGAACTTCTTCATCGACAGGAGCACAAATGCATCGGCAGAGTTTCAATGCCAAAGTAAAGGCATTCAGCGCTACTTCAAAAGGTGTTAGAGATATCAAATTCTTTCTTTTCAAGCTATCTAAATCTGTGCTTAAAAATTATAGCCCCAACTTTTTTTCCGCTTGATCCTAAACTGGATTGAAATAAAGCAAAAAACCCCTTAAATCATACGAATTAAGGGGTTTTGATGACTTTTAGAAGTCTAATCGTCGGGATGGCAGGATTCGAACCTACGACCTCCTGCTCCCAAAGCAGGCGCGATACCGGGCTACGCTACATCCCGAACTTTTTGGTATCACCTTTTTTTAATCCTTTTTAAAAGTGGATTGAACTTTTGTCGGGATGGCAGGATTCGAACCTACGACCTCCTGCTCCCAAAGCAGGCGCGATACCGGGCTACGCTACATCCCGAACTTGGTATCTTCTTTTTTATTTCCTTATTTCTAAGGGCTGCAAAGTAACGATTTTAAAATGACATATTCATCTTTTTTATTACTTTTTTTTTTGAGCGGAGAGGGCGGGATTCGAACCCGCGGTACCGTTACCAGTACGACAGTTTAGCAAACTGTTCCTTTCGGCCACTCAGGCACCTCTCCTTTTCAACCTCTAAATTTGTCCTACCGACCTTGTTTTGAGGTCTGCAAATATAGTAAAACATGTTATTCTACAAAAGAAAATTATAAAACTTGTTGATAATCTATGCGCACATGATAGATACTCATTAGCATCGTCTTGAATATCAATTTGATAGTTTCAATATCTTTTAATGTTAAATCGCAGTTATCTAATTGATTTTGTTCCAATTTGTAGTTAATAATCCTTTCAACGATGTCATTTATGCTCTGCGCATCTGGATTTTTCAGACTTCTTGAGGCCGCTTCGACAGAATCTGCTAACATCAACACCCCAGTTTCCTTACTAAAAGGGATCGGTCCGGGGTAGCGGAAAATGTTTTCATCCACAAATTTTTCAGGAGAATTTTTTAAAAACGACTGATAAAAATAATCTACCCGCGTATTTCCATGATGCGTTCTGATGAAATCAATGATCGCTTCCGGGATTAAATTTTTCCGGAGAATTTCAATGCCCTTATGCACATGCTGAATAATAATCTGCGCACTTTGTTCATATGGTAATTTATCGTGCGGACTAACAGCCGTATTTTGGTTCTCTATAAAGTATTGCGGGTTATCAACCTTTCCAATATCATGATAAAGTGCTCCTGCCCTCACCAGTACAGAATTACCGCCAATTTTAAATATCGCAGCTTCTGCCAGGTTAGCCACCTGTAAAGAGTGTTGGAAAGTACCAGGCGCCTTAAAGGCCAACTCTCGAAGTAACTTATTATTGGTATTGGTCAGCTCAATCAGCGCCACATCAGAAGTGATACCAAAAATACGTTCAAACAAATAAATTAAAGGATAAGCAAGTAGTGAGAGCAGTACACTAAACACAAACGGAATAAAATTTCCCCACTCAATTTCACGGAAAGAACCTTCCCGCAGCAAAGCGATACCTACAAACGATACAAAATAAGCCATCAGGATAAACAACGCAGAAACCAGGAACCGCTCCCGTTTCACAAAGTTTTTGATGCTAAATATAGCCACCATGCCCGCCGTAACCTGGTAGAAAACAAATTCAAAACTATTTGCCACAAAGAAGCCAGCAATTAAAATAACCAGTAAATGGAGATAGAGCGCCAGCCTGGTATCAAACAAGATCCTGATGATAATCGGGACGACACAAAATGGAATATAATACAAACTTGGAATTTCGATCTTGATTGCCCAGGTAAGCGCCAGCAACATGCCTGTCGTCACAATCAGGATTAGAGACAACTGGCGGTTATCTGAAAAGATATCTTTCCTAAAGAGAAATAAAAACGACATCAATATCGTGAGCATAAAACTCACCAGCACGATCTGGCCTAGGTATACTAAAGCCTTGCTCCCAATAGTCTTGGTTTGCGCATCATAGGTAGCTTTGTAAGATTCTAGTTTCTGATAAATTTCATCATCAATTACATCATTCTTCGCTACAATCAACTCTCCCTTTTGCACCATCCCTTTGGTTGTAGAAATATTATCCACCGTATTTTGCTGAATAATCTGCGTTAACCGCTCGTCAAAGATAATATTAGGGGTAATGTGATCTTCCGCCAGGTTAACAATCAGATCGACCATTACCTGGTTTGGCGATTTAAAATTAGCTTTGAAATGAAGCAACGCAGTCTCCGTAGTAAAAACATCCTGGGTGTTTTTCTGGTTGGCAACATTATTTTCCATTAAGGAAAAATCATAATGTTTACCATTTGTTTGTTGCTTGGCATTTAAGCCGATAATCCCACGCTGATATATATTACCGAGTAGTCGGTAAGATTCCGTTTTAAACTTCAGTTTATCCTTTTCATCCAACTGCTTGGATTTCCACTTAATATCGAACTCATTGATATAAGCTTCGAGTGCATTGCTGCTGATTGACGAATCGTACTGATAAACTGGCAACACATCTTTAAGTGCATTTTTTTTATCGGTATTTACCTGTGGATTAGTTTTCAAAATAGCAAAGCTAAACGGAGAGATCAAATCCTTATTCATCCATACTTTTCCCTTTTCAAACTCGTATCTAAACCGGGGTTGTTTTGGTAGGAACAGCGTAATAACGAAAACTGTAAATACCATCATTACATATTTCAGGTTAGATGAATATTTACGGTAAAAGATTTTGTGTGAATTTTTCTTGATTTTAGCCAAAACGAGTAGATTATTGTATTGTCAAAAATAACATTTTTATCTAATATACATTTTGCTGATTTTGTTTGCGATTGCCAGATTTTATAATTTACTTTATGATATCAAATCAATATCAATTATGTATCAGGAAAAAATTATTAGCCCGCCATCCGGGTATTTAACATTTACACTATCGCTATTATTATTAGCCGGATCTATTTTCTGTTTTGTTTCAGAAATATTTATCTGGGGAGCCATCATACTAGCGGTTGATTTGTTCCTGGTTTTCCCGGGTTTTCTCATTATCAACCCCAACCAATCAATGGTATTAACCTTATTTGGAAAATATATCGGAACGGTTAAGGCTGATGGTTTCTTCTGGGTAAATCCCCTTACCACCAAAAGAAGACTTTCTTTAAAGGCCAATAACCTGAACGGACAACAACTAAAAGTAAACGACAAATTAGGCAACCCGATTGAGATTGCTGCCGTTGTAGTATGGAAAGTAAATGAAACGGCTAAAGCGGTATTCGCTGTAGAAAACTACATGCAGTATGTAAATATCCAAAGCGAAGCTGCAGTCAGGCATTTAGCCAATATTTTTCCATATGATCATTCTGAAGGGGAAGAATCAAGTATCACGCTAAAAGATGGTGCAGAACAGGTAAGTGAAATTTTAGAAAAAGAATTGAACGAAAGGCTTTCCAGGGCAGGTATTGATGTTTTGGAGGCACGTATTTCTCACCTGGCCTATGCGCCGGAAATTGCCAGCGCCATGTTACAACGCCAGCAAGCCACAGCAGTAATTGCAGCACGGAAACTAATTGTTGAAGGTGCGGTTGGTATGGTAGAAATGGCACTGGAGAAATTATCGGAAAAAGGAATTGTAGAACTTGATGAAGAACGTAAAGCAGCGATGGTAAGTAACCTCCTGGTAGTGCTTTGTGGCGACAGACATGTGCAGCCCGTAGTCAATACCGGAACATTGTATAATTAATATGGAATTCGAGGAAAAGCAAGGATTAAAAATCTGGTGGTTATACCTCATCACCGGGGTAAGTATTATTCCGGGGCTGGCCATTATCTTTCTTAGTAAAGACGGTCTTTCCCTGGAGGAGCTCAAAGGCATGTACTTTGCACCTATCTTAGCATTACTCTCACCCTTCCTGATTATTTACCTGATCGAAAAAAGTACGCTTACCCTAAAGATGGATCAACACGGCTTAACTTACCGGTATTTCCCATTGCAGTTTAAATATAAAACACAAAACTGGGAAAACGTGGAAAAGGCATACTTAAGAAAATATGATGCTTTCTCCGAATATGGTGGCTATGGGGTAAAAAGCCGGCTCTGGTTTAAAGTGAACGATAAGGCTTATCTCTTAAATGATGGTAACCGAGGTCTGCAACTCGAATTTAAGAATGGCAAAAAGTTGCTCTTCAGCACCAACAAGATTGAGGAGGTGGAGGCATTCCTCATCAATATTAAAATAAAGTATAATATACAGGCAATACAGTAGAAATGGCGGAGAAAGATAAAAAAGCTTTTGTATTACGGATCAGTCCTGCGTTATTGAAGGAAGTAGAAACCTGGGCGGGTGATGAGTTCAGAAGTACTAACGGACAGATTGAGTTCCTATTGAATCAGGCACTCAAATCAAGAAAAAAGGGTAAAACTAAAGAGGAATAGCTAGAAGATAGTTGAACGCCAGACCACAAAAGATCTAAACATTTAAATCCTGTTAAAATGAATGTTTATTCCTTACCAGCATTTTAAAAAATGCATAACTTAGCGGTCTAACCAAGAGTTCATAAAAATTTTAATTCATGAAAGAAGTTGTAATTGTATCAGCTGTAAGAACCCCTATTGGCAGTTTCGGCGGCTCGTTAGCTCAATTTTCTGCTACACAGTTAGGCGGCTTTGCCATAAAGGCTGCAATAGAAAAAGCTGGTCTAACTCCGGAACAAATCCAGGAAGTATATATGGGTAATGTATTGTCTGCTAATTTAGGACAGGCACCCGCCACCCAGGCTGCAAAGTTGGCGGGCTTACCAGATTTACCAGCCACTACCATTAATAAAGTTTGTGCTTCGGGCACCAAAGCCATTATGTTAGCCGCACAAAGTATCGCAAATGGCGATCAGGATATCATTGTTGCTGGTGGAATGGAAAGCATGAGTAATGTACCTTTCTACCTGGATAAGGCCAGAAATGGTTATCGCCTCGGACATGGACAAATTACAGATGGCCTGGTTAAAGATGGCCTTTGGGATGTTTACAATGATTACCACATGGGCTCGGCCGCAGAACTTTGCGCAAGCGAATGCAATATCAGTCGCGAAGAGCAGGATAATTTTGCTATCGAATCCTATAAAAGAGCGCAAAATGCACAAACTAATGGCAAGTTTTCCGGTGAGATTATTGCCCTTGAAGTGAAAGACCGGAAGGGTGAGGTTACATTTATAGATACAGACGATGAACCTACAGCGGTAAAATTTGATAAAATCCCATCGTTGAAACCCGTATTTAAAAAAGATGGAACCGTTACGGCTGCAAATGCGTCTACATTAAATGATGGCGCAGCTGCACTAGTATTGATGAGTGCAGACCAGGCTAAAGCATTAGGCATAAAACCATTGGCTAAAATCTTAGGCTTTGCAGATGCACAACAAGCTCCGGAATGGTTCACTACTGCCCCATCGAAAGCAATTCCTTTAGCTTTACAAAAAGCAAATATAGCTATTGAAGACGTGGATTACTTTGAAATTAATGAGGCTTTTTCGGTTGTTTCTATCGCAAATAATCAAAAACTAAATCTAAAAGAGGATCAGGTAAACGTAAATGGAGGTGCAGTATCTTTAGGCCACCCACTTGGCGCATCGGGCGCCAGAATTGTAGTTACTTTACTTTCAGTGCTCGCCCAAAATAATGGTAAAATTGGCGTTGCAGGCATTTGTAATGGTGGCGGCGGAGCCAGTGCACTGGTTATTGAGAAACTTTAATAGATGAAAATAAAATATTATATTCTTTTTATTTTTGCTTTGTTGCGGCTCAACACCAGGGCGCAGCAAAGCACAAACAATTTAAACGTTTTTCAGGATTCGCTAATTAAAATTTCTATGGCTACCATAGCAGGCGAAACCGATGCCAGGAAAGCAGAAGTTAACGGCCGTTTTGTTAAAACCTTAGTAGAAGCTTTAAAAACGCCTAACTCTTTCGCTTATCCGTTCGATTCTCTGAAAAATGTTTCAGTGATCAAATCACCAGATAAAGCATTCAGAATTTTAAGTTGGTATGTGCAGCAGGAAAATGGCACTTACCGGTATTTTGGTACCATCCAGATGAATACCGGCAATGGTCCGCTAAAACTTTATCCTTTAATTGATCAAACAGATAATATTACAGATGCTAATGCCATTACCAGCAACCAGATATGGTTTGGCGCCCGTTATTATGAAATTGTTCCCGTAACCAGTGGCAACCGCCTACCTTATTACGTCTTATTGGGCTGGAAAGGAAATACTCAAAACACTACGAAAAAAGTGATAGACATCCTTTCGTTTAATAAGGAGCAAGTAAATTTCGGGGCCTCTGTTTTCGATGGTAAGGAACTGAAGGGAAAAAACAGGGTGATTTTCGAATATACCAAATCAAATGCAATGACGCTTAAAGTTGATCAAAAGGCGGGTATGATTGTTTTTGACCACTTAGCGCCTTTCGATCCTGAAATGGCAGGCAAGTATGAGTTTTATGGATCTGATGGCACCTTCGATGGATTTAAGATTATTAATGGGCGATTAAAACTGCAGGAAGGCTTAGAACTAAATAATGATCCCAGTGCAATGGACGAGTTATATGCCGATCCAAAGAAAAATGTAAAACCCATTCGAAAGTTCTAATTTCAAAAAATCTTAACCTCTTCATTACCTTTCCACTAAGTTAAATATTTGTGAGTTTGCCCTCCGCTGACTATATTGCGCCTTGCAAACTAGCTTAAACAACACACAAATTCTGAATTCATAAACTAAAACCAATAAATGTTTTATGCAAACATCAATTGAAACCAAAGACGATTTCTTTAGCAGCAAAGTATTGGGGCATCCGGCAGGTTTATTCGTACTTTTCTTTACGGAGATGTGGGAAAGATTTTCGTACTATGGGATGCGAGCCCTGCTCGTTTTATTTCTAACTTCATCTATTTTGGGTGATAACCCTGGTTGGGGTTGGCCTCGCGAACACGCTTTAGCTATTTATGGTTCATACACTTCACTTGCTTACCTTACGCCTATTTTAGGAGGATATATTGCCGACAGATTTTTAGGTTATCGCTGGGCAGTTATTATCGGTGCATTTTTAATGACATTGGGCCATCTTTCGATGGCTTTTGAGTTCAATCCAATTTTTATGTATCTGGGCTTATGCCTTTTAGTATTAGGTAATGGATTTTTCAAACCAAATATGACCTCCATCCTATCTCACATGTATAAAAAACATCCTGAGAAAAAAGATGGCGCTTACACGATATTCTACATGGGTGTAAATTGCGGCTCCTTTTTAGGAATGCTCTTATGTGGTTACATTGGTGAAAAAATAGGCTGGAGTTATGGCTTTGGTCTTGCAGGTATTTTCATGTTTGTAGGCATGTTACAGTTCTATTTTACCAAAAATATATTTGGCTCTATTGGTTTAAAACCAGTTAAAAATGAAGATAGCGTAGACGAAGATGAGCATCCGGCTGAAGCTAAAAGAAATCCATTTTCTATTATTGATATTGTATTAATTGTATTTATTGCCGTTATAGGCCTCGTTTGGATTATTAATGACCCTTATTCTAAAGTGTCTGGCTATACCGTTTTTAACTTTTCTTTAGGTGGGCTATCCGGTGATAACTTCGCCATTATTTTAGCTTTAAGCTTATTTATTTTTGTTTTAATTAAGAGAATCGTTCAATATACGCCACAACTCAGAGATAAAATGATTGTGGTTATTGTGCTTGCCTTTGTGGCCATTTTCTTCTGGGCCTCATTTGAGCAGGCTGGTGGTTCCATGACCATTTTCGCTAAAGATTATACAGCCAGAATACTGGAAGGAAATTCAAAGATTATTTTTAACGTTGCCAACACTTTAATTACGATTATTCCGCTAACCATCATTTCTTACGTATTATTTAAGTTATTCAGGCAAACATTCTCGAGGTTTGCATTAGGCAATATCATTTTGGCAGTTGGTTTTGCTATAATATGGTGTATGGTAATATATATGCTAAAAAACCAATACAGCTCGGTTAAAACTGAGGTTCCTGCCACTTGGTTTGGTATTTTAAATTCACTATTTATTATCTCATGTGCACCTATTGTATCTAAACTTTGGGAAAGTAAATATAGTCCAACCGCAACCGTTAAAAACGGCATAGGCATGATATTATTGGGTATTGGCTTTGCGGCACTGGCTTATGGTTCAAGTTCCATACCTGCAGGTGCTAAAGTGGCATCGGTAAGTATGATCTGGCTTATTTTAGCTTATTTTTTCCATACCATGGCCGAATTATTTATCTCTCCTATCGGCCTATCCTATCTGAGTAAACTGGTTCCGGGTCGTATGATCGGAATTATGTTCGGTATCTGGTATTTAGCACTGGCTATCGGAAATAAAATTGCTGGTACCATGGGCGGTATGATTGATAAAATTACAGCACAGTACTCCATGTCTACCTTCTTCCTCATCTTTACTCTTATTCCTGTAAGTTTGGGTATCTTTATTATGTTGCTTACACCAATAATTAAAAAACTAATGCACGGGGTTAAATAAAATGCAGATTATAACTGAAAAAACGCCTTCTATTGAAACATTAGAAGCGATTCAAAATTTCGAAGGCAAGTATCCAAAACAACTCTGGTATTTATCACTGGTAGAAATGTGGGAACGTTTCTGTTTCTATGGTATGCGTGGTGTACTGGCATTTTTTATGGTTGATCAATTGGGATTAACTGATCAAAAATCTAACCTCCAATATGGTGCCATCCAGGCTTTTGTTTATGCCTTTACCTTTATCGGTGGCATCTTTGCTGATAAGGTTTTAGGCTTTAGAAAATCGCTTTTTTGGGGCGGCTCACTGATGATTGTAGGAAACCTGATCCTGGCCTTTTCACCGCATGATTTGTTTTATGTAGGTATTACACTATCCATCATTGGTACCGGTTTTTTCAAACCCAATATCTCATCGATGGTAGGCGAACTTTATCATGAGAAGGACAATAGAAGAGATGCTGGTTATGGATTGTTTTACGCCGGAATTAATGTTGGTGGTTTGCTGGGTGGTGCCATGTGTATCTACCTGGGCAAATATGTTTCCTGGAATTTATGTTTCCTTTCTGCAGCCCTGGTAATGGCTTTCGGACTAGGTACTTTCATCTTTACTAAAAAGTACTTGGGGCCAATTGGTAGTTCTCCGCTCCTGCATTTACAAAAATCAAAACGCACCATTTACGAAATAGTGGTTTATATCGGTTCGCTGTTATGTATCCCATTGATTTTTATCATGGTGAGAAACACAGCTTATACCGACTACTTTATGTATACGCTGGGTGTAGTGGCACTGATTTACTTTTTTTATGAAATGTTCAGTATTAAAGAAGTTAAAGCACGCTATAAATTGCTTGCTGCTTTTATTTTCATTCTTTGCTATTTCATTTTCATGGCAATTTCTGAACAAAGCGGAGGTTCACTTTCTTTGTTTGCAAAAGATAACTTAGACCATAACTTATTATTCTTTTCTATTGATCCGAATGTAGTAAACAACAGTGTAAACTCATTTTTCGTAATTGTATTTAGTCCGTTGATAGGCTTATTATGGATTGGGATGTACAAACGTAAAATTGAACCCAATACGGTGGTAAAATTTGGATTGGGCTTTGTTCTATTAGCGGTGAGTTTCTATGTTTTCTATGCCACTAGGTTTTTCGCTAATGATGAAGGCATTAGTTCTTTAAATATTTTTACACTAGGTTACTTGCTGCTTACGCTGGGCGAATTATGCATCGGTCCAATCGGAATGTCGATCATTACCAAATTATCGCCAAAAAGAATGTTCGGGATGATGATGGGAATGTGGTTCCTTTTTAGTGCCTTCGGACAGCTGGCGGCCGGGAAGTTAGGTGCGGAAATGTCGAATATCGAAAATGCATCCCTAATGGCCAAATTAACATCTTATACAGAAGGTTATAAATCCCTTGCCCTCTATTCTTTAATTGCGGGGATATTTTTAATTCTATTCTCTCAGTTAATTAAGAAACTGATGCAAGAAGTGAGATAAAAAACATTTTAATACATTTTAAACCGTATCAACAGGGTTGATACGGTTTTTTTAATTTATAATATTTACTTTCGCCCTCTAAAGCTAAGATCATTTTTAGCTCAAAATGCATTTTATATAAAACGAACAAACGTGTCAGACAGTTTAGTAATCATTCCAACTTATAATGAAAAGGAGAATATTGAGCGGATAATCCGAAAGGTATTTTCATTAAATCAACCTTTTCATGTACTGATTATTGATGATGGCTCACCGGATGGTACAGCAGATATTGTTAAATCATTACAGGCTGAATATGATGGCCATCTTTTTATTGTAGAACGTGCAGGAAAACAGGGCTTGGGTACAGCTTATATCTATGGATTTAATTGGGCACTGCAAAAAGACTATCAATTTATTTTTGAAATGGATGCTGATTTCTCTCACAATCCTGATGATCTGGCCCGCTTACGTGATGCTTGTGTAAATGGTGCAGATGTAGCCATTGGTTCAAGATATGTGAAAGGCGTAAATGTAGTCAACTGGCCGATGGGAAGGGTGCTGATGTCGTATTTTGCCTCGATGTATGTTCGTTTTATTACCAGGATTAATATCCAGGATGCAACTGCCGGTTTTAAATGCTACCGTAGAATTGTACTCGACACTATTCCCTTAGAAAAAATTCGCTTTGTAGGTTATGCCTTTCAGATTGAAATGAAATTTACAGCCATTAAGTTTGGCTTTAACGTGGTCGAAGTGCCCATTATTTTCACTGACAGAACAGAAGGAACATCTAAAATGAGTACCCGAATTTTCCGCGAGGCTTTTTTGGGTGTTATTCAAATGAAAGTAAGCAGCTGGTTTAGGGATTATAAGAGGAAAGGCTAGTACGGGTAATAGTAGTGGGTTAGAAGTAGGTTAGTATGGGTTAGAAGGTTAGCTTTTCAAATGCATAAAAGCCAAACGCTGCATCCAATACTCAAGACTCAAGACTGAAGACTTAAGACTAGTGACTCACGACTCCAAACTCCTTCCCCCTCGAATCATCGCGCCATAATCCTGTAGCTTTTCCATGGCATCAACGGTCATTATTAATCTTTTGGTGCGTGTCTTTTCTGTTTTAGCATCGTTAATCCATTTAATGAAATAATTTTGATGGGATTTAGGTTGTTGGAGGAAACGAGTAAGTAGTATTTCATCTTCAGCCAGGCATACTTCCAGATCTGCAGGCATTTCAATTTTAAAATCCTTATCCTCTTCTAGCCATAATTCTATTTTAGCACCGGCTTCCTTTCTTATTTTTTTGCGGAGTGTAGCATTGATGGCAATAATAAAATCTCCCTCCCCCATTGGCACAGTAGCTATTCCGGCAATTTCCAAGTCATCAAGCTTCCCTTTAACCCTGAAAGATACTTTACAATCTGGCTTAATTTTATCAGCAATGGCAGCCGGAATAAAAACGTAACTCCAGCCTGTTTTTTCACCCATTTGTTCGAATTTTTCTATTTCTGCTTTAAAATGTATCATAAGAATAATGTTTTGTGATCTAAAGCTTTGCTTTTCCTTAGTCCGATCTCAGCGCTTACCTGCTCTTTTCAAATGCCAGTTTTCTGGTATGGCGATCAGCCGCTAAAGATAACTCAAATATCAAAAGTATCGCTAATCTTATAATGTACACTCCGGCCTCCGCCGTAAGATGCCAGGACGCCAAGCTTTTCTAATTCCTGTAAATCGCGGGTAGCGGTTGCCTTGGAGGCCCTGGTAATGGAGATGTATTTTTTGGCTGTCATATCTCCCTGAAAGCCAGCTAACCCGGCACTAAACATTTTTTGTAAAACTTTAACTTGACGTTCATTAACTTTTTCTTTGACAACATCAAACAGCTTGACTTTTTTTAAAGTAAAGTCGATCATTTGTTTAGCTTGTAACTGTGCATTCAGTGCGATATCTACAAAGTATTCCAGCCAGCCAGAAATCTCATTGCTTTTCTGTGCAATTTTGAGTGCCTGGTAATAAGCATCTTTATTGCGTTCAATGGTATTGGAAAGACTAAGCATAACCGGTCGTCCCAATGTTTGGGATAGCACCTGTTCTGCGATAGCTCTTCCAATACGGCCGTTTCCATCTTCATATGGATGGATACTTTCGAAATATAAATGTGCAATTCCTGCCCTGATTACAGGATCTTTAATTTCCGCCTGCTGATTAGGTCTTGTATTAATTAACCATTTAAAAAAGTGATCCATTTCCCTTTGAATCACCGTTGATGGTGGTGCTTCAAAATGGATTTTCTCCCTGCCCATTCCGCCGGAAACAATCTGCATGGCTTCATCACCTTTTCGCCATTCTGCAACATTGATGTAGCGGCTTTCACCGAACAGCAATTTATGCCAATGATGCAAGGTCTTTTCATCTAAATCCTGATTAAAAGTTTTCCTCACTTCTATCATTAAATCAGCAATACCAGACGCCCTTTTATCCTTTACAACTTCAATCGTTTTATTTATGCCAAGATTATTTTTTATAGACGACATTACGTCTTTCCTACTTAAGAATTCCCCTTCTATAGCAGATGTATTAATCGCTTCAAAAAGAATGAGTTCCAATGTAATTTGACTTTTGATTTCTTCAGGTAACGTATTAATTAGTGCGTTAAATGCACCGGTTTCCTGCGCAAACTCATAAAGCTTCACTTCGACATTTGCGACTGAAAAAGTGAAATTTGGCCAGTCTGGCAACTCCCAATTATAACTCATGAGCCGAATATACGAATTAATCGGCTCATAAAATCCAATTTTTTGAGCCGATTAATTCGTATATTCGGCTCATCAGTTAATCTCCAGCGACCGGATTGATGTGAATATCCAGCTTAGCAAACTTGATAACCTCTATGCTGGGGCAACCAAAATCTTCCACTATTTTACCTAAAATTAAATAGCAACCCTTACCTTTAAATGGATATACTGGTGTAGTATTCGGGAAATGGGTAGTATCGAAAAAATCACCATTTGCATCCAGAAAAGTACCGAACCACATTTTGGTGTTTTTGATGGTTCGCACCGTTTTTTCGCACACATAGTTGCCCACTATGCGGACCGTTTTCCCAATATTTTGATTCAATTCAGCAGCCATCACATCCCCGCGATAACTGGTTTTCAGGAAATCGAACATGTTAAAATTTAAGGGATAACCCAGCAGCTCCAGTTCCACATAGGCATCTTCAAGCGCTGAATTTTCTAATTTCGGCAAGCTATATTCTTTACTTTCCAGGCTGAATAATTCTGCAGCATCAATTCTTTTTTGCTTGTAGCCGAGGTAATTGTAAATCTCCCAGAGCAGTGTTTTTTTATCCTTTCCGGTAAACCTTAAAGCACCAAGTCTAATTAATAAAATAGCCTGCTCCAATGTGATATTCGTTCGCTTTACAAACTGCTCTAAATCTTTAAAAGGACCATTTCTTCTACGTTCAAGAGGAATCTGGGCGATAAATTTATGTTCCAAACCTTGCACACCAACAAAGCCCAGGTAAGCCTCATTTCCTTTAATATTCACCACTTCATCACTGTGGTTTACGCAAGGCAAGTGTACTTTTGCACCCGTTTTCTGGAGCTCATGAACGTAAACCCAGCGGCTGTAAAAGCCACCATAATTATTTAAAACAGCCACCATAAATTCTTTCGGATAATAAGTTTTAAGGTACAAACTCTGATAACTTTCTACGGCAAATGATGCGGAGTGTGCCTTTGAAAAACTATAACCTGCGAATGAAGAAATCTGCCGCCAAACTTCTGTAATCAACTCTTTTGAATGCCCCTGAAGCCTGGCAGAGTGGAAAAATTTATTTACCAGTTCTTCAAAAGCAAGCTTTGAACGATACTTACCACTCATGGCCTTTCGCAATACGTCGGCATCAGCCAGGTCCAGACCAGCAAAATAATGGCAAACTTTAATCACATCTTCCTGGTAAACCATTACGCCATAGGTTTCTTTCAGTTGTTCTTCCATCTCCTTGCACAAGTAAACCACCTTATCCGGAGCATGATAACGCTCAATAAAAGATTTCATCATGCCTGAACTTGCCACACCGGGCCGAATAATTGAACTGGCAGCCACCAGTGTTAAATAATCTTCGCATTTAAGTTTTTTGAGCAGTTGCCGCATGGCAGGCGATTCAATATAAAAACAGCCTACGGGTTGTCCTTCACGAAGAATGGCATTTAATTTTGGGTCATTCTTAAAATTCTTGAAATCATGTATATCAATCTCCTTATTTTGGTTTTGCCTGATGAGCTGAACAGCCTCGCGGATGTGTCCAATTCCCCGCTGGCTTAACACATCAAACTTCTCATAACCAATGGCTTCTGCCTCATACATATCCCACTGCACCGTTACAAAGCCTTTTGGCGGCAAATCCAGAGCGGTGTAATAGGTAATTGGTTCATCAGAAATCAAAATCCCACCTGCATGAATTGAGCGCTGATTAGGCATATTTCTCATATGCTGATGAACAGCCACTACTTTTCGGTAAGTGGCATTTTGCTGATTTTCGCGTTCTTTAGTGGGATCAGTAAAGCTATCAATTTCTTCTTTCGGCAATCCCAGCACCTTTCCAATTTCCCGAATAATTGCCCGGTCTTTAAACGTACTCATCGTGCCTAAAAAGGCAACATGCCATTTAGGATATTTCTTAAAAATGTATCTTTGGATCGTCTCCCGCTCATCCCAGGCAAAATCAATATCGAAATCTGGCGGACTGGTGCGCTTTTCATGTAAGAACCGTTCAAAATATAAATCAAGATCTATAGGATCTACATCGGTAATTCGCAGGCAATAAGCGACAATGCTATTGGCGCCCGAGCCCCTACCTACATGGTAAAAATTGCACCTGCCCATCGCATAGCGAACAATATCGAAAGTAATTAAAAAGTAAGCACAGTAATTTTTAAACTCAATAATTTTAAGTTCCTTTTCTAATCTTGCCCTGGCCACCGGATTATCATTTCCATAACGATAGGCTAAACCTTTATATGCAATGCGCCTGAGCAATATCCTATCAAATTCTTCCCCGTTTTTAGTATAGGCAAATCTGTTTTTAGATTTTACCTGCGGCTCAAAGTAAACGCTCAGATCGCAGGCATCCATTAGTTTCTGCGTATTTTCGATGATAAAAGGAAAGGTCTCGAATTTGGATTTAAGTACTTCTTCAGAAATTAGAACTTCGTCCAGGTTACATTTGCAATCGTCAGGTACCATACTCAACAGCGTATTTATTTCGATAGCCCTCAGGTATTCGTGTAACCGATGCTCAACGCGACTGCCCACCGTAACCGGATGCCAAATCACCAGTTTATCCTTTTGATGAAGTAACGGATGTTTATATAGAAAATTTAGCTGACTGCTTTTAATGCCAACAAATTCATTTGGTTTAAGCTTGCGGTTAAAGTTTTTAATGAAGGGGTAAATGATAAAAACGTTTTCAAAAGCAGGTGCATCATTTGGCAATGCCTGATCCTCAATATTGTGGATACTGAGAAACTCATTCAGTTCACGCATCCCTTCTTTGCTTTTTGCGATACCGAAATATAAAAGCTGGCCATCTTTCCGAAACTCGATCCCTGCAATGGGTTTTAAATAATAGGGTATATTACCTGCTTGTATTTCATCTGGTTCTTTGGCAATTCCCTGTTTAAAACATTCCCTGATAAACTCAATTGCTCCAGTAGAATTATTGATATCAGTTAATACCATTTGATGAATGCCTAACGCACGTGCATTTGAAACGATCGTTGGGATATCCATCGTTCCATATTTCAGGCTGTAAGCGGAATGTACGTTAAGGAACATGTTGTTGGTGGTTTTCGTTAATCGTTAATATTTATTCCTTCCCTATTTCCCATTTTCCTTTATCCGTTTCCTATTCTCCATTTCCTACTTCCTACTTCCTATTCCCTATTTCCTATTTCCCATTCCCCAACCACTACCCATCCAGTTTCGTTGCTGTACCCAGATCGGAGTTAATGAAGGTTCTGATCCTGGATTTTTTGCGTTCTTCTACGGACTGGTCTTCCTCTTGCTTTTCCAAATGCTTTTTTCGGGGATTATACTTGATAACTTTTCCGTGTTCATCCCGTTCTGGCCGCTTTACAATGCAGGCTTTCACCACAGACTCGAGGCCATAATGGTTGCGGACTTTATCCATTGCCTGATACAAATCATATTCTTCTTCAGAGGTGTGATATAAACCAATCTGTTCAAAGCCACTTACCAGATGAGAGAGTCGAACGCCAATCAGGCGCAACAACATCCGTTTCGAATAAAGCTTTTTGAACAAATCATGTGCTTTATTAATGAGCAGAGAATCTAGTGCGGTATAAGGAATCCGGGCTTGTTGAGTTACCGTTTCAAAATTTGAATACCGAATGGTTACCGTAATACAGGAGGTTAGTTTTTGCTGGCTCCGAAGATCATAAGTTAAATTGGTGACCATTCCACTTAGTATGGCTTTCATTTTTGAAATATCCATACTGTCGCTTTCGAAGGTTGTTTGTGTACCGATCGATTTTCTCTCGCGATAGGGCACCACTGGAGAAAGATCGATTCCATTGGCTTTTTGCCAGATTCCTAAACCATGCTGACCAAGAATTTTAAACATCAGTTCTTGAGGGATCTCGGCTAATGTCTGCACTTTCCGTACCCCCATTTCACTTAGTTTTTTATGCGTGGCATCACCAATTCCAGGTATCTTATGAACGGCCAAAGGATTCAGGAAAGGCCTCACATCGGGAAAAGGAAGTTCCATTTCTCCGTTTGGCTTACATTCATTGGTTACAATTTTGGAGACGGTTTTGTTTACAGATAAACCAAAGGAAATGGGCAAGCCGGTTTCCCTGATAATGGTCTGCCGGAGTTCGGAAGCAAACTTCATACAGCCAAAAAATTTATCCATCCCCGTCATATCAATATAATGTTCATCAATACTAGCCTTTTCAAACAAGGGAACACGCTCAGAAATAATCTCCGTAATCTCATGAGAAGCCCTTGAATAATCATCCATATTTCCCCGTACAAAAATTGCCTGCGGACAAAGCTGCTTAGCCATTCTGCCTGGCATCGCTGCATGTACACCAAACTTCCGTGCTTCATAACTGCAAGAGGTAACCACTCCCCGGTCAGTACTGCCTCCTACAATAACAGGCTTTCCAATCAGCTTTGGATTCTTTTTCAATTCTACCGATACAAAAAAAGCATCCTGATCCATATGAATAATCTGTTTATCCTTGTCCGTCATCTCCTCATCAGTTTAAATTTTACAATACCATCTCAAACAAAATTACTAATATATTTAGTTTAAATAACTTATAAACGATTTGAATTACTAACAAAATACTAACATTTTTAGTTTAAATGATATTTAGTATATTCCATAGATAGAATGAGTCAGCGGTATTATATTAAAGTCGCTGCACAAAAAATGCGCAGATAGGACTACCAGCGCATTAAAAGAATTATTTAGAAGATGAATGACCTGATGGGATGGTTATTGTTTAACGATTTTAAATTCTGTACGCCTGTTGAGTTGATGGTCGGCCTCGTTACAAATTATTCCGTTAGCACATGAATTGATTAACTGTGTTTCGCCATAGCCTTTGGCTTCGATCCGGTTTTTATTTATACCCTTGGAAATAATGTAATCCACTGCAGATTCAGCACGCTTTTGTGATAACCTTAAATTAAAGGCATCATTACCGCGGCTATCGGTATGTGAGTCAATTTCGATCCATATGGTTGGATTGTCTTTCATCACTTTAACAAGAGCGTCCAGCTCAATGGCTGCATCAGCACGGATATTCCACTGATCAAAATCATAATAAATATTTTCTAACCTGATTCCTTTGTTCAGCTCTATTGGCTCCAGATACAAATCCTGATCAATCGTGCTTGTCTGGCCTGAATTAATGTTATTGAGGTTTACGGCATCCGTACGAAAATTAGTGGCCTCTGCCGATACCGTATATGCTGATCTGGCAGATAAACTAAATTTATATTCCCCATGATCACCTGTTTCTACTTTTGAACTTCCACCATTAATTTTCGCCAAGGTAACCAACGCCCCGGTAATAGGTTGTTTACTTTTTCGGTCATAAACCTTTCCGGTTAGCTCAATGGTGTGAACAGACTTCAAATCAAGCAAATAAATGTCGTCGTTACCCATTCCATTCGAACGGTTTGACGACAGATGTGCTACCCCATTCTTTTCATCTAAACTAAAGGCAAAATCATCTTGCGGCGAGTTAAAAGGATAGCCCAGATTTTCAACCTGCCAGTCACCTGTACTATTCTTTACTGCATAGAAAATATCCAGACCGCCCATTCCCACATAGCCATCACTTGCAAAATGCAAATTGCTCCCGGCAGCAACAGGGCTACGTTCATTACCCGCCGTATTAATTTGCTCCAGGTTAATTGGGCTCTCCCATTTGCCCTCATCATTTTTCAAACAAACATAAATGTCTGTTCCGCCTTTTCCGCCAGGTTTGGTTGAAGAAAAATACAGACTTGTACCATCGCCGGAAATAAAAGGATCGCCAACAGAATATTCGTTTATGGAGTTGTAGGCAAAGGCAACTGGTGCTCCCCAATTGCCATCAGTATCCTTCACGCTGCTGTAGATAGACACATTTACGGTACTGGGTTTATTGCTTACCCGCTTTAAGGATTCCGGAATTTTGGTCATCGTGAAGTACATCGTATTTCCATCAGCTGTAAAAGTGGCTGAACCAACATGATAACTAACGCCGGTTTGCAGGGGAAACAATTTTAAGCTATCCGTAGAAGAAGCCTTAAGATACAATTTCAGATAACCATTACCCGTCCAGCCATAAATCTTTTGATCGGGCATTCTTGTGCCATCAAATCTTAAAAAAGGAGACTGTTCTGTTGGCCCGGAACTAAATGTAGTTCGATCTGATGTAAATACAGTGGAACCATTGTATTCAACTGAACCCCAATCAGATTGCGGGCTATTTAGTTCTTTCTGATTAATTATCTCAATTTGTTTGGGCCGCTTCATCCATTTCAAAGCCGAATCACAAGAAGCCAGCCAAATATTTGCCTGTTTTTTTGAAATATCTTTACCTGCACCAATATAGATTTTATATTGTGCTTTGGCTTCCCTGTATTTTGAATTGCTTTGAAGTGCCTTCGCATAACCCAGTATATTATCAGGATTGCTCCCAGGCATTTTTGCAGCGATGGCATACCAGCTTTCGGCCTGTTTATAATTATTCATAATGGCATATGCTGTGGACAGGCGCTCCGCTGTATACAAACTTTCTTTTTTTCTAAAGGCCTGCTCATAGAGGTCTATAGCCTTCGCGTAATTAAACAACTCGAACTGATGATCTGCGGCTTTTAATATGTATTGGGCTTTTACCGAACCCGATAAAGCCAGCATGCAACAGGCGGCAAAACATATTCTTTGTAGTTTTTTGTTCATTATAATAGCTGAATAATTCCTTTAATAATCAAATTCATTAAAATACCCTCGGCGTGGCCAACCTGATGTTTGGTTTGATAAAGGAATAAGCAATTGATATTTCATGTGTGCCACCGCTGTAGCCTTGTAAAGCACCAATGGAAAAATCATAGCCATAGCCAATCCTCAACCTTTCTGAAGGAAAGATCTGAATGGATGCAACTGCTGAATTTCGCTGACTGAGGTCTTTTTGAAGATAGCTTTTGTCATAAATTTTTACGCCTGTACGATAAGAACCTCCTACCCATAAAACTTCTTTAATCATCAAAAATGCATTCAGATCTAAACTGGTAGGCCCTCCCCGGTCGTCTTTAAGTAAAAATGACGGTTTGATCTGAAAATTTTCAGAAAGTGGGAATAATGCACCGGCAGTTAAATAGTAATGTGGTTTGGGTTGTGGAATAAAAGCATAACGGTCTATATTAATATAAGTGGCAATCAGGTTATCTGCAGAAAAACCTGCATAATAGCGATCATTGGCAAAATATACTCCGGCTCTCGCATCAGGAATAATTGTGCTTTGTACACCAATTGGCTGAAAGGGTTCAGGATTGTTTGGGTTAAGCATAGATCCGTCAATCCCCAACTGCACCATACCAACTCCTAAACCAAGTGCCAGTCTTGAGCTTCCATCATCATTCATCCTTATGCGGTAAGCATAATTACCATAAATGCCCAGATGGGTTTGTGCGCCGAGCTTATCGCTGGACACCTGAAGAGCTAGCCCGACATTACCATTGTTCGCACTGGCATCTACTGCTAACGACATACTGTGTGGCGCTCCGGTAATGCCCGTCCACTGACTGCGGTAAAAGCTATGTACATTGAGTACTTCTTTATAACCAGCATAAGCAGGGTTGATATAAATTCCGTTAAACATATATTGGCTGTATTGCGCATCCTGCTGGGCAGCCGAGCGTTGCGACAGCAATAGAACAGAACAGCCGATAAATAGTATTATTTTTTTCATCATCTCAATATCTTTAAGAGCAGTAATCTTGCTAAAAGGATCACCTCTTGAAAGTCATTTTCTAGTTTTTAAACGCCCTGATTAATGTAATGTATCCCTTAAATACTTCCACTTCACCACTTCCGGTTTTTCTAACACGCAGTAAGTAATAATAAGTACCTTCATTTAAGCCTTCGCCTGTCCAGTTGTTCTGATATCCCTTTGCGTGGAAGACTTCGTTACCCCAGCGATTAATAATTTGCAGTTCATTTGTTTGATATTGGTTTAGACCATTAATTTCAAAGGCATCATTGATACCATCACCATTGGGCGTAAACAGGTTTGGAATTTTAACTTCTGTAAAACTGACTGTAATTACGACTGAAGCTATATTGGTATAGTATCCATTGGCATCTTTCACCCTGTAGGTAAAGGTATCACTACCGGTAAAGCCTGTATTAGGTATAAAGGTTACTGTACCATCTGCATTTACAACGAGGCGGCCATTTTTAGGCTGAATCTCAATTTCTATACTTGATTTTACAAAAGTCGAACTTCCGGCATCATCATTTAACAGGATGTTAATTGTTATCGGTGCATTTGCCGTACTTACCCCAGTATCATCAACTGCTTTTGGCGATTTAGGGAAACTGATAACGGTAGGCACATCATTGTTTTCCTGTGTACCGGAAATATCGCTCACATTGCCTCCTCCAGCTGTTTTAGCGTTTACGCTTGCCATGTTGGTTACCGCACCCAGATCTTTATCTGCCTGCGTAATGGTATAAACGGCTACCTCATTTACCGATGCGCCCGGAACCAGGCCGCCTGCAATCGTGATCGTTTTATTATCAATCCCTAGCTTGCTATCGGTTAAGGTTACACTGTTTAAGGTTAGTGCTCCTGTATTCTTGATAAAAAATGTATATGTGATTTGATTGCCGTTTAACACAGCTGTTTTAACTAAGGCGATAGCACTGCTGGCGGATATATTCGCTGGGATTACGGTTACCGGAATAGTAACGGAAGCAATACCACCTTTACCATCACTCACTGTAACGGTAAATGAATCTGCGCCGGTATATCCTGTTGCTGGCGTATAGACATAGGTGCCGTTACTCAGCACTACCGTTCCGTGAGCTGGTGCAACCTGAATATTAAACGTCAGTACGTCGCCATCTATATCGGATGCCGTAATGACTCCATTAAAAGGTGTATTTTCAGTCGTGGTAATTCCAGGAGCGCTCACAACAGGCGCCCGGTTATCTCTAATATTAACTATGGCAGGTATTGTAATTGCTGTAATGCGTGGATTATCAGTAGCGCCCATCATGGTTAAAATGACTGTCTCATTTCCTTCATTAAGGTTATCATCCAGCACAGGTACATTTAAGGTTACTGATGATACACCTGCCGGGATAATCACTGAAGAACCTATCGAGGTATAATCTAATCCAGATGTTGCTGTCCCTGATACGACAAAGCCTATTTTAGTATCGGTTGTAGAAACCTGACTAAGCGTAAAGGTAAATTGCCCGGGAGTTGATGGTTCTGCGCCATCCCTTGTTCCGGTTACGATAACCGTTCCGGTTGTTCCGTCAATGATATTGATGGTTGCAGTTGTGGGAAGAACCACCAGTGCCGGATTATTTGAAGTGGTTAAGGTTGCGATTACGGTTTCGTTTCCTTCAATTAACCCATCTCCAAGCACTGGAATCTGAATCACGCCTGTAGTTTCACCCGCTGGGATCGTTACTGTTCTAACCGCGATAGTGTAATCTTCTCCTTCTTTCGCTGTGCCACTTAAAGTATAATTGATTAAGGTATTATTAGTAGAGGGTTTGCTTAACCTAACTATAAATGTTCCATTGATCAAACCATTTTCGTTCCCGTCATTCCCTGCCGTGATGGTGGCAACAATGGGGCGGTTATCAAGAATGGTAGTCTGCACAGCTGTATTTCCAAGAGTAGCCGGTCCACTTAGGTTTTGAATGGTTATGGTATAATTTTCGTCATCTTCAGTTATGCCATCATCATTAATAATCAGCGGAAAAGTAATGGTACTACCTGGCTGCCCTAAAATCGTACCTGCAGGAAATGTAAGTGTTTGTGAGGTGAAGGTATAATCAGAAGAATTTGTAGTTCCATTAGTAATTCCGGTAACCACGGAAACCGGCGATGCCAGAACTGTACCTGCTGATCCGGAAAGGGACACCGTATAATTAACAGATCCTGCATTTTCATTTACAGAAGCGGGACCCGATAATACCACTGTAGGATAAATTACGACTTTTACAAATATTGGATCACTCACCACGCCGTCTGCTGTAGTGAGGGTATAAGTATAAGTATCTGTTCCGGTATAGCCGCCGGTCGGGGTGTAGGTTACTTTTCCTCCGGCATCAACAGTTGTTGAGCCATGAGTCCCATTGGTAGCATTAACTGTACTATTGATAGCCGTTGCTCCGTCATTTGCCTTTACCTCAGTAATAACCGGTGTGTTCGCCAATGTTGTAACATCGTCTGTAACGCCAACAGGCCTAACTTCAATAGTGAAGGTTTGCACCTGACTTTGATCAATTCCACCGTTTTCAGTACCTCCATTATCATGAATAGCTATCGAAACAGTTGCCCTGCCTGCAACATTGCCTGATGGTGTAAAGGTTAAGCTCCCATTTGATAACACAGCTGGCTGAACACTGAATAAGGCATTGTTATTATTGCTGATGATAAAATCAACAGCCTGTAATGATTCATTTGCCGGGCCGATACCGATTCCTGTAGCCCATCCTGTTACGGTTTGCATACCCGAATTTGCATTAACCAACTGATTGCTACCTTTTATAAATGCAGGCATGTCATTTACAGGAATTACAGTAATATTAACGGTTACCAGTGACGTGCCGCATACCTTATCGTTTACCAAGACCGTAAAGGAATCAGTTCCGTTATAATTCAATCCCGGCGTATAACTATATATACCTGTCTCAGAAACCGTAACTGTTCCATAAACCGGATCGGTGGCCTTCGTATAAATCAGATTATCCCCGTCAGGGTCTGTCGTGGTTGCACTCCCTGTTAAAACAACATCTTCATTGGTAGTTACCGTATAGGTATTTGCAGATGGCTTATTGGTAACCCCAATTGTTGCGTTACCGTTCATTAACTGTATACAAGCTGGCGTATTGGAACCCGAGGCTACTATGGTATAGATACCAGCCACTGTTTGATTACCAAATGAAATGGCAGCGCCACTCCCCGGAACCGGATTACCCATATTAACGCCTGCAATCTGCATTTGATAACTAACGCCCGCCTGTGAGTTGGATAAACCAACCACCACGCCAGAAGTGCCTGCACAATAAGTACCTCCGCCAGTAACATTGTAAATATCTGGTAAAGCATTAATTGTAATCTGAACAACTCCGCTTACCGTTGGGATAGCACAACTTCCTGAAGTTACCTGCCTG
Organism: Pedobacter sp. CFBP9032; assembly: GCF_034045265.1. NCBI lineage: Bacteria > Pseudomonadati > Bacteroidota > Sphingobacteriia > Sphingobacteriales > Sphingobacteriaceae > Pedobacter > Pedobacter sp. CFBP9032. Next base: position 31,801 of record NZ_JAXCWE010000003.1, on the reverse strand, counting down.
CGGAAATAGGTAGTTGAAGTAAGCACACCAGGGTCGTAAGAAATCTGAGTGGCGTCATTAATATTTGTAAAAATTAAGTTATCCGAACTAGATTGCCATTGATAATTGTAATTACCTGATCCATCAATTGGCACCGTACCTGTTATTATTTCTGGATCGCCACTTTCACAAAAGGCTGCAACGGCAGGTGCAGTAATGATATTATTACTTAATACGGATTGTATGGTAATGGTTAATACATTTGTTACCACACCATCACATCCAATTCCCGTAGCACTATCCAACCTTCTGAAATAGGTGGTTTGACCTACAGTGGGCGCATCATAGCTAGCTGAATTCGCACCTGAAATATCTGTAAAGTCAGCTGTTGCACTCGTGGTAGAGGATTGCCATTGATAGCTATAGCTACCAGATCCACCTGATGGGGCCGATTCAGTAAAGGGTACTGGATCTCCTGTTGTACAAAATGTCTGATTTCCGGAGATCGTTCCCGCTGTGAGTGCAGGAGTTATGGTAACTACGATCGGAACTTTATCACTTTCACAACTTCCATTGGTTTGGGTAACATAATAGGTGGTATTACCTACTATTGATGTTCCGGGAATTGGAGCATTGATGCTCGAGGTTCCGTTTATATCCGTATACCACAATAAAGTTTCACCCGTAGGTGGATTAGATACAGAGGAAACCAATGATGATGCAGTGGCACCCTGGCAATACATCACCGGGCTTTTAACTATTATTGGGTTCACTGGCGTGGAAAGCCTGGTGGCACTCGTATTATTTGATGTATTTTCAGGTGGTTCGATATCATTAGAAGCACTTGCCGTATTATAGTTCCTATAGGCAATTTTTGCTTCGTCGATATAATTCCCAGTGCCAGTTAGCGTGTAGGTGATCGGGAAATTATAGTACTTACTGCCTTGAACATCTATCGGTTGATTACTGATATAGGTTACTGTAGATCCAGATTGTGAAATGTCCCATCCTGCACTTGAACCTGCAGTAAAGGCGTATCCGGATGGAATAGTTTTCGTAATCACCAAATGGTTACCAATTGCGGTATTGGATAAATTTTCCATCGGCCTGTTGCCGATATTGCCAGCCCTCATGGTAAAAGTTGTGGTAGTATTACCAGCAGTATTCAGACAATAACGATCAGCTGTTTTATCAATGATAGCATCGGTGCCCGTTGCCTGCACAGGAATACTCGCAACTGATGTATTATTATTTAAATCCTCGTCCTGGATATCGGTGGTGGTAATATTGACCGTATTGTTAAGCACATTACCAGCAGGTATTGTATTAAGCGATCCTGAAATTACAATTTTTGCAGATGCCTTTGCCTCAATGTCAAAACTACCGGTAATCCGGCCGCTTGTATTCAGGCTGGCAGGTGTAAAGTTAGCACTTATAAATCCGGTTGGGGTAATACTGTTAATGGTAAATGCACCATTAGCTAATGGATTGCCGATCGCATCAGTTAGCTGATCATTAAATTGCACATTGGTTAATGGGGCATTGGTATCATTAACAACATCCAATGTGTAAGTTACCGCGTTATTTTCACCTGCCTGAAGAATATCACGGTTTGCGCGTTTCACAACCCTGATGTTACCAGGCGTAGTTACCAGTAAATTACGGATCTCATGATAGTTGAAAGCGCCACCGCTCGATGCGGCGAAGCCCATTTTCAGTGTTGCCGGCGGCACATCAGGAGATAAATAATTAATCAGTTCTACAAATGGACCTTCTGCAGATTTTTCCATTCTTACCACTACTCTGTACTGCCCTGCTTCCGGCTTTATTTCAATTTGTACTCTTCTGAAGAATTGTTCATCGGTAGGCCTAACATCAGAAAATGAATTTTCGGGTCCCGTACCAAGGTTATAATCGATTTCATTTCTTAGCCTGATATCCCCAATTGTACCACTTCTATTGCCTAAACTTACTCCAGTTAAAAATCTGTTGGTTGGTAATATTCCAGCAGCGGTTTCTTCTGTTCTGTTTGAGGTGGTAATCCCCCTTACCACAACAGCATTAGCCGTTTCACTCGTACCGAATCCGCCATTCCTACCTTCAATAGCATTTCCGTAGTTACCGAAGGCATCCAGGCCAACACTGATATAGCCCCCGGCTAAACCATCGAGAACAGGGGGCGTTGATTGAATATTGGGGGCATAACCTAAGGATCCCCCAAAACCACCCAGACGAAATGGCTGGGTAGCATCAAACAAGAATACAGCAATACCATCTCCACCGTTGTAGTTATTTTCATTATTTGCAGCATTACGCCACATCTTATATTCAAAGTCGATTAATACGCCCAATGTAGAAGGAAAGGATTTATCTACATAGGCATATCCTCTTTGATTAACCGTTGAATTTGTTAAACGTAACCATCCGGCACCTAGCGGATCAGTTATTCCAGAAGTTAAAATTGCTGTACCATCTATTCCGCCAGGTCCACCGATGATCACTTGTGGTGAGCCAGATCCTCTAAAGTTTTCCGAAATGGTGAACTGTGAAAACACTGGCGTAGCCTGCGAAATAAAAAAAAATAAAATCAAAGTGAATTTTATAAAACAATTAACAAACTTCTTTGTCTTATAATTGTTAAACATAAAACTTTGATATACTTGAACAAGTAAGCTTAGTAAAGTTTTAGACATACGGGGACATAACGCTTCAATGCAGCAATAAGGATGAATTGATTAATAATAGTTTTCAGGTACAGTTTATACCTTAGCTTTATTGTCAAAAGAAAAGAACAACGGTCTTTTGAACGCTTAAATCTTCATTCATCAATAAGGCAACAAATATCGGAAATGAACTTCAGTTCTTCTTTTCTACCGTCTAATTAAACACACAAAAAAATATTTTATTGACAATTATCAATTCATTTTCTAGAGAAATCTGGAATACCCAAACTTTGTGTAACGAATAATTAGGCTTTTGGTATTTACCGATAAGAAATCTATGTAGTGAAGACGCAATTACACTACGACAAGAAAAACTAATTACTTGTGATAAAGGTATAATATTACCAGTTATATAGTAGACAAAAGTTAAATCGTTACAACTTACGTTTAAATAAAAATATCAGAATATTTAGAATAGACATGGTTGTTAAATATCAATCTAACCAGACATTTAACTTAAAAAATTCAGTTAACGAGTAAAAACGTAAAATTTTTTAAAACACCTATAACATTTGAAATGCCTTACCGGAACAAAAGGCATAAGCACCTTAAAGACAAAACCTCTCGGAACCCGGGAAGTCTCTGGATTTTTACAAGACGGGCATGTAGGACACACCTTTGGCGGTTGAATAATTACATTGGAAGACATAAATAACAGGGAGTTTGATGGCTTGAACAAAAATATTCATAATCATTGTAAAATCAAATAGTTATGAATAAAAATGCTCTTTATAGCTAAATAAAAATGGCAATAACATCATCATATTAAATTCCTATTTACAATGATGTTATTTATAAAAAACTTTTAATTGTTTAAGCTTGTTATTATTAAAACCATTGGAAAACAGTATAAAAAAAATGAAAATGAGTAAGGAAAAAGACAACAGCAAAGATAAAACCAAAGGAACAGCTAAGGAAAAAGCATCTTTTGACCAAAATGGACAAGGCGCATCAGAAAAATATGGAGCAGCTGGATCTACCCCAAACGAATCTGCAGACGAAGATGGTATTGGTACAGCAAAGAAGCAAACAAAAAAATAGAAAGAGTATAACTCTTTCTATTTTTCGTAAATGCTCATTTTCTCAGCAAGTTCGATTATACTTTTGATCTTTAATTTTTGGAATAACCTAAGCTTATATGTACTAACTGTACCCATTTGCAACTTAAGCTGGTTTGAAATTTCCAAAACACCAATTCCTTTAGTTAATAGTTCTGCAACTTCCAACTCTCTCCCTGATAGTTTTGTGAAAGGATTATCTGCATCATTTCCTAAAATACTGTTAAACATATTTTCTTTAACATTTCTGCTCGAATAGCGACTACCAGCCAATATTGTTGTAATTGCAGTTACAATTTCAGATTCTTCTGCATTTTTAGTCAAATACCCTGAAGCTCCGGATTTTAAATAAGGAACAGCATAGATGTTCTCATTCAGAGAGGAGAAAACCAATATCTTAGCAGCTGGCTGAACTGATTTGATTTGATCAATCACTTTCAGATTATTGCCACCAGGCAAATTCACATCGATGATAATTAAGTTAGGTGCTTTTTCGGCTTCAACTAAAGCCTGTTCTAGCGTAGAGGCGTTAATAATTTCTACTCCAGTCCAGAAATCAGAAATTAAGTTTTTTAAACCCCGGCGGATGATTTCATGATCATCAGCAATTAGTACAGTGAAGGTACTTGCAGTATTCTTAGGTTTCATTGTGTATAAATAAGGATATAAATATTAACAAAGTTATCAATTTTATCGTAATTCGTAGTCTATTCATTTCAAAAAAAGACTACTTTTTTAATCTCACAAATGTAGACATTATTATACAATTTTGCTCATTTTTACACATTTTTGAAAAAAAAATTGTTTAAGCTTACATCATGTTCGTCTAATAAACGTGCAAGCTATAAAATTCTTGCCTAGTTTTACTAAATCGTTATACGTAGGTTAAAAAAACTACTAAATCGATTAATTTATGGGCAATATAAAACAATGTTATTATAATATGGAGCACTAAATTAAGATCATTAATTAGTGTTACAGAAACGTTAAGCCTGCGTGGCTCGCCTTGGCATAGATTTACTGAATTTAATCAATTATTAGTACAAATTCATTAAAGAGCATTTATTAAAAAGAGGATAAAGCGCTCATAATGAGATACATAAATGACTACACCAGTATTAACGGCTTTGTAAATTTACATGAACTTTTAAGGATTTATTAATCAAAAGCATTCTTTATAACAGCTACTTTCAAATTTATCTTCCATATGAGCCCCTAATCAGTAGTGTTTACTAATCAATGCTTACGAGATAAAATAAAATTACATTAATATGTTATTCAAAATGAGATAGAATAGGATAAGCTATTGCAAACCTTAAAAAATGTTTTAAATGAATTAGGGTAGGTAATTATGATAATACCTTAATATACAGCAGGTGATATCAAGAAATTCCATAAATGTTAAATGCGTGCCCTGATTCTACTTAAAGTCTCTAATCTAATGGCTAAAAAAGAGGCAATATATTTTAAGGAAACCCGGTTAGTCAAATCAGGAAATGAAACTAAAAATCTCTTATATCTTTTTTCTGCAGATGATATCCTGCACAGATAAGCTCGTTCCTCTGCCGATTGATAATAGAGTTCCATTATTTTACGACCGACAATATTTGCTTCGGGATAATTTTCAAAAAGATATTCTGTAAGTACGTGTGGAATGGCAATCAAATCCACATCTTCCAACGCTTGTAAATGTTCTTCAGAATGGCCGTCTAACCAAAGATTCCGGATTGTTCCAACAATCTCATTCTCTTTGGCAATCCACGTGGTAATCTCAGTATTACCATCTTTAACAAATCCCCTTACAATGCCTTTAACTATCAGAAAAAGATGTTTATTGGGGTCTACAGGAGAAATGATAAGTTTATTTTTTTTAAAGCTTATCGGGAAAGTATGCTGATTGATACGCTGTTCGATATCCTCATTGAGCGGATGAAATTTTTTAAAAATTGAAATAAATGGCGAAAAATTATTGAATTTTTTCCATCTATCCTCCTCAGATAAATTAACGGCGATCATTTATAAACAACTAATATGGTGGTAATAGCATTGATTAAACTGCAATTACCAGATATAAAATCAACACTACATCAAAGAAAAGATTTTTTTATTGACATTTCTCAAGGTTTACCAATTTTAAAGAATCTTTTCTACTCCTAATCCGAATAATGCAAAATCATATTTAACCGGATCATTGGTATCGAATTGTTTTAAATGTTGCGTAAGTTCCACAGCAGTAAGCCAATCCGTTTGTTTTCTGTTAATTAGTCCCAGTAAACGTCCTACCCTATCTACATGAACATCGCAGGGGCAAATTAAATCAGCTGGCTGAAGCGTATTCCAGATGCCGAAGTCTACACCATTATTATCTTTCCTCACCATCCACCTCAAAAACATATTTAAGCGTTTGCAGGTGGACTTTTGCGTTGGTGAAGAAATATGCTTTTTTGTACGATGCGGGAAATCTTCCAGAGAAAAAAAATAAGCCCTGAAATAATTTAATGAATCTTCAATAGAAATACTTGTTTTGGTCGTATCTACAGCTGTAGTTGGTAATAACTCATCAGATAAAATGGAATACTTGGGTACAAACGCATGTTCCAGGCTATCAAAAGTTTGATAATGAGACTTGAAAAAAGACACAAAATAAAGTAAATCGGTATCGTTAAACGTTCTGTGTTTAAAGTTTAATAATCCTCTCAAATCATCATCACTGTGATGGATCATAAATTCATAGGGCGAGTTATCCATCCGCCCAAGTAATTCCTTGCACTTATTAATAATGGTTTTTCGCTGTCCCCAGGCTAAAATTGCAGCAAAAAAGCCCGCTATTTCAATATCTTGTTTTTTGGTAAAAAGATGCGGGATGCAAACCGGATCGTTCGAAATAAAATCAAGTTGATTATACTGTGCAACTTTTTGATCAAGAAAATTTTTTAGCTCTAAAAATTGCATCAGCTTATGGATAAACAATAGCGCAGGAAAGTATTTAATAGAATAGAAGAATAAAAAGGCACATCACTCATGCCCCATTAAAAAAGGAGATCAATTATCTTTTCAACATAGTACCAGAAAAGAAAATCGGGCAGATGAAATCACCTGCCCGAAATTTTATGCCAGCGCATTTCCAAGATCTTCCAGAAGATCTTCAATATCTTCTACTCCAACACTTAAGCGAAGTAAATTATCTGTCACACCAACTTTTTCTCGTTCTTCTTTGGGAATTGAACCGTGAGTCATAGTAGCTGGGTGGTTAATTAGAGATTCTACCCCTCCAAGAGATTCTGCCAATGTAAAAACCTTAAAGTTCGAAGAGATTCTGAATGTCTCCTGCAAATCAGCACCTTTGAGTGTAATGGAAATCATTCCTCCAAAACCACGCATTTGTTTTTTAGCAATATCATGATTAGGATGATCTTCAAAACCTGGCCAGTAAATCTTATCTACCTTAGGGTGATTTTTAAGGAAGTGTGCAATTCGCTCGCCATTTTCACAATGCGCTTTCATGCGCAGGTGAAGTGTTTTAATTCCCCTCAAAACCAGGAAAGAATCTTGCGGACCAGGTGTTGCACCACAAGCATTATAGATAAACCAAAGATCTTTGTACAATTGTTCATCACTCGTAACCAAAGCACCCATTACAACATCAGAGTGACCGCCAATATATTTGGTTACCGAATGCATCACGATGTCAGCGCCTAAATCAATAGGATTTTGTAAGTAGGGTGATGCGAAAGTATTATCAACGGTTAAAATAAGATTTTTCTCTTTAGTAATTTTAGCTACGCCTTCAATATCGATGATTTGCATCGTTGGATTTGTAGGTGTCTCAATCCAAACCAATTTTGTTTTATCATTTATATAAGGCAACATATTTTCTGGTTTAGAAAGATCCAGAAAGTGGAATTTAATACCGTATTTAGAAAAGATCTTTGTGAAAATCCGATAAGAACCTCCATATAAATCATTCCCGGTAATTACTTCATCACCAGGAGAAAGTAGTTTCAGCACAGCATCTGTAGCACCCATTCCGCTGGAAAAGGCTAAACCATATTTAGCATTTTCTAATGCAGCCAAACAATCTTCGAGGGCTTTACGTGTTGGATTTGTTCCTCTGGAATATTCATAACCTTTGTTATCTCCCGGCGTTTTTTGCCAGTAAGTGGAAGTTTGATATATTGGTGTCATTACTGCACCGGTTGTTGGATCAGGCTCCTGGCCTGCATGTATTGCTTTTGTTCCGAATTTCATTTCTTAAATAGATATGAGATGATAGATTTGGGCTGATCAGTTTTAACAATAATCAGCCCATTTATTTATTATAAATTGAGTATTAAGTAATGACTCTTAACGCTCTTTAATACATTAGAAAGAGACTAAAGACTCCGAACTCATGACTCCAGACTCCTTCTAATACGCTCTTGCGAACAATACCCTTTGGATAGATGGCTTGCCGGAGTGAATACAAATCCCATCTTCCAGTTTATTATCTAAGGGAATACAGCGAATAGTGGCTTTAGTTTCTTCCTTAATTTTCTGTTCTGTTTCAGGTGTACCATCCCAGTGAGCAGAAATAAAACCTGCTTTAGTATCTAACAAATCTTTAAATTCCTGGTAAGAGTTTGCTTCAGTAATGTGCGCGTCTCTATAAGCCAGTGCTTTGTTAAACATGCAGGTTTGAATATCTTCTAGTAGTTTTACAATGTAAATATCAAGTCCTTCCTGAGGAACAGTTTGTTTTAACTTTGTATCTCTTCGGGCAATTTCGACAGTTTTATTTTCCAGGTCTCTGCCCCCGATGGCAATACGGATGGGCACACCTTTCAGTTCATAATCGGCAAATTTAAATCCCGGACGTTGTGTGTCGCGGTTATCGTATTTCACAGAAACGCCTAACCCTTTCAAACGCATCGTTAGTTCATTAACATAACCTGTTATTTTACCTAAATCTTCATCACTTTTATAAATTGGAACAATTACGACCTGGGTTGGCGCTAATTTTGGTGGAATAATTAAACCAGAATCATCACTATGGGCCATGATCAAAGCGCCCATTAAACGTGTAGATACACCCCATGATGATGCCCAAACGTAATCAAGCTTACCATCTCTACCGGTGAACTTTACATCAAATGCTTTTGCAAAATTTTGTCCTAAAAAGTGTGAGGTTCCAGCTTGCAAGGCCTTACCATCCTGCATAAGTGCCTCAATACAATAGGTATCTAGCGCACCCGCGAATCTTTCATTTGGTGATTTCCTGCCTCTGATTACCGGCAACGCCAACCAGTTTTCTGCAAAATCGGCATAGATATGCAACATACGTTCAGTTTCTTCTATGGCCTCTTGTGCGGTTGCATGGGCAGTATGCCCTTCCTGCCATAAAAATTCTGCAGTACGTAAGAACAGACGGGTTCTCATTTCCCAACGCACTACGTTCGCCCATTGATTAATTAAGATTGGAAGATCGCGGTAAGACTGAATCCAACCTTTATAGGTATTCCAGATAATGGTTTCAGATGTTGGACGTACGATTAACTCTTCCTCTAATTTGGCGGTTTCATCGACAACAATGTTGCCATTACCATCATTTTTTAATCGATAATGTGTCACAACTGCACATTCTGTAGCAAAACCCTCTACGTGGGAGGCTTCCTTAGAAAAAAATGACTTAGGAATGAACAATGGAAAATATGCGTTACTGTGACCTGTATCCTTAAACATTTTATCAAGCACAGCCTGCATATTTTCCCATATTGCATAGCCATTGGGCTTAATAACCATACATCCCCTAACTGCCGAGTGTTCAGCAAGGTCGGCCTTTATTACGATATCATTATACCACTGTGAATAATCTGCTTCTCTACTTGTAATTTCTTTGCTCATGTTATGTATTTGGAACGTAATTTGTGTGTTAAATAATGTGAAATTAGATCACAAATTTATAAATTTATGCCTACAAAACGATTATCAACTGCTGGCATTTACGATATCTTAGTAATTGAGTGAAATTATTGCCTTTAGCGTTCGTTAAATTAATAAGTAAAACACACACAACTAAATATAAGCACAATGAAACCAATTAAAATTTTTCCCATTGTTATGATTGCCGCCGCAGGACTGGTGGCATCATGCTCGACATCGAAATTGGCCACAACCAGTCAAAATGATGATGTTTATAATTCTGTGGCAAAGGCCAGAGAGGTGGAGATAATCCCTCAACAACAATACGCACAAAGCCAAAACCAGGATCAAGGTCAGGATCAGGATGGTTACGATGAATATTACGGAACCAGTAATCCTTATTATGACATGGATTATTCATCCAGGATCAATCGTTTTTCTAACGGCACTAGCTGGCGTGGATATTATGATCCTTACTATGACAACTTTTCTTATGGCAATTCTTACGGCGCCACCAATTATTTAGGTTATGGTGGTTTGGGCTGGAGTAGTGGTTATGGATTAGGTGGCTGGGGCGGTGGTTTCGGTTTAGGATTTGGTTACGGTAGCATGTGGAATAATCCTTTTTACTATGGTAACATGGGCTTTGGATGGAACAACTTTGGTTGGAATAATTGGGGACCTTATTCTTATTACGATCGCTTCGGTTGGGGCGGCGGTGGTTTCGGCGGAGGCTGGGGCTATGGCGGCGGATTCTACGGTGGCGGCGTTTATTCAGGAAACAATAACTACAGAGCAAGACCAGGAAACACCCTAAACAGCAGGGGTTACGGTAATAATGGAAGTACAAATACTGGCAGACCAACCAGATCTGGTGTAGCGCCTCAAAACGGTAACAACAGACAGGGATATTCGCCTAATTATAATGCAGGCAGACCAACAAGAAGTCAGGTTAATGGCGATGGAAGACAATCTGGAGGATATTCAAGACCAGATGCAAATTCTAGCAGACCAGGCAGAAACGAGAATTATGCACCTCAACCTCAGAGACAAGAAACCAGACCAACCTACTCAGCTCCTCCAGCAAGTAGAGGCAGTAGCGGAGGTGGTTCCTTCGGCGGCGGAGGCGGTGGTGGTAGACCATCAAGAGCGGGAAGAGGTTAATATTAGCAACACAAACAACAAATGAAAAGATACATTTTAGCATCTATAGTGGCTACAGTAGCTTCTGTAGGTTCATTGCACGCACAAAGTTATGCTCCCGATGCATTCCGTTTTTCTCAAACCAATTATGGTAGTAGCGCCCGTTTCAAAGGAATGGGTGGTGCACAAATTGGTGTAGGTGGCGATATCAGTTCCATTAGTGCTAACCCAGCGGGTTTAGGATTATTTACGAAATCGGAATTCAGTATTACACCTGAATTCAATTCTGTTGATAATAATAGCGCTTTCTTAGGAACCAATACAAAAGCCAGTAAAAGCCAAATTAATTTAAATAATTTAGGAGTTGTATTCTATAGCCCCGCAGCCAAAATGAAAGGCTCGGATGTAAATAAAGGTTTGGTGAGTACCGTTTTCGGCGTCAGTTATACCAGAAACAATGATTTTCTAGGCAATATTGCTTACAATGGTGTTAATAACAACAATTCAATCAGAAATGCCTACGTCGATCAGGCGAATGATGTTGGTGTTGATAGAACTATTGCTGGTGATGCTTACAATAGCTACTTAATTAATTATGGCGCACCGGGATTTACAAATAGCTATTCTGCGGCTCCTTTTGGAAACAACAACTTTAACCAAAACTGGGTTGAAAATAGATCTGGTTCTACTTCGGAGTTTAATGTGGCAGGTGCTTTGAATTTTTCAAATAAATTATATTTAGGTGCAACAGCTAGTTTTGTAAATGTTAGATATACTAGCGATGCCGTTTTTACAGAATCTGGAATTACAAACGTCTTTGATGAAAAGCTAAATAGTTTCAATGGAAACGAAAATTATAATTTAACACAATTGAGAAATCAGGAGACAAAAGGTGGAGGTTTTAATCTTAAACTGGGTTTGATCTACAGACCGACCAGTGACTTGCGAATTGGTTTGAATTTTCAAACACCAACTTGGATGAATCTTCAGGATAATACCGCTGAAACATTGCAGGCGAATTTAGCCGGAAATGCCACTAACGGTGCTGATTCATATAATAATGCCCCTCAGTACTATACTTTCACCTACAATTTACGTACGCCGCTAAAAGCGTCAGCTGGTTTAAGTTATGTAATTGGTGGAATGGCTTTAATTTCTGCTGATGTTGATTATATTGATTATTCTTCTATCCGCTTTTCTGCTGATAACGGATCTGATTTAAATTCGATAAGCGTAAACAATCGCGATATTAAAAATAATTATAAAGAAGCAGTAAATTACAGAGTTGGAGCGGAGGTTAAAGTTACTCCGGAAATCAGCTTAAGAGGTGGTTACGGATTAAATGGAAATGGTATTAAAGGTGGCGATAAATCTTTTTATCAAGGTCAGTATTATACCGGAGGTATTGGTTACCGTGTAAATAATTACTATTTCGATGTAGCTTATCAAAACTATAAGACCAATTATAATTCATCACCATACGAGCTTTATGATTTCTCAGAACCTGTTGCTGATGTAAAAAGCACCAGAGATAATGTTTACTTAACTTTCGGAGTAAGATTTTAAGTTAAAAATTTTTAATAAAAGAGCCTTTGATTTAAAAACCAAAGGCTCTTTTTATTTTGCAACCACATTTATCTCCTTTTCCCCATAAGCCACGCCTTCCGAAGTGATGCCTTGTACAATGATTTTGAATTTCCCTTTAACATCTCCTGTATTAAAAAGTAACTTAGTGCTACCCGATTGATTAAGCATTACCTGGTAGTTCCAGTACACCGTTGGGAAACTAATCGGTTCGTCCATATTGGAAACATCAGACATATAAAACTCTTTAGCCAGGCTAATGCCTTTTAAAATCTTTAAATTTGGCTTATCATCAACTTCGGTACAACCAGCGTATATAATTGTGCCTCCACCGGATTTTACATAACGTTGCCCTTTTATTGGTTTTACATTATCCCCATCCATCCAATGGTTTACGCAATTAAAAATTTTGTAACGGCATACATAATCGCCACATCTGTTAGATCCACGATCAGCAAAATGGATAAGTTCATCTTTTTTAGATTTAATTACTACCTCTTTTAACTTAATACCATTATTCACATTTATCGATGGATTTAAATCGTTCAGCTGTGTTGATTCATTTTTTTGAGTACTAAATATTTGATTTTTCAATTTTCCTTTAACTTCATGAAAAGGATCATTCAAATGGATGGTATAATCCGCATAATTTTTATCACCAATGTTTAACCAAACTCTACCCCTATCTGCGGATAATAGATCGTCAGCTGATAAACTGAACTTTCCAGTACTATCGGTTTGAATTGCATTAATATTGGAGGCGCCAAAAGTATTCAATACAAGCGGCAACTTTAGTGGCTTATTTCTTTTCAAAACCTGACCACTATATTCTAGAGATGAAAATTTCGGACTTTCGTCAGGAAGTTTTTCTGTCGGCCACCGGTACCTCCTCCATCCTTTTACCAGCAAGATATTATTCAGGTAGTTAATGTCATTATACTTCAAATTAGATTGGTGAGGAGGCAGATCAGTTAGTAACTTCTGAAAGAAATAAAAATCGGTTATGTTTTGATTGTTATTAATTGACAATCGATTCGCCTGAACACAACTCACAGAAACTAACCCTTGCAATAATCTATCCTGTTTTCCAAAAGCGCGAAGATCAACCTCAACCGAATCCCGGGTAGTATAATTTTCTTTCTCTGAAGTTACCGAAATACGGTTAATCTTATTATAGTGTGCAAAAAAGATTCGCTCAGCAATGGGCTTGTATTCCTCATTTAATACCGTAACCGCATACAGACCAATCGGTAGGGAATCAAGTTTAAACCGCATATTTTGAGGTCGGTTAGCCAGCAGCTTAAAGCTAGACTTTAATAAAATGTTTAAAAAATCATGAACTACCACGTAAACTTGTTGCTGATGATTACTTTCTATCTGTGTTTTTAATTCATGATTTGAAATTGCAGATCCTAGTCTGAGTGCCAAACCATGATCTTGGACTGTAGGTAAATCATATTGCTGCGTTTTACTTTGCGCGCCGAATACTTTGACATAATAATGTTTGCCCTGATCTGGTCTAAAAAGAAAACGTCCAATACCCTGTGGGTTGGTACTAATTGTATCAAGAATTTCATCATCTCCATATAAAACAACTTTACCCTGAACTGCATTTCCGTTCTTAGATTTGAGTTCAAGGCCAACTTCATTTGTTAGGCCATTTACGAGATGTCCACCTGCTGGGTAAAAATTAAGTGAATACTGCTTTTCATCTTTTGCTGGCAAGTCAAAATTTACATAGCGAATAAGATTATCTTTTTTAATAGAGATTCTAAGCAACTTGTTTTCCTTCGTAATTTGTTCAGCCGGGTAATTGATCATCAGTTCACCAATCACACTGCTCTTTGCTTTACCGATGCTGATAGTTTGGTCAGCATTGCCAATCTGATAACTGATCTCGGCGTTTTCTACAAAACGATTATTACCAGATAAAATTTGCAACAACACGGTTCCATTTTTTGTTTGTTCATCGAAAGTTTTAACAATAGAAACGTTGGCAATTAAGGGATTACTTGTAGTCGATTTTATCGTAATTTGTTGCGAAAACGCGCCATCAAACTGATCGTTAATCTTAATGTTAGTATGGGCAACAAACCGATATTCGCCACTTGGGAGCGAATCAGGCAGCACTAAACTTCCGAAAGCAATACCTTCCTTGATAAGGAACTTTTCCGCTAAAACGATGGAAGTATCTGCGTTGTTAATTAATGATAAATAAAGCGTATGATATCGATCAGCTTCCGCTATGGTATTAAGCAAATAGCCTGTAAACCAAACCTGATCATTATTGGTGTAGATATTTTTGTCAAAATGAATAAACAGACTTGACCGAGGTGTATTCAGGTTATATCGCTGCAGGTTGTAAGCTACACTATCCAGCTCCTGGTTTTGTGCCAGCACAAAACCACTACAAAAAAGAAAGCAACAAATAGAAATGAATTTTGAAAGCATAATGGGTAGTATGCTTAAAATTCGAAATTTTTTTCCGATTAATCAATTAAATCACACCATAAAGCGCCTGGCCTTGCTTTCCTAATTCATTAACTTTTTGCTCAACGTTGCTATCTTTAATCAATTCCGGTGCATGGTGTGGTTTTTTCCTGGCATCAATAATTAACGAGCCTTTGCATCCCCAATGTTTATTGATAGTAAAATCATTTACGCCATAAATATCTGCCGCCGGATTACTCCTTGTAAAAGTCACCCAAACTAAGTTATCGATAGTGGCTGCCGTAAATTCGGCATCATCTGCAATCACTATGAAAGGCAAACCTTGAAGATCCTGATCAATTAAAGAAATGTTTAGTGCTGCGATTTCAGCTGCCGTTTTTTCCACGCTGATGTACTTATCGCACTCCAAAACCAACACGCCCGGGATAGCAATTTTTGAGGTATAACAACCATCTCCGAGTTTAAGATCAGCAGGGATTTTATCCCAAAGCTCGCGTTTTTTTTCGCCTGCAGCGGCAATTACTACCTTCGAGCCACTATTTAAACCATCCCCACTATAATCTAAAGTATCAATTGTAGTGTTCGTATAAAAATGTACATCTCGGGTTAAATCTATTCGCTCTAAAATGTGAGTCAAAAATTCTTGTATATGATGTGTACTTAACTTTTCATCATCTTCCCGCGCAGTGATGAAAACATACTTGGCAAGGCTAAGTTGATTTTTACCTAAAATATGATTGGCAATAGTTAAAATTTCCTGTGGTCTTCTTTCTTTTAAATAAGGTGTATACCGCTCACTGCCAATGGCGAAAAGAAGTGGATGAACGCCAGCTGCATCAACCGCATGAACTTCTTTCAAACCATGAATTTCTTGTGGAATAGCAGAACCGGTAATTTCATGAATTAATGCCCCAAAACTGGTATCTTCCTGGGGTGGACGGCCAACAACCGTGAACGACCAGATGGCGTCTTTTTTATGATAAACGTTATGCACTTTCATCAAAGGGAAAGGATGGGTTAGACTAT
The DNA here is from genome assembly GCF_034045265.1 of Pedobacter sp. CFBP9032. Lineage (NCBI taxonomy): Bacteria > Pseudomonadati > Bacteroidota > Sphingobacteriia > Sphingobacteriales > Sphingobacteriaceae > Pedobacter > Pedobacter sp. CFBP9032. The sequence goes on along the minus strand of NZ_JAXCWE010000003.1, from coordinate 15,939 downwards.
AATAGCCTAAATGATCGCCAAAAGGCCCTTCAGCTTTATTTTCATTCGGGTAAACCGTTCCCGTGATGATAAAATCAGCATCTGCCGATATACAAAAACCTTCATCATCATAAAAATAACGAAATCTGCGATCGCCCAGCGCACCTGCAAACGTCATTTCAGATAAACCTTCTGGTAAAGGCATTACCGCAGCCAAAGGATGCGAAGGCGGACCACCTACAAAGATACTCACCTTTAAGGGCTGTCCGAGCTTATTAGCTTTCGATTGATGAACGCCAATTCCCCTATGAATCTGATAATGTAGACCTATTTCCTGATCCTTTATATAATCATTACCAGCTAACTGAATACGGTACATTCCCAGGTTTGCATTCAGGATTCCAGGTTTTTCCACATCTTCCGTATACACTTGCGGCATCGTTACAAATGGCCCTCCGTCCATTGGCCAGTTAACAACCTGCGGCAAGGCACTTATTGTGGTTTTTAAAAACTTATTTTTGGCAGCCGGCGTTTTCATTGGCAGCGCTGATAAAGCAGACATGGCCGAACCTGCATATTTAAAAGGATTTTTCAATGCTTTCATTGGATCATTCCGCAGGGAAACCAGTTGCTGTACTTTGGGCAAAGTATCTCTAAAAATAAATTTAGAGCGCTCCAACGTACCAAATAAATTTGAAACTGCAGGAAAAGGACTTCCCTTAATTTTTTCAAACAATATTGCCGGCCCCTGATTTTCGTAAACCCTCAGGTGAATAGCAGCCATTTCCAGATGAGGATCTACCTCCTCTTTTATCCTGATTAAATGACCATTTTTTTCAAGATCTGATACACATTCTGCTAAACTTTTGTACGCCATGTCCAAAGATAAATATTTAGAATTTTGGAAAAACAAAAAACCTCAGATAAACAGATTTTATAAAATCAATTTACCTGAGGCTTTTACATTAATTATAGTGTTATTTTTTTCCAGCAAAAGAACGCAACATCCATGTGTTTTTCTCTTTAAACTGCATGAAACGGTTCACCATATCGTTAGACCCATCATCTCCGGCTTCATCAGTTGCTTCTAAAAGCGCTCTTTCGATTTCTATTAATTTCGCCATATCATCAAGGAGGGCATCAACCATATCAAGATCCTTCATGCCGATGGTATCAATTTCCTTAATTTGCGATTCCTTAATATAATCTGCAAAACGGCTATGTGGCGGTTTCCCTAACGTAAGCACACGTTCTGCAATTTCATCAATTGTTAATTGTGCATTAGTATATAATTCTTCGAACTTTACGTGAAGCGTAAAAAAGTTTTGTCCTTTGATATTCCAATGGCATCCCCTTAATTTCTGGTAATGAATATGATAATTAGCCAAATAATCATTTAAAAGATCAACTACCGGTTTAACCTCTTTTTCGTTTAAGCTTATTTCTTTAGCGTCCATTTTATTACAGTATTTATTATTGTTTTAATGTGAACGTAACAAACAAGTTTTATAAAAGTTTTAATCTAAACCTGCATCCATGCAATACCTTATTTATTAGTGCGTTTATTAATCAATACCATAGCAATTAATGCCTTTACAAGTAATTGTGAATGAATTATATAGATTAAAAAGCAACTTTAAAGAAAGATCTCCTCAGTTGATGTTGCCTCCAGAATCTGGATATGTTTAATAATATTATTCGTATAATTGCTTAATTTGACTTAGAAATTTATAAAAAATAAATGCACAAAATATATTTATCTGCTGTTGTTCTATTTGCTTTAAATATTGCAAATGCGAAAGCCAACACAGCGAGAGACTCTATCGGCGTAGAAAATAATAATGGCAAAAAACTTATTGTTCATCAAATTGTAGCCAAAGACACTTATTATTCTGTTGGAAGAAGGTACAATGTATCTCCAAAAGATATCATGGCTTTCAACGAAAACAAGTATCTGCAAATTGGGGTAATCATTAAAATTCCTACTAATCTTCCCTGGGGATCAACTCCTGGCACTCCCACTGTTTCCACTATTACAGATGGCGGCATAATTGAATATACCGTTAAAGCAAAGGATAATTTAAATGCCATTGCAGAAAAATACGGTACAACCGTTAACGAAATTAAAAAACTGAACAATCTCAAAGGCAATAATCTGAGCATTGGCCAGGTGCTTAAAATTGCTTCAAAAAATACGACCGTAGCAGATGCTCCGACCGTACCTACACAAACGGCAAAGCCAGAAACACCAGTTGTGGCGCCTCAACAAACTCCTGCAGTTGCAACAGATCCAACCATGATCGAACATACGGTAGCGTCAAAAGAATTTTTAGGTAAAATTGCTGAGAAATATGGTACCACCGTAGAGGAAGTTAAAAAAGCCAATAACCTATCGGGAAATAATCTCCGTATCGGACAGAAGTTAAAAATCCCTGCTACTAAAAACGTAGAAGAAAACAAGGTAGTGAGTGTTTCAGAACAAACGCCGGCAAATACCGATACGGCAAAAGCTCCAGATGCATCTGGAACGCATACTGTACTAAGAAACGAAACCATTTTTACTGTTGCTAAACAGTATGGTGTTACAGCCTACCAGTTGAGAAAGTTAAACAACTTACCAGATAATGCCATTACCATAGGCCAGGTTTTGAAGGTTCCAGGTGGAATTGTTACCGAAGTTCAGGTTCCAAAGGAAAAACAAGCCGAACAAACAGCTAAACCGGCGCCTGCATCGAAAGATGAAAGCTTTATCCATACCGTATCTGACGGTGAAACCATTTTTACTATTGCTAAAAAATATAATATTACCGCTTATCAAATCAGATCAGCAAATAAAATGGATGAAAATACCATTAAAACTGATCAGAAATTAATCATCCCTAGACCGCCACAGCCAAGATCAGTTAATGACTTGTCTAAAGAGGAGCAGGAAAATGAACCAGATAGCACGATGGTGAAAGATCCGAAACTTCGTCGCGATCCGAGTGTTTATGGTTTGAGCCAGATTGAAGAAAAAGGCACCGCCATATGGATTGCTGATGCTGATTTAGATGGCACCAAAATGTTAGTTTTACACCGCAGTGCACCTGTTGGACGTGTAATTAAATTAACGAACCCAATGACAAATCGTACCACCTTCGCCAAGGTTGTTGGTAAATTTACAGAGAACGAGTCGACAAAAGATGTTATCATTGTAATGACTAAAGCTGTTGCCGATTCATTAGGTGCTTTAGACAAGCGATTTTTATGTAATTTAACCTATAGTGCTCAATGAGTTTAAACAAAAAACCCTTTGTGATTGGTATTGCCGGCGGTAGCGGATCTGGTAAAACTTTTTTTTTGAACTGCTTTCTTCACCATTTTAAACAAGATGAAGTAACACTGGTTTCCCAGGATGATTATTACATCCCGGCAGGAGACATGACACAGGAAGAAAATAAACTCTATAATTTTGATCTCCCGTCTACCATAGATAGCGAACAATTTCTGAAAGATATTAAGCAGTTGCTGAATGGCGAGGTGGTGTATAAAAAGGAATATAGTTTCAATAACCCACTTGCAGTGGTTAAGATTTTAGAAATTAAATCTGCTCCAATTATTATTGTAGAAGGTCTTTTTATTCTTCACTTTCAAGAAATTGCCGCCTTGTTAGACCATACTATTTTTGTTGATGCCGACGAACAGGTTGCGTTAGACCGTCGTGTTAAACGTGATGGCCTAGAACGTGGTTATCCTGAAGAAGATGTGATCTACAAGTGGCATAATCATGTTGTACCTGCCTATAAGGAATATCTTTTACCTTATAGAGATAATTGCGATAAGGTGGTGATGAACAACACTAACGAACCAGATGAATTAATTGCCATTACGGAAGACATTTCAAATGATCTCCGGAACAATATTTTGGTAAACATATATTAAACGAGAAAAGGATAGCTTCTGCTATCCTTTTCTCGTTTAGAAGAAATTAATTTAATCAAAATTCATTTCCGGAATTTCCCCTTCTACAATCAATTTACCTGCAGTAGATTGTTGAATAAATTCAATACTCACTCCCGGTGCCCGTTCTAGCAACTGAAAGCCACCCTCAGGCAAAACAGCAAGTACTGCTATTTCGGTAACGATCTTTTTAATACATTTTACCCCCGTTAACGGCAGTGTACATTTACTTAATAATTTGCTTTCGCCAGCTTTGTTGACATGTTGCATGGCTACAATGATATTTTTAGCGGAGGCCACCAAATCCATGGCGCCACCCATTCCTTTCACCATTTTGCCCGGGATTTTCCAATTGGCTATATCTCCGTTTTCTGAAACTTCCATTGCACCTAATATAGTCAGATCTACCTTCTGTGCCCTTATCATCCCAAAACTCATGGCCGAATCAAAGATAGATGAACCAGGAAGGGTGGTGATGGTTTGTTTTCCGGCATTGATTAAATCGGCATCTTCTTCCCCTTCAAAAGGAAAAGGCCCCATGCCTAACAAGCCATTTTCTGATTGTAGTACAACATTTATGTTTTTAGGAATATAGTTAGCCACCAGGGTGGGAATTCCTATTCCAAGGTTTACATAATAACCGTCTTTTATTTCTTTTGCGATGCGTTTCGCTATTTCTTCTTTAGATAATGGCATAAAATGATTTTGAGGGATCGAATGGGTGACTGATTGATTGAATGAGTGAATGATTGATTGATTGAATGAATGAATGGATGGTGCGAATGCAGGCCTTAAGGCTTCACACGAACAGTTCGCTGTTCAATTCTTTTTTCATAATCCTTGCCCTGAAAGATGCGATGAACGTAAATTCCTGGTGTATGAATATGATCTGGATCTAATGCTCCAACGGCCACTAACTCTTCAACTTCAGCAATAGTAATTTTTCCGGCCATTGCCATTACCGGATTAAAGTTTCTACTGGTCGACCGGAATACCAAATTACCTGCAGCATCGCCTTTCCAGGCTTTTACAATGGCAAAATCTGCATCGAATGCATATTCCAGCAGATAATCCTTCCCATCAAAATTTCGAATTTCTTTACCTTCAGCAACCTCGGTTCCCACACCTGCTGGTGTAAAAATTGCTGGCATACCATATCCTGCAGCCATACAGCGGGTTGCGAGTGTTCCCTGCGGAATGAGATCAACTTCCAGTTCTCCGCTCAACAACTGTCTTTCAAACTCAGCATTTTCACCAACATAAGAAGAAATCATTTTCTTCACCTGATGTTGCTTTAACAGCAAACCAATACCAAAATCATCTACACCAGCATTATTGGATATGCAGGTTAAGTTTTTTACTTTTTTTTCTACTAAGGCATTGATGCAGTTTTCCGGAATACCACAAAGCCCGAAACCGCCAAGCATAATTGTAGCGCCATCTGAAATATCTTTGATCGCCTCTTCAGCGCCTGATACCACTTTATTTATCATTTTACGAATTTTTGGTTAGTTCGCTAATTTAGTAAATGCCTTTAGATATTAAACAAACATTTGCTTTTAAATCTTTTTAGAATAACATTAAATTGGAATTAATCTAAACAACACTTACCTTTGCCTAGCAATGATTTACGAGAGAGACGAAGACAAAACAATGATTATCCCTACCGATCCTGAATTTCAAAAAGGAATGGGGTTTATTTTCAGCTGTACCGCTGAACACAAAAAGTGTTGTGAAAAATATAAAAAAGGGAAGCGTTGTAAGAAGTGTCCTGGAGATAAGAAGAAGTAAAGCTGTTGGGTATTTCGCCTAAGTACCGTTTAACGTTATTCGTTTAATGAATCTATTTTCTTAGTCGTTTAACATTATTCGTTTTAATACAATAAAGTATTTCCCTAACTATTTTGCGTATAACATCCTTCGTTTATAACGTCCCAATCTATTTCTCTTTTCGCAATTTCCTATTTCCCTTTCTACTTCTCTAATTCAAATACACATAGGTAATTCCGTCTCCGCCTCTATCCGCATGTTCGTCTTCCATCCTATTTACCTGGCTATATTTCCGAAGGTATTCTCTGATCATTTTTCTTAAAATCCCATCACCTTTACCGTGAATAAGTTTTATAGACGGAAAGCCTAACATAATAGCTTTATCCAGGTATTTTTCTACTTCAAACAAAGCATCTTCAGTACGTTTACCTCTCAAGTCTAATTCTGCCCGGAAACCTGAAACAGCATCATTCATTCGTCCTGCGAATGAACTTCCAATGCTTTGTACTACTTTCTTCGCCTCTTTATTACTAATCCGCTGTACACGATTCTTTTTAACTGTAGAACGTAAATCGCCAATGGCTAAAATCAATTCATTGCGGTTAATTTCCATCACAACTCCAGTGGTTTCACTATCAGTAAACTTTACCCAGTCGCCAATTGCAATCTCTCCACCAACCACTATTGGCGCAGGCTTAGGCCGCTCTTTTGGCACTGTATTTTTAATAAGTTCTTGCTGCAAATTCTGACGAAGTTCTTTTGTAATGGCTTTATCTGCTTGTTTTTCTTTAATCTCAGCAATGGTATTTTCGACCAGCTTATTGGCATTTTTAATAATGTTTTGTGCCTCCTGCTTAGCCTCCTTAATTAAAATCCGCCTATTTTCGTCTAAAAATTCTCTTAGCTTTTCATTCTCCGCAATTAAGTTTTTAGCCTTATTCTGTTGATTGGCTAAACTTACCTTTGCATCATAAACGTTCTTTTTATCACGCTCCAGATCCACAAGCATCGTATCCACACGGTTCTGGTTTGAACCCGTCTTTTCTCTCGCCAACTGAATAACTTCTTTCGGGAGTCCGATATTCTGCGCAATTTCAAAAGCATAAGAACTTCCGGGTTTACCCATTTCCAGAATGTAAAGCGGCTTCATCTTTGCATTATCAAAAAGCATAGATGCGTTTTCTAAACCGGGCGTATTCCCTGCAAATAGTTTTAAGTTAGAATAGTGAGTGGTAATTACGCCACGAACTTTTTTGTTGTTCAACACTTCCAGAACCGCTTCTGCCATCGGTCCGCCAAATTGAGGATCGGTACCTGTACCAAATTCATCAATCAAAACCATTGTTTTTGGAGAAGCATGCTCTACGAAATAACGCATCTTTTTTAAATGGGCACTGTAGGTACTCAAATCACTTTCTATGGATTGATCATCACCAATATCTGCAAAGATATTTTCAAAAACACCAACCTCACTATTCGCATCAACCGGAATTAATAATCCTGTTTGCAACATAATTTGGAGTAAACCCACTGTTTTCATGCAAACAGATTTACCGCCTGCATTTGGTCCGGAAACTAAAACAACACGGGTTTCTGCATCGATATGAATATTGAGTGGAGTAACGGTTTTCTTTTCTGCTGCAAAAGAAAGTGCCAGTAAAGGATGCCTTGCATTGATTAGCTTTGTCTTCGGTTCTTTCAGTAAACCAGGCATTTCTGCCTCGATATCTAAAGCAAATAAAGCCTTCGCCCGTACAAAATCCAGTTTGGTTAAAAAGCCATGATAGGAAAGCAGTAAAGGTGAATAAGGACGCAAATCATCAGTAAGTGCTATTAAAATTTTAATAATTTCTCTTCGTTTATCAAATTCTAAATCGCGAAGCTTATTGTTTAGCGTAAACACTTCTTCTGGCTCAATGTAAACGGTTTGCCCCGTAGCCGACTCATCATGAACGAAACCTTTCAATTTGCGTTTATTTTCAGCCAACACCGGAATACACATTCTGCCATCCCGAATAGTTAAACTTCCATCGGCTACCCAGTTATTGGCAATGGCTTGTTTATAAATCGAATCCATGCGCTTCCGCACATCCTGCTCGGCACGAGAAATTGAAGAGGTAATTTCTTGTAATTCTTTCGAAGCATTCAGCTTTATTTTTCCCTTAGGATCAATCACCGTTTCTATTTTCCTGAGGATATTTTTTTCAATGGGTAAATGTTCAAAAAGTGCTTCCAGGGTTGGATAAACCTCCGCCCGCTCTTCAAAAAACCGCAAAACAGAAAAAACAGTTTGCAGAGAAGTGTACACATGAAACCATTCATCTTCCTGAAGATAAGTGCCTTCTACCCTGATCTTATCAACCAGAGATTTAATATCAAAAAAGGAATTAATTTGTAGTGGCTCCTGGTTCTGCAGGATGCTTTTAAACTCGTTAGTTTGACGTAAAAATTTATCGATCTGATCAAAACGATTCATCACCTGCATCTTTTGCACCATCGCCTGCCCCATCGGACTCAAACAATGCTTGCTAATAAGTTGCCTTATCTCTACAAAACCTAAACGTTCTAAACAATTTTCGGGATATAACATATTATTGTACTGCTACTGATAACGGTCTTAAATCACCATTTTTTCTGGTATTTAAAATCGAATCAGCCTGTGCTTTTTTCTTTTTAATTTGTGCATCGGCTTTCACCTTAGATAAAGAATCAGTTTTCATCTTTTTTCTAATGGATAAAGAATCTGCTTTGAATTTTTTAATTATTTTAAGTGAATCTGTTTTGAATCTCTTTTTCTGCAACAGGGAATCAGCCACTTTAATATTGGCTTTTTGCTTATCTAAACGAGTAGAAATCACTTTGTACATTTCTTGCAACTTTTCAGGATTCTGATAATAATAATTTAAACTCCGGGTATATTCTGCAGAATCGGTATCGAACTTTTTATAAATGCCCTTATAATAAGCGGAGGCAACTTTCCTGGCAGAATCTGGAACATAAATGGTAGAAATATAGCCATCCACTACATGAATATCAAATAAGATCCCTTCCATTCTGGTGATATCAATGATGCCATCTGGTGTTTTCGACTTGCAGCCAAAAGCCAGAACCACCACCACTAAACCCCAAATTAATCTTTTCATGCTCAATTAAAATATTATTTTTTGCCCAAATTGCGGCAAGGTTGTTAATTTTACCCAAAAATAGTTATAAATGAGCATAGCTGATAATCTTAAACAATATAAAAACGAAGTGGAGGCTGATGGCGTCAAACTGATCGCCGTTTCAAAAACACAATCTGCCGATACGATACTGGAAGCTTACAATGCTGGTCAGCGTATTTTTGGCGAAAATGTAGTGCAGGAGATGGTCGAGAAGCAGGCACAATTACCTCAGGATATTGAATGGCATTTAATAGGCCATTTACAAAGCAATAAAGCAAAATATATTGCTCCGTTCGTGAGCATGATTCATGGTGTGGACAGCTTGAAGCTACTTCAGGAAATTAACAAACAGGCACTAAAAAATAAACGCATAATAGATTGTTTATTGCAGATCTATATTGCCGACGAAGAAACTAAATTTGGTTTGGCTCATGATGAAGCCATTGAATTACTTCGCTCAGGCGAATTTGCCGAACTGAAAAACATTAGGATTGTTGGTTTAATGGGAATAGCAACGAATACCAAAAATGAAAAGCAAATCACCATTGAATTTAACGAATTGAAAGTATTTTTTGATGGCATTAAGGCAAGCTTTTTTCCGAAAGAAGATTCTTTTAAAGAAATTTCTACAGGCATGAGTGCCGATTACAAAATAGCGATTGAAGAAGGAAGTACCATGGTACGTATTGGAAGTAGTATTTTTGGAAAGCGCACCATCAAACATTTTAAAAATACATCAGATAATCTTTAATGAATTTAAATATCAGAACTGCAAAAGCCATAGACTGTCCGAGGATTCTTGAGCTGATTAACGAACTGGCTGTCTACGAACGTGCACCAGAGGAAGTTACTGTAACCCTGGATCACTTTATTGAAGCTGGATTTGGTGAAAACCCGGTTTGGAAGGCTTTCGTAGCTGAGGTGGATGGAAAAATTATAGGCTTCGCTTTATACTACACCCGTTACTCTACCTGGAAAGGCTCGCGCATATATTTGGAAGATTTTTTCGTTACTGAAGCTTTCAGAGGCCAGGGCATTGGTAAATTTCTTTTTGAAAAGGTTATTGATGAAGCTAAGAATGGTAATTTTAATGGAATGGTTTGGCAGGTGTTAGACTGGAACGAACCAGCGATTAACTTTTACAATAAATACCATGCATCTTTAGAAAGTGGCTGGTTAAATGCGGCACTTTCTACAGATCAGGTTAAGGGGATTTAATATGGATATTTTTAAGTTTGGAGGCGCATCTGTAAAAGATGCGGCTGGCGTAAAAAACCTTTGCAATATTGTACGCGATTACCAAAATGGTAAATTGCTGGTGGTGGTTTCTGCCATGGGAAAAATAACAAATAAGCTGGAAGAATTAACACATGCCTATTTAAATGGCAGTGAGGAAACCCATGCCATTTTCGACGAAATAAAACACTTTCATTTTCACATCATCGAGGAACTTTTTGAGGGTAAATCCAATTCTGTTTATGATGATGTTGCCAATACTTTTGTAGAGATCGATTGGTTAATTGAGGATGAGCCTGATAATGACGCTGATTATATCTATGACCAGATTGTATCTATTGGTGAAGTGATTTCCACTAAAATTGTAGCGGCCTGGTTAAATGAAAATAATAACAAAGCATTATGGGCCGATGCCAGAAATTTTATTCAGACAGATAATACTTATCGGGAAGGAAAAGTAGACTGGACTAAAACCAGTCAAATCATTCAACGCGATTTAGTACCTCTCCTTAATAATTACATTATCGTTACTCAGGGCTTCATTGGTGGCACGAGCGAAAATTATACTACAACTTTGGGTAGAGAAGGCTCAGATTACTCTGCTGCTATCTTTGCCTCCTGCCTGGACGCTGTAGCGCTAACCATCTGGAAAGACGTTCCAGGCGTACTCAATGCCGATCCAAAATGGTTCGATGAAACGGAAAAAATTGCCCAGCTTTCCTATCACGATGCTATTGAACTCACTTATTATGGAGCAACGGTGATTCATCCTAAAACGATAAAACCATTGCAAAATAAAGGCATTCCGTTATTTGTACGCTCATTTATTCAGCCAGAGGGTGTTGGAACAGCCATTACGAAAGACAATAATCCACTTCCTATTCCTTCTTTTATCTTTAAGGTTAATCAAGCTTTAATTTCTATTTTTCCAAAAGACTATTCATTTATTATTGAAGAAAATCTAAGTAACATCTTCGAACTTTTTCACAAGCATAAAATTAAGATTAATACCATGTTGAACTCGGCCATCAGCTTTTCGGTGAGCGTTGATGATCAATCAGAAAGGATAGCGCAATTAATCAAAGACCTTTCAACAGAGTTTAATGTTAAATATAACAAAAACCTGGAGTTAGTAACCATCAGGTATTATAACCAAAGCACTATTGATCGGGTAACGGTAGATAAAGATATTTTACTTGAGGTGAAAAGCCGCCATACCTGCCAGATGGTAATGAAAAATAAATAGGTAACAAATTGAATTAGGAATTCAGCAATAAGTCCACTCTGATACTAAATACCTGATACTATATACTTGATACTAAATACCCGATACTAAATACTTGATACTAATTACCCAATACTAATTACCCGATTCTAAAAATGAACCTCGAACTTTTAGCGAAATCCGTCCAAGATTACATCAACGCAAACTTAAATGCAGATGTAAATCAGATTGCTTTGGCTAAAAGTAAATTCGAAGGGGTAACGTCAGCGGAATTAGCCGGACAGATACTTAGTAAAAAAAAATCCGAAAAGAAACTGCCTACCTGGTATCAAACACCAGACATTTATTATCCGCCTGCTTTATCTATCGAACAAACCTCCTCAGAAACTACAGCACAGTATAAATCAAAATTAGCAATTGGTAATACACTTATTGATCTGACAGGAGGCTTTGGCATTGATGCTTATTATTTTGCTAAGCAGGTTCCTGCGGTAACCCATTGTGAAATTAACCCGGAGCTTTCAGAGATAGCAAGACATAATGCGAAAAAACTCGGTTCATCTTCTATTCATTTCGAAGCTGTTGATGGCATCGAATTTATTGATAATGGCACACAACAATATGACACGATTTATGTAGACCCTGCGCGCAGAGCCAATAAAGGAAAAGTTTTTATGTTGAAAGACTGCACGCCAGATGTTACGGCTAACCTGGATTTATTATTGCAAAAATCGGAAAGGATTATCATTAAAACTGCTCCCCTCTTAGATATAACTGCAGGATTGAGTGAATTAAAATGCGTAAGTGAAATACACATTGTGAGCGTCAAAAATGAATGTAAAGAGCTACTTTGGATTATTGACAAGCGCTTTTCTGGTCATCCGGAAATTACAGCGGTATCATTAAATGAAAAGGAAAAAGCTTTTATCTTTGAAAAAGCTAAAAGTAATGTTGATGCAATATTCATTAATGATCTTTCGGATGTACTATATCTATACGAGCCAGATGCAGCATTACTCAAATCCGGCGCCTTTAATCTGATTGCGGTCAGGTATCAATTGGTAAAATTACATCCGCAGACACAACTGTATGGCAGTAAAAAGATTAATAAAGATTTTCCTGGAAGAATTTTCGAAATCAAAGATCAGTTAACTGCCGCCGACTTAAAAAAGGTGAATAATTTAACTGGCAATGTTTTGGTAAGAAATTATCCGGCAAAACCGGAAGATTTAGTCAAAAAATATAAAATTACACCCAATCACGATCTTTTTTTCATCTTTACTAAAGTAGCCAATGGCGATAATATTATTATCAAAGCATCAATCATTCAACACTATTGATGATAAACCAGCATGATTTAATAATGGATCGGATCTTTATTCCAGATTTAAATGTAAAATAAAAGAGCCTTTCATGGAGAAGGGCTCTTTCTGTTTAACGGTTAATTAGCTAATCTTTTTAACGTTGATTGCCTGCAGCCCTTTTTTACCATCGGCTACCTCAAATTCTACCCGATCTCCTTCTTGGATGCCATCAATCCCACCCAATACATCTTTAAAATGAACAAATAAATCGGTATTATCTTCTTGTAATATAAATCCAAAACCTTTTTGAGTATTAAACCACTTAACTTTTCCAGTCGCCATAAAAATAAAAAATAACAATAAATAAATAATTCTTTAGATCTTGTTCTTCATTTTCTTAAAAGACTTAAAAAATAATTACTTATTAAGCGTCAATCTTCGAACAAGACAATCAAATATAATAAATACGGGTACAACAAGACCAAAACGATCCTTTGTTAACGATAATGTTGCGTATTTATCTAAAAATCAGTATTTATTTGTTCGGCTGTGGCGTAGTACGCAGATATGGCTTGATAACTTTGTGTCCTTTTGGAAATTTATCAGGAATATCTTCTGTTTTAATACTATTAATTACGATTACATCTTCACCATCTTTCCAATCGGCCGGCGTGGCAACCGTATATTGAGCAGTAAGTTGTAAAGAATCAATAACCCTTAATACTTCATTAAAATTTCTTCCGGTAGATGCTGGATAAGTAATGGTTAGTTTCACTTTTTTATCAGGGCTAATTACAAAAAGAGATCGCACTGTTTGTGTTTCTGACGCATTTGGATGTATCATATCATAAAGATTTGCCACCGTTTTATCTGCATCTGCAATAATCGGGAATTCTACCGATGTATTTTGCGTTTCATTGATATCATTGATCCACCCTTTGTGTGATTCTGCTGAATCAACACTCAAAGCCAGTACTTTCACATTACGCTTTTCGAACTCACCTTTTAAAGCAGCAGTCCGGCCAAGTTCTGTGGTACAAACTGGCGTATAATCTGCCGGATGAGAAAATAAAACGCCCCAGCTATCTCCTAAATATTCATAAAAATCTATCTTTCCAATTGATGTTTCCGCTTGAAAATTTGGTGCGGTATCGCCTAATCTTATGCTCATAATAATATTGATTTTAAGTTGATTTAAACAAATCTAATCAATACTATAGTAAATACATAGATTTAATATTGCATTTAGACATCGAAATTATAATTGTACAAAAAACCCCTGAAGAAGTTACGCAACAGGGGGTTCAAATATTAATTTGTTTGGGTTATTTAATTATAAACTTTAATCATGAATACATAATCTTGTAATTTCTCGATCTGTTTTGTACGTTTCAATCCAGACATTAAGCTTTTCTTTGTAGATGAAAGTTTATTAGAACCTAATGAATCCTGAGGGATAGCACGCATAGCTTCCAAAATATACTTAGATTTTATGGCAAATGCAGCGCCTTCTGTCTGATCTGGCTTTCCGCTGATAATACCAACCAAATTACCGTTAGCATCTAAAAGTGGTCCACCGCTGTTTCCTGGATTAACAGGAATTGAAACCTGGTATTGCGTGGTGTCTCCAATAAAACCATTTTTTGAGCTTACATACCCTTCACCCAAAACTGCATCATCTTTTGGATAACCTAAAGTATATACTATTTCTCCAATACTGCTGGTATTCTTCCTGATAGAATAAGGAATGGCTGATAAATGACTGAAATTTTTATCGCTTATTTTAAGGATTGCGATATCATTTTGAGGATCTGTATAAATTGATTTTACTTTAAAAGATTCACCTTTGTTATTTTGAACATATAAAGAATCAGCACCATTAATTACATGCAAGTTAGTCAGGATATAACCATTGGTAGAAATGGCAAAGCCGGTACCACCGAAGCTATTTTGAACTGCAGGTTTACCAGGACTTGCATTGGTATTATTTATCTTCCTGATTAAACTATTCTGGGTTTTGATTGCTTTGTTTACCTGGTTGCTCAACAAAACAAGCTGTTCTTTTTGCTTAGTGTTATGCTGAATAGAATAAACAGAAACCAACGATAAAACTAGGAATGAAGCTGCAACTGCAATTACCGACTTATGTTCACGCCATAACTGCACCAAACGTGAAGGATGAGGGCCAAGCTTAGTAGCCAGACTATCTACATCTATCTCTGCGTGAATACTATTTAATTGTTCTTTCAGACGAATTTGCGCGGCAAACATTTCCATAGATTCCATAAAGAATTTATGTGAAACCACCTTATGATCTACAGTCGGATCATTGCGGCGTAACTGTTCAAAAGCTTCGGTTTCCTGTAAATTAAGTTTACCTAAAAGATAATCTTCAATAATTGCATCTAACTCCAAATCGTTTCTCATTTCAATGATTATGGTTGAAAAAATATTTTCTTTAACCGTTGCAGGCACTTATACTTCTGTGTTTTTGCATTATCAGTGTTGGTGTACCCAAACTTTTCGCAAATATCCTGCATGGATAAACTATGTATATAAAAATCTTGAATAATGGTTTTACAGGGTTCGCCAAGATGATCAAGAGCCGATTGCATTTTTACAAATTGCAAATCTTTTTCCTCATGCTCTTCTACGTCTTCTTCTACAGCAAACACATCTTCATAATCATTTATATTGCCTG
The DNA here is from genome assembly GCF_034045265.1 of Pedobacter sp. CFBP9032. Taxonomy (NCBI): domain Bacteria; kingdom Pseudomonadati; phylum Bacteroidota; class Sphingobacteriia; order Sphingobacteriales; family Sphingobacteriaceae; genus Pedobacter; species Pedobacter sp. CFBP9032. The sequence continues at coordinate 621 of NZ_JAXCWE010000003.1, read as the reverse complement.
TTTTTCTACTACTCTGACTCAGTTTTTTTAACCAAATCCTCCGGCAAACCGAATAAATATATGTTTTAAGTTTACTGCTGAGCTCGAAGTTACCCTCCTTAATTTTGTTATATAAAATAATTATCGCTTCCTGGTAAACATCTTTTGCATCGTCCTCATCACCATTATTATTCAGGATAAATTGCAAAACCATCGCAAAATAAGCCTTGTACAACTTGTTAAGTGTATCTTCAGAGTTATTTAGAATACCCAAAATAACCTCTCTATCCGTTGGAACTGAACTCTTTAAACTGTTATTCACTAGTTAATACATTTTTCGGTAAATAGTAACCCAATATTAGACAAAAAAATTTACAGCCACTAACAGACTTTAATACCTCATCTATACAAACGGTAACCCAAAAAGCTGATTAAAAAATATTTTCACTTTTTTAAAAATTGTTGGGTTACCTTTTTAACTTTGCGGCATTAACAAGAAAATTAATTACTTAAAAAAATTCAAAAATGAAAAATGCATTCAAATTAGGCTTCTTAGCTTTAGCTTTATCTTTATCAGTTGTTGCTTGTAACTCAGAAAAAAAAGCTGAAGGTGCTGATACAACTTTAACTGATTCTTCTACT